>CAZZWA010000237.1:6405-7940 GCA_964657555.1 uncultured Microcoleus sp.
AAAGTAAGCTGCTCCCTTAAAACAACCGACTACTAACTATGGATAACGGAAGTCTCAGGCGTGAGATGTTACCGTTTAAACGTGCGAGAGCTTATCACTTTTCAACTGCCTTAGAACACACAACTGATCGAGATAACTGTGTGTGGAGTGTCTTTATTTTTGACAAATCGTCAACGAGACGCTCAGGTAACGGAATATTTAGCTGATCGAGCATGCTCTTGATCCGAAGTCGCCAATCATGGCGAGTCAAGTTCTCCAGATAGTTTCGTTTGTGGATAGCTTCAAGACGCTGTCTATCGTCTAAGAGATTCTCAATGAATTCAGTACTTTCTTGGGGATCATCGGGCAACTCAATTGTTGCATCCTCCCAGGACAATAACTCTTTACCGAGAGGTGTAGTTGGTCGTTTGCCAATTATTGCGCAACCCGCACCTCCACATTCAAACCATCGCAGTGTGACAAACGAATAGGGAAACGGCCTCATACCGGGGTACATTGTGTCAAACGCCAAGGCTAACTTGGTCTTTCTGAGGATTTTAAATAGAAATAGCACATCTTCTCGATCTCTACGCTCTTCATATGGCCTTTTGGGAAACTGTTCCACGGGTCGAGGTGTGGAGCGATAATAGATTCGCTTGGAATCTGGATTGTTAAATTTCTGGCTAAAGGCACGATGATACTTTTCTGGAATTCGTCCGTAACTGGTTAGATCGAACGGACGGTCGAATCCATCCGATCCGTGGGTGAGAACGTCCGCCCCAAAAGGCAACAGCGATACTGGTATACCGAAGTTTTTCTGGAGAGGTTCAACAATCTCTGGCATTGGTACAAATAAGTGATCTAGGAGATGCGTGTATTTAGGGTAGCTCTTAAAGTCCCAAGCATCAAAGATATACGCAACAACAAGATCAAAATTTTTTCGCCACCTAGGCAGACTTGACAACTGATATAGATCGGCTCCGTTCAGCCCAATTATAAATAAAACATTCCGCCTATCCGACGATGGAAACGAATAATTGATAGGATTGTAGTTGCCAACAGTACGATTAATTATCTTTTCTAAAAGTGGAGTAGCCATATTTTTAGGTTGATTATTTAACAACTGCTTTACTCCCCGAGCAGTTGTTACCAAAAGTTGAGCATCACACGTTTGTAGCAAGATGTCTTCTAATTCAAAAAGAGGGTCGTGAGACACGCTCGACCATAAGCCTCTAGCAGACAGTAGGTAAATATTCATCATGGTATTAATCATTTCACAAAATACTAAGACTTTGAACAAATAACTAAGAGATTACTCTAGCAATAGTGAAGTCCACTGCTACTGGTTGGAAGATTAGGTAGACTCAGTTTTATGTTGGTGTTATAGCCATACCTAAAAAGTACCGATCCAGAGAGTGACAGTATTCACTAATGACTGCTATCTAAGAGTCCACTTCTTGTCAAAAGAAAAAGCTCTTCAGTTTGCATTATAATACACATTTTACAAAACTCAATATTTCCTATTTTCTAGTCAAGCTATAGGATAAAACACAAAA
>CAZZWA010000237.1:8040-9245 GCA_964657555.1 uncultured Microcoleus sp.
GCGATCGCTCTCTAAAGTATTAATTCAAACCTTGTAAGGGGGAAAGCGGATTATGCGCGAGCAGCGCTTTTTGTTCTCTACTTTTCTCTATCGCGGCTTGAGTGCTAAAGTGAGTCCATCAGCAATGGGAACCAGGCTGATGCTCACTCGTTCGTCGTGGTGTAATTTCTCATTGAAAGCCCGGATAGTGACAGTGATTTGATCCCGAACTTGAGGATCGGCAACTTGGCCAGACCAAAGAACATTATCAATAGCAATTAAGCCACCAGGACGAACGAGCTGTAGCGATCGCTCATAGTATCCCTCATAATTCCCTTTATCTGCATCAATGAAAGCAAAATCAAACGTTTCTGCGTGTCCGTTTGCCAACAGTCGATCTAACGTTTCCAGTGCTGGTGCTATTTGCAGATCGATTTTGTTCGCCATCCCAGCAGCCTGCCAATACCGACGAGCGATCGCAGTGAATTCTTCATTGACATCACAAGCGACAATCTTGCCAGTAGGGGGAAGTGCTAGAGCAATGCAAAGAGAACTGTAGCCAGTGAACACACCAATATCTAGGGTTTTGGTTGCTCCTAGCATCTGAACCAAAAGCGCCATGAATTGACCTTGTTCTGGCGCAATCTGCATGATCGCCCTAGGATGGCTTGCCGTTTCTTGCCGCAGTTGCCGGAGAATATCTGGCTCACGCAACGAGGCAGATAATAGGTAATTGTAGAGCTGATGATCGAGACCAAGGGTTTTTTTTAACATGGTTGTTTTGATAGAACGGCTCATTTTGACAGGAATTTTGCTGTGGCTATTGACATCCTGTAGCACAGTTGGACTAGAACCAAGCAACCATCTGGTACAGAAGGCGATCGCATTGCAGATTAGCCTGACTCAAAAGCAGCTGACTCAGCAGCTATACACCTCTGGGCTGCCTCAGCTTGCTAAGTTTGAAATCACTAAGTTAATCGTTAAAGAGCAAGAACCACTGGAGATGCAAAATTTACCTACCTACCATATCCAGGGTACCTACAATCTAACTATCCAGCTGCCTACGCAACGAGTAACTCAACAGCAAAACCCTTTTGATGTCTATGTACAACGCCAGAGTGAGGGCAAAACTTGGCGTCTGCTGCTTCCCCAATTGACAAGTGTTGATACTCAGCCAACTTGGGTAACTTACTTGATTCGTTAAAATTTCCCTGAAGTGAATAGCA
>CAZZWA010000238.1:0-9225 GCA_964657555.1 uncultured Microcoleus sp.
GCGCGATCGCTCCAACTCCAGTCTAATTTAGTCCCATATGAAAACTTTCAACTCCAGACTCACTTTTGGCTCAGCTCCTGCAATTCGTTTTCCACCATAATTTCCACTAGTTGCTCAAACGAGTACTGAGGCTGCCAACCCAAGCAAGTTTTAATCTTATCGATGCACCCTACTAACTGCACGGGTTCATCTGGTCGGTAAAAGGCCGGATCGACATGGACGTAATCTTGCCAGTTTATATTAACGCAGTTGAAAGCGCACTCTACTAACTCCTTGACCGAGCGAGTTTCGCCACTGGCAATGATGTAATCATCAGCCTGCTCCTGCTGTAGCATCAACCACATAGCATAAACTGCATCTTTGGCGTAGCACCAGTCCCGGCGGGCTTCCAGATTACCTAATCTAAGTTCGTTGGCAAGGCGGAGTTTAATCATGGCAGCAGAGCGAGTGATTTTGCGGAAGACAAATTCTGTACCCCGTCGGGGAGATTCGTGGGTGTAGGTGATGCCGCAGCAGGCGTAGAGGTTGTACTGTTGCCGATAGTTGACACTCATCCAGTGGGCGTAGGCTTTGGCGACACCATAGGGATTGCGGGGACGGAAGGCAGTACGCTCAGTTTGAGGAGATTCGTCAGGTTGGCCAAAGACTTCGCTACTAGAGGCTTGGTAGAATCGGGCATCGGGTTTGCAGCGACGGATAGATTCTAGGAGGCGCGAAACACCAATGGCAGTGTATTCAGCGGTGAGAGCTGGCTGAGTCCACGAAATGGGAACATAGCTTTGGGAAGCCAGATTATAAATCTCATCAGGTTGAGCTTCGCTAATGGCATCCATTAGGGAGCATTGATCCAACAGGTCACCGGAGAGGATCTGGATATTGCTTGAGAGGTGGCTAATGCGCTCAAAGTTGCTGGAGCTAGAACGACGAACTAATCCGAATACTTGATAGCCTTTTTCTACAAGTAGTTCAGCTAGGTAAGAGCCATCTTGACCAGTTAGGCCCGTGATTAAGGCTTTTTTTACAGACATATCTGGAATCAAGTGATAGTAAAAATCTTACTTAATTTTAGAGTTCCGGATTCCGCTACACTGTGGAATGGTTCATCGCATTGGAGTGTCAATGGAAATCGGTCAAAAGGTCAAAGTATACCGCCTAAGAGACAGGGTACCTCCCGCTATTGTCAATAAACTGGGAAAAGTCGGCACAGTCAAAGGCTTCAAAATGACTGACGGCAGCGGCGTTGGGATTGTTGTGCAATTTGACGACAACTCGGCCACTTGGTTTTTTGAAGATGAACTGAAACCCGCACAGTAAACAAATGGCTTTGATTTTAACTTTTTTGGGCAAAGGCGGTATTGAACGCACAACTCTGGCGATCGCCGCTGCCAAAAAAC
Source organism: uncultured Microcoleus sp. (assembly GCA_964657555.1). Taxonomy (GTDB): domain Bacteria; phylum Cyanobacteriota; class Cyanobacteriia; order Cyanobacteriales; family FACHB-T130; genus CAZZWA01. The sequence continues at coordinate 1,395 of CAZZWA010000238.1, forward strand.
TGGCAAGCACTGGATCGCGGGTATTACTGGTAGGACAAGACCCAGGCCCCGCTTTAGGACTGTTGCTGGGGGTGGTCACTAGTCCCGACCCCCAGCAACTGGCCAACAACCTCCAGGTTGTACAGTTCCAGACAACCGTTCTGCTAGAACGCAGCTGGGAAGAGATTAAACAGCTGGAGGCACAATATCTCCGCTCACCCCTGCTCACAAATGTGTACGGTCAAGAACTGAGCGTTTTTCCAGGGATGGACAGTGCACTAGCGCTGAACGCTCTGCGAGAGTACGATGCCAGTGGCAAGTACGACATGATCGTCTACGACAGCAACGACGATCAAGCGACACTGCGGGCTTTGGGAATGCCAGAAACATTAAGCTGGTATATCCGCAGATTCCGCAAAGTGGTGGAAGATTCTGACCTCTGGAAAACTGTATCTCCTTTCATTCAACCTGTCAGCAGTGCAGTCCTCAATGTCAGCTGGACTCCCGATAACTTAGTCCAACAACCCGCAGGCAAAGTTAACAATCTGTTAGATGAGGGTAAAGCTGCCATTGCTGACCCCAACCGGGTTGCCGCTTACCTAGTGACAGGAAGCTCGGCGGTGGCGATCGCTACCGCCAAGTACCTCTGGGGTAGCGCCCAACAAATCGGGCTCACTGTAGGAGGGGTTTTGCTCAGCCAGACAACAGTGGACGTAGAGACGCAAATTTCTGCGTCTCTACAAGATGAGTTTGCTCCCCTGCCAGTCAGTGCCGTACCTATCAACTCCGATGCTGATTGGCAACCCCTTGTAGAAGCTCTGCCAGATTTCCGTCAACAGGTGGCTTTAGCTCCCAAACCAATTACTGTTGACATTCCTGCCCGTCAAGTGCAGTTATTTTTACCAGGGTTTGACAAAAAGCAGGTAAAACTCACCCAATACGGCCCCGAAGTCACTATTGAAGCCGGTGACCAGCGGCGCAATATTGTGCTCCCTCCCCAACTGAGCGGTCAATCTGTCAAAGGTGCGAAGTTTCAGAATAGCTATCTAACGATTTCGTTTTAGGTATTCTTTGATCATTGGTCAATTAACTAAAGACTAGAGGTGATTTGGGAGCATTTAGCAGGTGAAGTCTGAAAGATTGTTAATAACAGAGAGTAGTTGACAGATACAGTAGGCAAACAGATCATCCGTAACTAAACTCAGATCTAAAATCAATTGGCAATGTCTCAATCAAACAAATGACTAATGACCAAGAACCAATGACCGATAGCAACCTAGCTAGCCGTTCTGCCAAAACTAGGCAACTTTTAGGCATGAAAGGAGCATCTGCCGGTGAGACATCGATCTGGAAAATCCGCCTGCAACTGATGAAGCCCATCACCTGGATTCCCCTGATCTGGGGTGTTGTCTGCGGTGCCGCCTCGTCTGGTGAATTCACTTGGACTCTAGAAAATTTCCTCAAATCTGCTGCTTGCATGTTGCTGTCAGGACCTTTAATGGCTGGTTACACGCAAACTCTGAACGATTTTTATGATCGCGACATCGACGCCATTAACGAGCCCTACCGTCCCATCCCTGCTGGTGCTATCTCTGTTCCACAAGTGGTGACGCAGATTATAGTGCTGTTAATAGCTGGTGTGGGTCTTGCTTATACCCTCGATCAGTGGGCCAGTCATGATTTTCCTACCCTCACCTGCGTTGCCTTGGGTGGTGCATTCCTTGCCTATATCTACTCAGCCCCACCCCTAAAGCTGAAGAAAAACGGCTGGCTGGGCAATTATGCCTTGGGTGCAAGTTACATTGCCCTCCCTTGGTGGGCGGGTCAAGCCCTTTTTGGCCATCTGGACAGCACTGTAATGATTCTCACCTTGTTCTACAGTCTGGCTGGATTAGGAATTGCTGTTGTCAATGACTTCAAAAGCGTTGAGGGGGATAGGCAACTTGGTCTACAGTCGCTACCTGTGATGTTTGGCCTCGGTGCAGCTGCCTGGATCTGTGTACTGATGATTGATATCTTTCAAGCAGGGATTGCTGCTTACTTAATCAGCATCCACCAGAACCTCTACGCCTTTATCCTGATACTGTTGATCGTTCCCCAAATTACCTTTCAGGATATGTACTTCCTGCGCAATCCTCTGGAAAATGATGTCAAGTATCAAGCTTCTGCTCAGCCCTTCCTGGTCTTGGGAATGCTAGTGACAGGTTTGGCACTAGGTCATGCTGGTGTTTGATTTAATCCTGGTAACTAAAATTCCTACTGTTTATCTAATGTCCACAGGTTTTTTTTACGGCCTTTGTAAATAAGCTTTGACTTGGAGTTCTGCTCTTGCTCAAGCGCAGACTTCAAATTGTTAGATGGTTCGTATAAAAATACGTTACTAAAACCATCAGGAATTTTAGGAATCTGCGATTTAAACACAAATAAAAATCGAACTTTGGGCTCAACTAGATAACTGAGAGCGAATCCACTACCTACGGCATTGTCACCACTTTCAGATATCAAAAGTGGAGAACTAGCTTTGCTAATGATGCGAGCAACTTGTAGATCATCATAGCTGGTAGTTCTCTTGTTCCACCAAGTCTCAGCTTGGGAACTGACCGCGCAAGACAGAACACCCCCTGAAACGAGAGCAAGTGTGACAAAGTGCCAGAATCTATGTCGCCAGCGAGTAGAGATAGGGTTCAACTGGGTAGCAATCGGGTAAGCAACGGCTAGCTGAATACCTATATAACAAGGAGTTAAATACCGAGCCATCGTTGACCGATATCCTCCTGAAATTAAATCTGGCAGCATCAGGACTATAGCTGTCACTCCAATCAACATTAAGATAAACAACGAAACTCGTTTTTCTGTTTGGCGACAGATAACATATATTGAATACCCAATAAAAATTAAAATTAGAGGAATGAGATACTTGCCAAAGTTCCAATTAAAAGGAGAATTAGGATAATATGTAAAAATATACCAAAAATCCATAAAAACGTAGCTGAGGTTATAAATCCATTCGTTAATCAAATAGGAGAGAGACATAGGTTGAGTAGACCACTCCATGGCATCTTTAACTTTGGCAAGATTAGTAGCAATTAGCCAAAACCAAGGAGAGAAAGCTATAAACCCCGTAAGAGATGCCAATACATAGGCAATGAATATTTTATTAAATTTTAATTTAGCAGTTACAAACACATAAATTCCGTGTCCAAAAATCACAAATATCGAAAAAACGTATGTATAGAGTCCTAATGCAACAGTGCCTGCATAAATGAGCCAACTCAGCTTAGTTTGGACACGCATAGCTCTCAGCAATGCTGCACTCGATAGCAAAATCGTCACAGTCCACAGACTATATTCTCGTGCTTCCTGAGCATACAGGACGTGAAACGGAGAAACAGCTAATAGAGCGAGTGCTATCCAGCCCACAAACGGCGATTCAAATAATTCCAAGCACAGCCAGTAGAGGCAAGGGAAGGCTAATAAGCTGATTAGAGCCGAGCAACTTCTCGTTGTCGCTACAGAACTGCCAAAAATCTGTACCCAAAACCTCGCGATCGCATAATAAAATGGGGGATGCTGAGGTTCTTCTAATGCTAACCCCTTGATTGTATCAATGACGCTTTTTCCAGGATGGGGATGCTGGTAATTCTGCAAATATGCAACATCAATTACCTTGCCATAAAATACTTGTTTAATGAATTCTGCTTCTGTATAGCCGGAAATCCGTAATGAGGTAAAAGTCTCATCATGCCAGTAAACCTTCCGGTCAAGATTGACGAATCGGAAAAATACACCGAGTACGAGTAGAATGATAACGAAAAACCTTAACCATGTTGGAGGAAGTTTCCAAGTCAGCCTTATTTCATTTTCGCTCATAAGAATTAGTAGAGAATACAGTTGGTAAACAGTAATGGGTAGTGGGCAAAGGAAATATCTAGCCCAGCGCGGCAGAAGTAACCCATCAGTTTCTATCCCGCGCTGTCGCGCCGCTAACGCTAGAGTCCCCTTGTCCCTTTACTAAAGTAGTGGAAAACTTTTGCCGCCTGCACTAGCGCTCACCAATTACCAGTAAAAACTATGTGCGAGCTATCTGCACAGAAATGACATAAGCGACAAATTCAACGGTTTTTCAGAATTTGTTGATAAGCTTTGATAGTCGCCAGAGCGATCGCATCCCAACTATAGTTCCTCAACGCCAACTCTTGAGCGTTTAAGCCTCGCTGTTGGCGCGTTTGGCTGTCTTCCAGTGCCTGACATAACACCTGCGTTAAGGACTCTACCTCACAAGAACATACCCATCCAGCTGCTGCATCCTGCACTTCCTCCCAGATGTACACCTGGTTAGAAATTACTACTGGTATCCCATAAGACATAGCCTCTGCCACAGCAATTCCAAAATTCTCGTAGTAAGAGGGCAGAACAAACAGATCGGCATCTTGTAGTAACGATGCTTTGAAATCACCACTGACAAAGCCAGTCATGGTGGTGTGGGAAGATAACGGCGAAAATAGCACCTGTTCCCGAATCTGTTTTTCATACTCTGGGTCTTGCGGATTACCACCAGCCATCACAAAATGAAAATCTAGCCCTTGAGTTAGGAGCTTTTCCAGCGCTGGGATCAGTAAATTCAATCCCTTTTTTGGGTCAATCCGAGACATAAATAGTATTACAGGAGATTTAGCTCTACCTTGAGAGGGCATCACTTCCCCTTTAGCAAGGGCGGGAGTTGGGGGTGGTTGAACACCTAACGGAATCACCAAGTCTAGAGTCGAAGTGCCAAACCGTTCCGAAATCTTTGCCTCCTGATTGCTAGTGAAATGAATCCCTGCTGCCCCAGCTAAATTGGCACGTTCCCAGAAGGCTGCGTAAATCTGCTTTGCTCTCTTTTTCTTACGTAAGTCAGCGGGGTCAAGAGTTCCCAGAGGGCGCAGCAGATAGGGTAGCTGCCGGTAGCGTGCCACAGTTGCCGCCGCCGAACTGACTGGCGAAAACAGAGCATGGATATGAGCCAGGTCAAATTTCTGAGCATGCTCCCAGAGCCAGCGTAACAGGCCAACAGAGAATTTATAGCGTCGGAAAGGAGAACACCGGAAGTAGATAACCTGGTAGCCATCCTGTTCTACTGGGCAGTTTAAGGGCACATCCAACGGCAGCTGACCGACATCTCCATTGCTATCTGTTGTCAACACTGTTACTTCAACACCCTGTCGCGCCAGGGCTGCCGATAGTCCCAGTACCATCTGACTAGGGCCACCATAGACGAGGGAAATTGAAGGGATAATTTGTAAAATTCGCATATTTTTTTGTCCAGACTCTTGTTGAATACAGACATCGGACTCCGGACTTCGGACTCTATGTAAGTTCTTTGTAAAAATCTAACAACTGCTTAGCTAGAGCTTGATTTGTATACTGGGCGATCGCTCGTTTTCTGCCTTGCGCTGCCAGTGCCTTAGCGAATGCCGGTTGCGACCTCAGTTGCTCTAAGCAATTCTGTAAAGCTGTGACATCCCCTTCGGGAAAAACTAAACCAGTATCTCCAATGACATGAGGAATTTCCCCTGAATCCGAGCCAATTACTGGCACCTGACAGGCCATTGCCTCAATTAATACATGGCCGAACTGCTCCTTCCACCCTACAGCAGTCATGGTTTTAAACTGAGAAGTTGTTTGGGATGGTAGCACTAACGTACTCATCAGGTTGATATAGCAGGGAACCTCGTTATGAGGTACACTTTCCACCAAAATCAACCGATCTTGAATACCCAGGTTAGCTGCTTGTTCCAGCAGCACCGATTTTAACGGGCCCCGACCTAGTAGGAGCAATTTCCAAGGGCGTGGCAACACCCCCTCATCCCTCTTGGTCAAGGGAGAGGTGCCCACTGCCTGCAACAGCGTTAGCAAACCCTTCTCTTCTACAAACCGTCCCACAAATCCCACCACAAAATCATCGGGTTGAATACCAAGCCTCGCCGCTAATTCCGGTTGTGGCTGGGGATGAAACAGGGACTCATCTACACCTAACTGAGGCATGATCTTAATCGGTCCTTGGTAGCCTCGTTGCCGCAGTATTTCCGCTCCATCCTGATTACCAGCAACAATTCCATTAGTATGGCGGAGGTTGTAAGCTTCCAGCAGCGACACTGGAAATTTCAGTTGATAGGGTAGATTCCACCAGGTGAAGAACAGATTTTTGGCCTTCAATCCTAGTAACTGGTTAAGCGCAATCAGCTGAGCATAGCCTAGAGCCTTGGAACCCTGTTCTACTTGAATAATCTGCGGTCGAAATCGGCGCAACAGCGAGATTAAATCGGCCCCAAAGGTTAGGAGTCCCTGATTGTTTTGACTAAGGTGGGAAACTGGCACTACCTGAAACGAACCTTCCTGCCGGAACTGTGTCTCAATTGTCTGGTTCTGGACACCTCCTGGTCGCCATCGACGAGGCACCACAATTGCCACTTCAATCCCCGGTTCTATATTGGCTAGAGCTTTCAGCTTCTCGCAATTCAGATCGACAATGTAAGTGTGGCTAGCGACTAGAATTCTCATTTTTTGTCATTTAACGACTTCATCTAGCCGACTGTAAATTTGGCCATTATCCCAATTGGATTGAATCAAGGTAACTAGAGCTTTGAGAAACCCGATGATGTAGAAACTCGCTCGTACCAAAGTCTTAATAGGAGATCCACTTTTGTTACAAGGTGGGTGTCCTAAGACTTGACAGTCAAATAACCGGGCGAACAGCCGCAACTGCTCAGAGATTGTGAGATTCTCAAAACCCATCAAGAAGTGGTTGTGATAAAGGGCAATTTGATACTGGGGCGATCGCGTACTAATATCATGACAGCCCCCTGTTTCCTCTCCTAGATGTACCAAATAGGCAGATGGGTCATACCAAATCTCCAGACCTGTCTGTCTCAATCGCAAACAAAAATCTGACTCTTCTCGCACTGCACTGCCCCGAAACCGCTCATCAAACCATATCCCATAGCTGGTAAAGATTGAGCGCTGGAAGGACATATTGCAGCCCCTAGCAGTTAAAACACGCTGCGGCTTTACTGTATGTACCAGATCTATGTAGTACCAGGCAATTCCTGGGTCCATTGCTTCTGGAGGCAAATCCTCAATGCTCAGGTTATTGCCTGAATCTGCTAGTTTCATGCGGTCAAAAACCCGTCCTGCTACTGCTCCTACTTTTGGATGCTCTAAATAGTTACGGGCGTGGGCTGTTAAAAATCCAGATGGTATCTGGACATCATCATCAATAAACAGAATTATTTCTCCAGATGCCCGCCGCGCTCCGTAGTTCCGCGCTCCTGGTAAACTAGCCCAGTTAACGCGGAACCACTGAATCTTACCGGCGTCTGCCAACTCCTGCAAATACGCTTGAATCTCCGGTTGATGTGCTGGGGTTTGATCTACAACCAGTACTTCAAATGCTGCGTAATCCTGCTGGAAAACGTCTTTGAGTGTGTCCCGCAGGGGTTCCTCACGACTATAAGTGGGGACAATCACAGAAATTAAGGGCCAATTCATTAGTTTATTATCCTTTAGCTACTGCATGTTGTGTCTGTTTAAGTCTGTTTGATTAGTTTTTCCAGAAATTTCCTTAAAAAGGTTTCTAATTTAACGAATAAGTACGTATAACCTCCTATTATAGTAAGCATGATTACCAATATAATACCCATCTTTAAATATGAATTAATATTAATATATTTAGTCATATATTTCAATAAACTGAAGTAAATAGGTTGATGGATTAAATATATTTGGTATGAATACATGCCCATTAAGGAGAGAAAAATCAACCTCTTATTCAGCCATTCTTTTGTAGCTAAATAATCAAATATTAAGTAAGATA
>CAZZWA010000239.1:0-1804 GCA_964657555.1 uncultured Microcoleus sp.
CAACTTCCTCGCTCGCCTCAACTTGTGACGCAGGCAATTGTGCTTTTGGTATCATTTCAAAGACGGGATGTTACCCACACCAGTCAGGATGGGGCAGACAAAGAGTAAATCTCATGAATGTAGAAAAGCCATTAGGGTCAGTGATTCAAGGCTCCCTCAGTCAGGGATTAGAAGTGCGACTGCACCCGGATGTTTCCGTAGAAGATATGCGGGTGGGCAAATTCCTGGTTGTCAGAGGCTTTCGGTCAGACTTTTTTTGCATGCTTACCGACGTGACGTTGGGAGCTGCAAGCCAAAGAATTCTTGCCAATCCTCCCCTTCCCGAAGATGATTTTTTGCAAGCGGTGCTGGCTGGGAGCGGCACCTATGGCACGATTAATCTCAGCCCCATGTTGATGCTGACTAGAGAAGTGGCGATCGCCAACGGCAAGTCGCAACAGTCACAACTCGCTCGTCCGTCATCTTTAGCGTCGTTTCAGGCGAACACCAACGAGCAGATGGAGTTACTGCCTGTCAAAACCATTCCCAGCCACTTCAGCCAGGTTTTCGATGCCAACGAACGCGACTTCCGCGCCGTCTTTGGCTGGGAAGACGATCCCCATCGGTGCAACTTTGCCATTGGCCAACCATTAGATATGGAGGTGCCAGTATGCTTGGATCTACATCGGTTTGTAGAACGTAGCAACGGTGTTTTTGGTAAATCAGGCACGGGCAAATCCTTTCTCACCCGCCTGCTGTTATCAGGAATTATTCGCAGGCAGGCAGCAGTGAATCTGATTTTTGACATGCACTCCGAGTATGGCTGGGAAGCCGTCTGTGAGGGTAAGCAATTCAGCACTGTCAAAGGCTTGCGTCAGTTGTTCCCCAACCAAGTGCAGGTTTACACCCTTGACCCAGAATCCACGCGGCGGCGGGGTGTCCGCGATGCACAGGAACTCTATCTCAGCTACGACCAAATTGAAGTTGAAGACATCATGCTGGTGCGGCAAGAGTTGAATCTTTCCGAAGCCAGCATGGAGAATGCCATTATTCTGCGTAATGAGTTCGGCAAATCCTGGATTACCCAACTGCTAGCTATGAGTAATGAGGAAATCCAGATGTTCTGCGACGAGAAGCGGGGCAACAAGTCTTCAATTATGGCGCTGCAACGCAAACTCCTGCGGCTGGATGAGCTTAAATACATGCGTACTGCTAGCCCGCACAACTATGTAGGTCAGATTTTGGATACTTTGGATGCTGGTAAGCATGTCGTGATTGAGTTTGGTTCTCAATCCAACATGCTGTCCTACATGTTGGCTACTAATGTGATTTCCCGACGCATCCACGCCAGCTACGTCCGCAAAGCTGAAAAATTTTTGCAGACCAAAAATCCGATTGATAAACCCCGCCAACTGGTAATCACCATCGAAGAAGCCCACCGATTCCTTGATGCTGCTACCGTCCGCCAGACCATTTTCGGCACGATCGCCCGCGAAATGCGGAAATACTTCGTGACTCTGCTGGTGGTCGATCAGCGGCCTTCGGGAATTGATAATGAGGTCATGTCTCAGATTGGTACCCGCATCACTGCTTTGCTCAACGATGAGAAAGATATTGACGCTATTTTTACTGGCGTCTCTGGCGGCATGAGCCTGCGCTCAGTTTTAGCTAAGCTGGACTCTAAGCAGCAAGCCTTGATATTGGGTCACGCTGTTCCCATGCCTGTGGTGGTACGCACCCGTCCTTATGATGAAACATTCTACCGAGAAATTGGCGATACTCCTTGGGAAGCAATGTCAGACGCTGACGTGTTCGCAGCTGCTGA
>CAZZWA010000239.1:1904-8856 GCA_964657555.1 uncultured Microcoleus sp.
GTCTCTGATTGTGGCGTCACTCGAATGTCAAGGTTTTCAAGTTTGCTAAAATAGTGAACTATTTGATCTTTACATCCGTCTATACTTTTAGTACACTTAAACTATATTGAAGTCATACTGACTTCAAGTTCATAGTTGAGTGACCTACCGCAACCATCCTGGTGGGGGATGCTTAATTGAAAGCTTTAAAGAAATTATCAGGGTTAAGTTATCCTGCCAGGTACAAGTGGGTAGGATAAGTTTACATCTTTTGCAGGATACGTTTTGCCAATCAACCCAGATACTCTCATTTTAAGAGCTAGAAATCTCTGTTGAGGTCAACTCCTGCTACGGATTTGTTTCTTGTTTACGGAGTCACCACCACTCATGCCCACTGCCAACACCCAGAAAAAGACAAACAAGCAACCCACGTTCACGGCTGATATGGTTCGTACCTATCTGCATGAGATTGGCCGCGTGCCCCTGCTCACCCACGAGCAAGAAATTGTCTACGGCAAGCAGGTGCAGCAAATGATGGCAATGCTGGAGGCTCACGACACTCTAGCTGAAAAACTACAGCGTGAACCGACTCGTCAAGAGTGGGCAGACCATGTGCAACTGAGTGAAACCGAAATAAATCGGATAATCAAGTTGGGGACACGGGCAAAGCACAAGATGATTGAAGCCAACTTGCGTTTGGTAGTGGCGATCGCCAAAAAGTACCAGAAGCGCAACATGGAATTTCTGGATTTGATCCAGGAAGGAACGTTGGGCTTGGAACGAGGGGTGGAGAAATTTGACCCGACAAGAGGTTATAAGTTCTCAACCTACGCTTATTGGTGGATTCGTCAAGCGATTACCAGGGCGATCGCTCAGCAAGCGCGGGCGATCCGTCTACCCATCCACATTACTGAGAAGCTCAACAAGATTAAGAAGGTACAACGGGAACTCACCCAGGAACTGGGTCGCTCTCCAACACCGGCAGAGATTGCCAAGGCGTTGGAATTAGAGCCATCTCAAATTCGTGAATACTTGAATGTTGCTAGGCAGCCGATATCTCTCGATATTCGAGTTGGAGATAATCAGGACACGGAACTGCAAGATCTGCTGGAGGACGAAGGGCCTTCACCTGAGCATTACATGACCCAGGAATCATTGCGGCAAGACTTGGACGACCTCCTGGCAGAACTCACCCCCCAGCAACGGGAAGTCCTTACCCTGCGCTTTGGTCTGGAGGATGGCAACGAGCTTTCTCTGGCTAAAGTGGGTCAGCGACTGAACCTCAGCCGTGAGCGGGTGCGCCAGTTAGAGCACCAAGCCCTGGCTCATCTGCGTCGCCGACATGGAAATGTTAGGGAGTACATCGCCGCCTCTTAATAAACAGAGGTTTTAGAGGCGCGGGGTTGCGCGCTCTACGCGCCTCGACCCTTACAACGGTGTAATAAATCATCAAAGCGGTGTCGATAAACTGTCACCGCTTTTTTATAACTCATTGATTTTGTAACTAAATGCAAAGCTTTTACAGAATTTTGCGAAATTCCCAGTAGTGCTCGTGAAGCAATTAAACAGTCCAGAGCTAAGACTGTCACAAAGGGGATTGCACAACCTTTGTAGGGTTAATACAGTGGGTGTAAATACACCTCCTGCATTCAGGGTGCAATTTCTTCAGAAAAAGTGTAATTCTCTCTTAGCGATTGTTTCGAGCAAAAACACCCATTTGGGTGATCTTCAATTCACTCCTTTGAGCGAAGCATTATACTTCGGTTCGCAGCTACCTTTATAGATGGATTCTAAACTTTATTAACTGGGATGGGTAGGGGAAAACTATGGTGCATAATCAGTTTTTTAAGCAACATTGGTTGGGGAATCTTTTGCAATTGCCTGTCTTGGGCTTACTCTTGACGGCAGGATTGGCAATCAGCACAGCCACTCCGATATTTGCTTCTGGGTTGGAGACGTCGGCCCCCCTGCCTCGTGCTCAAGCCAATGATGGTAAGTCTGTTGCCTTTTCAGAAATGCCTGTAGCAAGTGCTTCAATGCCTGATGGTGTTTACCTCTACGGTCAATCCTCTACCCCAGAACAGATTGGTAAAGAGTATCTGATATTTGAAGTGCGTAGCGGCAAGATTGAGGGTGCAGTCTACATGCCCGCTTCAGAATTTAATTGTTTTCACGGTACCCTCGGCTCAGATCAGTTGAATTTGACGTTAGTGAATCCAGAAGACAACACAGGCTATTCTTACTCAATTGCTCTGCAAAAAACAACCCAGGTTGCTCAAGCAGGTGAGCATCTAGCTTCTCCCAACTCAGTTTCTCTTGAGGGCTATCACCGGATTGATACCGTTAGTAAGGATGACAAGCAGCTTCTAAGTAGCTGTAAAGCAGCCCCTGGACAGTAGATGATTAAGAGCTTTGAGTTTGAGATTAAGGTTGTGTAAGCGGGTTTCGTTGTTAAATTCTCTGTTTTAATCGCAGACTTATCTAAAGAAAGCACTAAAGCAAAACTATTCAGTAAAAGTAGCTGGCGCAGCAACGAATTACTAGTTTAATTATAAAACTCAGCCATTAACTATCCTGGGAAAATTTTCCCAGGATCTTTGATCTTACTAAAAATCGGTTAATACTCGATACCAGGTTGCGCCTTGACGCCTTGTTCGCGGAAGGGATGCTTGATGAGAGTCATTTCAGTCACCAAGTCTGCCTGCTCAATCAGGGCATTGGGCGCTCCCCTGCCAGTAAGAATGACGTGAGATTCAGCTGGCTTTTCCTCCAGTCCAGCTAGAATGTCCTCAACCGACAAATAACCCAGCTTCAAAGCTACGTTGATTTCATCTAACAACACCAGCTTAAAGTCAGGATTGCGAATAAACTTTCTGCCCGTTTCCCAAGCTTGATGAGCGTTTTGGATATCTCGCTCTCTATTCTGTGTTTCCCAGGTGAAGCCTTCTCCCATAGCGTAGAACGTCAACTGCTCAGCCCATTGGTTGAAGACAGCTTTCTCTGCTGGTTCCCAGGCGCCTTTGATGAATTGCACGATCGCCACCTGGTAGCCATGTCCGAGCGATCGCAACACCATGCCCAATGCTGCTGTCGTTTTGCCTTTACCATTGCCAGTATGGACGATAATTAAGCCTTTCTCCTGCGAAGCCTTCGCCACTCGCTGAGCCTGTACTTCCTTGCGCCTCTGCATCTTCAGTTGGTACTGCTCAGGGCTTAGTGATACGGCTTCTGGCAAGGTATCTAGTTCTAGGTTGTTGTTTATATCAGTCATTAGCTAGTACTCTGTCAACTTGTTTTTGACGGGTTATAGGGGTAGTGATCCCGTGCCTACCCCCAAGTTTGGGGCAATCACAGAGGGATTGCTCTTCCATCAAATTAATCTTGACAGACCACTAGTGCATGACGGCAAAAGTTTTCCACCACTTCAATAAAAGGAGGGGGAGACAAGGAGACTCTAGCGTTAGCGACGCGACAGCGCGGGACAAGAAACTGATAGTTTATTTCTGCCGCGCTGCACTAGTAGATTACGATAAACATATATTCTATGTAGGCGATCGCTCTGGAGATTTGAGCAGCAACTTCACAGTGCCCGGTTATGTGCGCACCGATGCTGCCCTGTACTACCGCCACAACAACTTTCAGATGGGAATCAACTTCAAAAATATGTTTAACAAAACGTATTTTGAATCTGCAAGTCCGTCTTCAGTTTCTTATGTTGTGCCACGTCAGATAGAGTTGAATTTCAAGTGGCGGTTCTAGAGGTAGGGCAGAGGAGGTGGGGAGAAACAGAAAAACCGATGTTAAGTGAGCAACTTATAACATTTCTTGATTGTCTGACGATTAACCAAGTCTAAATATTTATTTAGTAATGAATAAAAGCAAGCAACGACCCATCTTTAATATGGCTCTGTCAGTACAAAAGCATAATTATATACATTTTAAATGCCAGAAAAAAATCATAGCGTGAGCAAGCTTTTGCTGGGATAAGCTAGTAAAATTTCTGTATTTCAACTGTTCTCACTAGGAGAGATATGGTGTTCGATTTTTTTACTAAAGGGGGAGTGGTGATGTGGCCGTTGCTGGGATTGTCTATCCTGGGAGTGGCACTGATTGTAGAAAGAAGCTTGTTTTGGCTGCGAGTTGCAAAACGTCAAAGCCGATTGGCGCGAGACGTTTTGCATGTCTATCGCTCTGACGCTTCAGCTGCGTTTAAGAAGTTAGAGCTGAATGCAGATTTACCAATTGCCCGGATTTTTCTAGCCGCTTTGGAACTGGAAGACCCAACTCCAGAAGAATTTCAACTGGCTCTAGAAAGTGCTGCTCAAGCTGAGTTGCCAGTCCTGAAGCGGTTTAATAGTGTGTTTGAGACTATTGTTAGTCTTTCACCTTTATTGGGTCTTTTAGGAACAATTTTGGGATTAATTCGGTCTTTTGCCTCCTTGAAAGTGGGTGATGTGGAAGGGAGCAAGTCCATTACAGTCACAGGTGGAATCAGTGAAGCTTTGATCGCTACAGCGGCTGGGTTGGTAGTGGCGATTTTTACCTTGCTTTTTGCTAATTCGTTTCGAGGATTATACCAAAGGCAAATGGGGTTTATTCAGGAATATGGCGGACAGTTGGAATTGCTCTATCGTCGGCTGTATTATCGCCGGAGTGTGCCCTATTCTGAAAGGTAAAATTGGGCGATTGGTCACAATTTAACATTGAGTAAAGTTTGTCAATATCTCTAAAGGTAGAAATAAACTGCTGATTTTGCAGAAATCATGCGATAATATTTGCAGTCATGGAAAATCATGTGAAACTCAATTGAGACAATAATTGAGCAAGCGTGACGAAGAGTGAGTAGCAGCAGAAAAACGAACCGAAACCACGCCAAAAAAACTCAAAGACCAATGGTGGAGGATGAGGTCTTTGCGCAGCAAAATGTTGCAGATCAGGTTATGGTCGAAGCCGTTTGGTGTGTTGGTTTTAGGTGTTGTCTAGTGTGTTGATATCCTGCTACCGTCCGGGAGCCCGCACCTTCACCTCTTGGAGCACCCAACCGTTGCCGTCTGGATCACTGAACGAGGCAAACGAGGCATAGTCTCGGCGTTTCGGATCGGGACCAGCTACCCGTCCCTCTGTTCCAGCGTGGTGGAAGATCTCGCCGATGTCGTGGAACACCTCACTCACCTCGACACCCCGATCGACGAGTTCGGCACGAGCTGCCTCAATGTCATAAACGATGAGGTACAGACCTTGAACTGAACCCGGCGCGGCTAACGTAACGCCTTTACCGAAGATAATCGAGGCTTCCAATCCGGGAGGGGTCAACTGCACTACCCAGAAATCTTCACTGGTGACAAAGTCGGCATCTAGCCGCCATCCCAGCGTTTTATAGAAGTCCTTGGAGCGATCGACATCGGAGACGGGCAATACCACAACTTCGAGTTTCATGTTTTGACTGCTTACGTGATTGCTGCTCATCTTGATCTCCTTTAGGTTGTTGGGCTTGCTGTCCACCTCGGTTAACTTCATTCTTCTGTGATCGCCCAATGCAAACCAGTCAAGTTATTTGAGTTAAAACGCAATTTAATTGCTCTGCGCTTGAGGAACGCCGCAGAAAGTGAGCCAGGAGCAATTAAACCTGGTATACTTCGGCAAAGATGAAATCATTCGCCTGTCAATCTGTGTTGCTGAAACTTTTTATCAGTCCTGGATTGAAGAAACGCCCGATATTTTAAGGGAAGATTCGCTCTGTCCTTTGCACCATTGGCAGATCTATGAATTCCAACTCATCAAAATCTGGACGGGGTCGCTCCACTTCTAGGCGAGTGCGAGGAGTCATTCTATCGCCTCAGGGATGGCAAAAATTTCAGACAGTTCTTTGAGTTAAAACGCGACTTAATCATTCAGATTTCAGGAGAGCAGCTGGAAGTGAAGTCGTTAACCAAACGTGAGCGAGAAATCCCTCTGACGCGCAGCGACTGGGGGATGAGAGCGAACAATATCTCAGGTCAGTGGTTGTTGACAGGTTGCATATTCCTAGTACATGTGATATCATAATGATGGTCAATGACCACTCCTAGGCGTATAGAACATAAAGGCTCATTCCGAAGTAGAGTTACGACTCTTGCCGCAGAAACATTGCCGCTAGGGAAAGAACATGACCGCTGGTTAGCAAGGTTACGTCCTGCTGTAAAAAAAAAGAAGCCAAGCCATGTTGTATGCAAAGTCATAAACAACCTGTGGAAGACGGGTTGCTGCCAGGGTAGCAGCAAACTGCTACGGGAGTTAGGGGAGAAATTCCAAACCTCCAGACGCTTTGTAAGACCATCATCGGGTTTAGTCCCGAATCTTCTCGAAATAGAAGATTCCTAACGTGGCAGGGCGAGTGAAACTGGAAGCCGCCTGAGAGCGTAGCTCAAGGAGCGGTACTTCACCATGTGAAAAGCGGCCCTTACGGGTATCTCAAAGCGGTGCGAAGCAGTTCCCCTCGGGGTAATCGCATAATCAATTTAGTCGTTAGTGGCTGCTCCTTTCTTACATATTGGGGCAGATTGGCATGTCATTTCCAACGAGTAGCCTTGCGAGACTGGGCAATGCCTCACCATAAGTTGGGTGAATGTGAACCGATTGCTCGAGTACCTGCCACGTTGCTCCAGCTTCCATCAGTGACAAAAAGACATGCACGAGTTCAGCCGCTTCGTATCCAACCAGCGTTGCTCCTAAAATCAAATTCGTGTGGGTGTCGATGACCATGCGGTAGAAGCCCAGATCGTGCCCCCACTCAATGCTGCGAGCGATATGAGCCATCGGCAGGGTGACTTCTCGGGCAGCAATGCCCTGTTTCTGTGCCTGCTCTAACGTCATACCCACTCGACCTACTTGCGGTTCTGTATAAACGGCATAGCCTAACACCCGATCGTTGCGCGTCCGGTGTTCTCCACACAGAATGGCTTTCAAGCGACGATAGTCTTCCCAAGAAACATGC
>CAZZWA010000239.1:8866-9207 GCA_964657555.1 uncultured Microcoleus sp.
AATCCCAGCGCAAGTCGTTTGAAATTGATCGTCGATTTTAATAAAACCCTGTGTATCTAATTCAACACCGGTCACCGCAGAATTTAGTGCTCCAGTATTCGGTTTGCGCCCAATCGCAATCAGCAATGTTTCTCCATCAAGTACTTCGCCATTACTCAGCGTTAGGGTAAACACACCGTTGGTATAAGCAACCTGCTGAACCGTCACATTGAAATGTAGTCCAATTCCGTCTTGCTTCAATGCATCTAAAAGCACAGCACTGACATCAGATTCTTCTTGAGCCAGTAAGCGATCGCCCCGCACAATCAATTCGGTTTGGCTCCCTAAACGCGCCATTCCTT
>CAZZWA010000240.1:0-9203 GCA_964657555.1 uncultured Microcoleus sp.
GAGCGAGCCAAGCTGCACTGCCCACCCTACTTGAGTTGAGACTTCGATCAGGCTTTAGCCAGTTCCGGTTGCTTTTTTTCCTCAGTTTGCTCTTCTTCTACAATGCCATACATGGAGTTGTAAAGCCGGACATAGTCTTTAGCTGATTTATCCCAGCTGAAGTCCTGTTGCATGCCCCGCTTTTGCAGCTCCTGCCATTGTGGTTTGAAGCGGAATGCCTCCCAAGCTCGCACCATACAAGTGTATAGATCTAGCGGTTCATAGCGGTCGAAGCAGTAGCCTGTACCAGCGTTGTTGACGGGGTCGTGGAAAGAAACCGTATCCACTAAGCCCCCCGTGCGCCGGACAATGGGTACACAGCCATAACGCATAGCTAGCATTTGGCTAATGCCGCAAGGCTCGAAGCGGCTGGGCATGAGAAAGGCATCACTGCCTGCATAGATGCGTCTGGCTAGAGCATCGTTATAGAGTAAGTAGGTTGCCATGCGACCGGGGAAACGGGAGACCATCTGCCACATTTGGGTTTCATAGTAGCGATCGCCTGTGCCCAGCAAAATAAACTGAGCATCTGTATAGGACATGAAGCGGTCAAGGATCTGAATAACCAGATCGATGCCCTTTTGCTCTACTAGCCGTGTCACCATGCCAATCACAAAGGCATTCCGGTTAACTTCTAAGCCTACTTCTTCTTGCAGGGCGATCTTGTTGGGTTGGCGTTTCTCGATAGTATCGATGGTGAAAGTTTGGGTGATGTATTTGTCAGTTGCAGGGTCGTAGACCTGAGTATCGATGCCGTTGACAATGCCAGATAACTTGCCACTGATGAAAGACAGCAAGCCTTCTAGGGTTTCACCGTAGGCTGTGGTCTGGATCTGCTGAGCATAAGTGGGAGAGACAGTGTTCACCTTGTTAGCAAACTGCACGGCAGCCGCCATCGTGTTATGACCCTGCATGTACCAAGGACACCAAGTGATTTTTTCTAAGTACCATCGCCATGGCCCTTGATAGGCCAAGTTGTGAATTGTGAAGACGCTGGTGATATCGGGGTCTTGATTCATCCATACCGGAATCATGCCTGTATGCCAGTCGTGGCAATGAACAATTTGTGGCTTCCAGTAGTTCCAGCAAAATTCTGCTGCACCGTTGGCAAACAGAGTAAACCGCCAGTCCTCATCTTCCCCAGAGTAAATGCGACGAGGCAGGAAGGCGGGATGACCAAATAAGTATAGGGGGACATCTGTTCCAGGCAGGATAGTTTCGTGGACAGAGAAAGACTGGAACATGGCATTACCCACCCAGATTGGCTCTTTGGGAATGTCCATTTTGTCTGGCAGCATGCCATAGTAGGGCATGAAAATGCGGACATCATGCCCCATCTTTCTGAGTACTTTGGGAAGGGCACCAACTACATCACCCATGCCACCCACTTTGGCAATAGGTGCAGCCTCTGCGGCAACAAACAAAATTCGCATTATTATTCGCGTTCCCTAAAAGCTTTTGTTACATCATAACCAGTCAGGGGATCGCTTGAATCTCTCATCTTGAGAATTGGGCTGTCTCAGCTAACGAACTAACCCCCAACCACCTGACTCGGCAAAGGTAAAGTGGGAGTCAGACTCCCAAGGGGGTCGGGGGATAAGGTTAATCGCAGGCGATCGCAGTTATCAAAGCCCCATAGCAGGCTAAGTAAAAATCTTCAAACTTTGTGGTCATAGTGAGCTGAATGTGGCCCATAATTAGCTGCTTCCTCAGACTCGCGCAGATCATGGCGTTCATGAAGGGAACTCAGATGATCCATGTGTGGCGTCCTGGAACAAACCAGCAGTAATGTTCCCAGAATGAACAATAAGCCACAAATTGCTAATATCTGGCTCCAGGTCACTTCTAGCACTCCGTGAACAATAACTTCTCGCAGTACAGATACAATCGCTATCTCCACAGCCACACCTACAGCCACACTATGCTCCTGTAAGTACATGATCAGCAATCGGAATAACTCGACTAAAATCAATACAAATAGGATGTGTGCAGTCGTTTTTGGAAAATCCACTGGCTGTACTAGAGAGTGAAAAATTTCCAAGAGCTGGAGAACCATGACGCAGAACAGACCCACACACAGTAAAATCACAATTAAGTCCTGGAAAGCCTCCATGCTACGAACAATCCGCTGCCGATTTATCCACCGACTCCCAAAAATGAATTGACTCTTCTGGCGCTTGTTCATATAAGTTTCCTTTGAATTAACGTAAGATAACTGAATATGTCTGAGCTTATTGCAGTCTCTATAAAGAAAGCGGCCTCTGAAACCTTAGCTCTCTTAAGATTTACAGTATAATATACCAGGATAGTCAGATAATCCCAATATTCGGAATGACTAAATACTAATAGCTTATTGTTTATCTCATAAATACTAATACTTGAGTATTATTTTAATCAGTACGACTATATCTAAAATGTGCTCAACAAACAGCTATCAGTGACCAGTTTATTCATTCTTGGGAGCTAGAGTCTTCCACTTCTATAGGCAGGAGGCTTTACTCTGAAGCTAAAGGGAGCATCCCAGTTTTTCACTTTCATCCCCCAGCCCTTTCTCCCTTGATAGGAGAAGGGTAAGAAGATGGTTTTTAAGTCTCTCTCCCTTAATGGAAGAGGTATTTAGGGTGAGGGTAAGAAAGTTTCACAAAAAATGGGACGCTTCCGAATCTAAACTCCCACAATATTGTCTGGGAACTAGGAACTTAGGAACTGGTAACTGATTTAAGTTATGGCATCTAAGTATTTAAGCTTATTTCCCATTGCTAAAATTTCTTCAGAGTGAAATGGATTTGTCATGGTTTCCCCATGCCATTTACTACACAAGAGAAATTTTTGGCAATTTCCATGGCAGGAGGTTTACCGTTAGAAGCGTAGCTTTAAATAATTTGACAGATGCGACGGTAGCTCAGTTTTGCCAATATATCTGCTGTGAAATAATCCGGAGCATTGCAGCTTCAGTTTGTAGCTTGTTGAGAGTGTACGCGAAGAAATCCGGTTTCTACCAAAATCATAGGTAAATCAAGCAAGGCTTTCCTGAAAAACCTCTTCGCCGCCTCCGATGCACAAGCTCGTTCTTGTATTACTGACGAATAAGATAAATTCTCAAATCTATGTCTGAACTAGAAGCAGCACTAAAATTCATTGACAAAATTGAGATTTATAACTCTGGGAAGTCTGCTTATGAAATCGCGAATAAGCTGCGCGGATATACTAAGCCGGAATATACGACTGATCTCTGGTACATAGCAACAGGGTACGACCAAAAGTATATTGATGAAACTCTAAATAAAGAGCAATTGGTGTTAAGCCGTGAGAGTACCGATTTTGGTCATTTCATCGCCTCTCTCTCAGATCAAATCTATCAGCCAGGAGTCTATTGGTCAAATTTAAGCAGATGGACGAGCGATCACACTTCATGGGCTGGGGATATTGGCTCTGCTGTTATTGCGTATCGCTCTAAATTTGATAACATCCACATCAAAAACTTAGAGGAAGCATTGGAGAGATTGGCTCCTGATACTGATTATACTGCTGACATTGCCGCCTACGTAGTTGGAGCAATGATTAACTCGCGGCAAGAGACTTCTATTTCTAAGGCTATCTATCATTTTAACGCAAATTCATATGCAGAGAATGTTAGGACGTTTATTGAGAAACGCTTTGGGGGAATTATCGAAGGTAATAAACTCAAGAATCCTGCTGAGGTTGATTCTGAAATTCGCATGTCTGTATCTACTTTTATCAAGTTATATACGGAAGCCTCTGATATATTTAAGCCTGTAAAGGAACTATTGAGATTGCAACCACAATTAGAACACGAGAACATCCTCCTGCCTAATGCAGCAGACCTTCTGCAAGGTTCTTTACACTTTCTGACTCACATGGTTAAAAAGGGCGGTTTAGATGTTTTGAAGTTTAACCCGTACCAGATGCCAGGAGTTCCTAGCCAAGGAACCGTGAATTATGAAGTTAGTGTACCTAAGCAATAACTAACATGAACTACCCGTTTTCTCCCCTCAAATAAAAGTTTGATAGAGAAAGCCCTACCTGCGATCGCTGAAGCGGTGTTCTAGAGCATGTATCTACGTATTCATGGAAGCATCCCAATTTTTCACCCGCACTTCGTGCTGCTACGCTAACATCCCCCAGCCCCTTCTCCCATTGAGGTAGAAGGGGAGCAAGACGGTTTTCAAGTCCTCCCATCAGGGGAAAGTGATTTGAGTACTCGTGATCGCTCGTTTCTTTACCGAAAATTCATAAATAGTTGTTGCCTCCTTAATTTATAGCTGTTAATCTATTCAAGGATTAAAAATTATCACTTAATTGTGGCAATTCATACAGACATATTTACACGATGCTTTCAGCTAAACAGGATATTGCTAGTAACTGTGCTGTTACAGGTCGCTTTTGTGCATGTGCCAATTTGCCTGATGTCAGTGTCACTCAGCCCAGCCAAAAGACCAAGCTTTTGTGGATTGCTCTGGGATTGCTGACTATATTTCTAGTTGCAGAATGGAGCACAGGGCTGTGGAGCCACAGTTTGTCACTGCAAGCAGATGCGGGACACATGCTTTCGGATGTGGCTGCTTTGGGGCTAACACTACTAGCAAGCTGGCTAGCACAAAGTCCTGCGGCAGGACAGGCGACATTTGGGCATCGTCGAGTAGAAATTTTGGCCGCCTTAGCCAATGGAATAGGTTTGCTAGTCCTCTCTGCCTTAATTGCCTGGGAAGCTATTAACCGATTCCAGGTGCCAGAACCAGTGTTGGGCTTACCAATGTTGATTGTGGCATCAGTGGGTTTAGTCATAAATACCCTCAACATCAACTTGCTCCACCAGCACAGTCATGATGACCTCAACCTACGGGGTGCTTTCCTTCATTTAGTTGCTGATGCTGCCAGTTCTGTAGGCATCATTCTCGCTGCTTTAGCTGTTCACTTCTTAAATTGGTTGTGGGCAGATGCCGCAGTTAGTCTGCTTGTTGCTTGCTTGACGGGAGTGAGCGCGATACCGTTAGTGCAGGAAAGTATTGCAGTTTTAATGGAGTATGCACCTAAATCCATTGATCTGGCTCAGGTAGAAGCGGTGCTGAAGTCATTTGCTGCCGTTTGTGAAGTAGAGAAACTGTATATCTGGACTATTGGTTCAGGACAAGTTGTGCTGTCTGCTCATATCACTGTTGAATCCCTAGATGCTGAAGCAAGAGACAGATTAGTCAGGCAATTGCAGGCTCATCTCAAGAGTGAATATGGAATTCAAGAGTCTATTTTGCAACTAACTAGCCGTAAAGCTAGAGAGTCTGCTCTTCATCCTCTTTTTAGTCAAAGTTTAATTGCACTATTTTCTGGAATTCATGGGGACTCTGAGCGTATCTGAAAACATAAATCTAAAATTGATTTTCAAGCGTAGACTCAAAAGCTCTCCTCGCTTTGATCCTGAGCCTTTTCTGGCAATTGTGGCAAAACTCGGTCACAGACAAAAAGTGTTCCGCCTAAGACGCATAGAGGGATGGTTAAGAAATTAAGCAGGGGGATGCTCACCAAAACTAGGCAAACTAAGCCAAAAGTCCCACTGGCTGGTAAGTAGCGACGCACAATTCCTAACTTAGTCCGAAAAGACAACCGCCGTCGTTCCAATGGGGCGTCGAACAAGTCAAGACAGAGCAGTGTTGCGGAGAGAGCAATGCTACCAACACCTGCGATCGCCGAGCCCATCGGCGGCAAGAATCCTACCACAAATAGCGGCAGCCCAATACAGACCCCAAGTAGCAGTTTTTTCAGTTCGTACAAGAGCGATCGCCTAATATCCCGAAAAATAGTATGCAAACTCAATGGTTCCGGCGATGGCAACTTGCCAACGCGGATTTTTTCCATTTGTTCGGAAAGCATCCCATACCAAGGAGCCCCCAGCACGACCCCAAATTGCACCTGCAAAAAGGCAGTAATGAGTAACAATGCTATCCCTAGTAGGATACGCAGCAGCCAATCCAGTACAGGTATGGTAAACCCACCAGCACTTGCCCAGCTGGGTAGAGGCAGTTGAGCTATCAAGGTATCCATAATATGGACTCCACTTAGTAGCAAGCCCACATAGAGGGTGATGCCGACTACCAAGTTCACCAAGATAGGGATGAGTACGTAGCTGCGTAGCTGGGGCGTTTTGTGAAGTACAACCAGCGATCGCAAAAGGTAAGTAGGACCGGCAAAAAATCCGCGAATCAACTTAAACACATTTAAGCAAGTGAGTATAAACAAATGTCAGCGAAGGGAACCCCAAGAAAATAAATATCCAATACATTTTGTAGAGACGTTCTGTCGAAAAGTCTCTACCACTAAAGACAGCCATAATAAGAGGATGATTATTTATTTTGAGTTCCCTAAAAGGGATAGTGACTAATTGATTGTAGTACAACCTCTATTTAACTCTCAAACAACACCAGTATCTGGTCGAAGATATCCTCACCACCACGGGTTTTTAGAATAGAGTGCACCAACTCAATAAAAGCAGAATCTGGGGTGTTATCGGGCTGGATAAGTTTGCTGGCGGGATAGAAGTTAACGTCATCTACCCTCATTTCATTGGTTTTCCCAGTTTGCCAACCTGGTTTCTGCTGATGCCACGAGAGTGACTGGCCTCGCAAAGTAAACTGAAACCATTCGATGCTACGCTCTCGCAATTCAATAAACATATCAAAATAAGGCTCCCCCCCCTGAAACCAGATTCTCTGGGTGCCATCCCTTTTAGCCGATGTCAATCTCTGATCGATCTGTCGTAAGGAATTGCCCAGTATTGCAATCTCATCTTTATCCATTATCCATTGGTGCTTAGCAGCCTTGTCAGTGCAGTAACAATTAATAGCGTACAAACATACAAGTTCCTACCATATATTAAATAACTATTTATACACGGATGACCCCCCGTTTTTCCAGAGTGCTGAGCGGCAAACAGTTTAGAAAGAGCTTCGCGCAGATATTTGCCCTGCCTGTACTGAAAGAATTTGAGACGAATTTAGCCATTGAGCATCGAAAGAGCCTAGGTGTGTTGTAGTAATCAGCGTTTGAAATCGATCCTGTATAGCATCAAGCAACTGATCTTGCCTGTAGGGGTCAAGTTCAGCTAAAACGTCATCAAGCAGTAGCAGTGGTGGTTCGCCAACAACTTCTTCAATAAGCTTGAGTTCTGCCAATTTCAGTGCCAACACGAGCGTCCGTTGCTGACCCTGAGAGCCGTAAGCCCTTGCTGGTGTCTGGTTGATGGTAAACTCAACTTCATCTCGATGGGGGCCGACAAGAGTTGTACCCTGATGTTGTTCAGCAATACGGCGCTGCTGTATCTTTTCTAGAAATGCTTGCTTAACCCAGTCTGGCTCATCATGCTCCAGACTAACACTGGGAACATATCTCAATTCTAGCGCCTCTAGGGAGCCACTAATGTTAGTGTGCCATGCCTGAGCCAATGGAGCTAGCCGCCGTAGGACTCTCGCCCGACGCCTCGTGACTCGTGAACCAGCTGTTGCCAATTGTAAGTCCCACAGGGCTAGTTCTGTTGAGTTGTGAGCTGCGCTATCTTTTTCTATGTTGCTCAAGCTGTCACTATCAGTATGCTGAGCTGCCTCTAGCGCTTCACTAACGAAGAATTTTGAGTTTTGAGTTGAAGATTTGATCTGTGGACTCCAGACTTCCGACTCCAAACCCCGGACTCTCCTTAATAGGGCATTGCGCTGCCGCAAAACCTGATTGTATTGCTGCAAGATATGGGCATAAACTGGTTCAAGCTGGATGAGTAGAGAGTCCAGCCAGTTACGTCGCCTGTCGGGAGCCCCACGCACCAACTCTAGATCCAGGCTCGAAAATTGCACAGCATTGAGGATGCCCAGAAAATCCTGCTGGCGGCGTAACGATTCTTGGTTAACAGTATAGGTACGTCGTCCTTGGGTGCGTAGAGTTAAAGCTAGATCTACTAGCCCTGTTGCACGTTCTAAGGTAGCCTCAATCTTACCTGCTGACGCTCCAAACCCCTCTGGTGCCGCTTCTTCGTCATAATCCACTAGCTGTTTTGCAGCCGTTGTGCCAACGCGAACGAGGTCGCGATCGCGCACAACCCGATGGCTCTTTAGCGTCGCTAGCAACTCCACCGCCTCCAAAAGATTGGATTTTCCCTGAGCGTTATTTCCCACCAAAATTGTCTTGGGGGCTGAGAAATTTACTAAGCAATCCTGGTAGTTGCGAAACTCTCGGAGGTGAAGGGTTTTTAAATACATAAGAGTTTTGAGTTTGCAGTGTCAAGTGTCGAGTTAAATTTCTTAATTCAAAACTCATAACTCAACACGACATGATATCTCCTAGCATTCAGAGTGTGCCTGAGCCTTGCCGGATCTGGTAGAGAATGGGAACGGCATGGATGTGGTCGGGGGAAATCTGCTCTCACGCCTCTAGCACTCGCTCACAGGATTTAATTCTGGTAACTGGCTGCTAAGGGCTAAGGATAATCACATACTCATCGACACTGCCCGCAATCTGATCGCTAACTCCATTATCAACGCTGTCAGTATTACTCAAGCAGTAGGCAGGGGGCACTCAATACAGCTCATACCATTTCACGAAATGCCTGACACAAATGACTTATCCTCATTTCTTTCCCAAAGCTCATGCCTCCGACTGTATATTTGTATCAACCTTAAAGTGAAATGATATCAACCTCTTTAATCACTCCGGGGAAAGAATATTTGAAATGCCGCTCCTTCGTCAAGCAACCATTGATTTGACGTGAGAGAACCATATGAAAAAAGGCTCGATATTTATTCTCTACTCAAAGTGACAAAAGAGGGCTCAATCGATGGCGTCAACCTGACGCATCCTTCCTAGTGGGCGGCTTTCACTATGATTGGCAACCTTGGCTAATTATCTGTTATGCATTTAAGCATGATGGAAGTTCTAGACAATTAGCTGTCAAAGGAAAAACACACCTTTAAAAGCGTGAAGTACTGATGTGCCGAAATCAGCCAAAGCCAGCGCGATCGCGCTGGCTTTGGCTGATTTCGGCACATCAGTACTTCACGCTTTTAAAGGTGTGTTTTTCCTTTGACAGCTAATTGTCTAGAACTTCCATCATGCTTAAATGCATAACAGATAATTAGCCAAGGTTGCCAATCATAGTGAAAGCCGCC
>CAZZWA010000241.1:0-9197 GCA_964657555.1 uncultured Microcoleus sp.
GGTATTAAGCAGCAACTTTCTCTTCAAACGGGATGAATGTGTTTTTAGCAGCACCGCAAATTGGACAATGCCAATCATCCGGAATGTCTTCAAAAGTTGTACCAGGAGCAATTCCTGAATCGGGGTCTCCCATAACTGGATCGTAAATCATGCTGCATACCCTACAAATCCACTTACGAGTAGCTGGATCGCTGCCAGCAACTCTGTGTGCAGGTTTACCTCCCTGAAGAACTTGCAGCGCTTCTGTATAACGGTCAGCATGAAAATGCTCTACATTCACCAGCAGACCAAAGCGATGGGCAGCTTCACGAAATATTTCAGCATGTTCAGCCGACTCTTTAGTTTGAGCTTGAAATTCAGCGGCAGCTTCTTCGTCGCGATCGCGCTGGGCTGCTGCTGTAAAATCTGGATACATCGTGGTATATTCATAAGTCTCGCCCTCAACTGCCAAAGCTAGACAGCGAGCTGCTATTTCCTGCTTCTGAGCTTCACTGAGGGCTGCTGGATCTTCCACGACCAGTTCGGGATGCAACAAAGAAAAGTGAGCAAAGGCATGCTCTGTTTCTTGGTTGGCTGTTTCTTTAAAGAGCTTAGATAGATCAGCAAAACCAAGCTTGCGAACCACCTCTGCAAAAAATAGATACTTCCGATTTGCCATCGATTCACCAGCAAAGGCCGCATCTAAATTTTTGAGAGTATGAGAGTTTGATAGATCCATAGCTTCAGACATGATGACCTATATGAGTTTGAACCTACGTAGATTTGCCTTAGAGCAATCAACCTGTGGATTCTATATCTTTAGAGAAGCTTAAAGCTGTAAGATTTTTAACGATTTTTTGTGGAACCGCTGTTCAGTCGTCGCACGTATAAGTAGAACATGAAGAGGCCCAAGAAACTCAACGCACCTAGACTTTGGCAACGCCTGCATCAATCCCTAGCAGTATTTCAATACAGTGGTCGCGCCCTAGGCTTAGTGTGGACGACCAGTCACAACCTCACTATGATTTTTGCGATCTTCACGTTGGTAGCGGGACTACTGCCAGGTGCAGTTGCCTACATCAGTAAGTTAATCGTTGATGGGGTGGTATTGGCTTCTCACTCTAGCTTGGCAAGCGATCGCCTTCATACTTTGGGCTATGTGGGATTGGAGGCGATCGCGGTAGTGTTGCTGACAGGCAGTCAGCGGGGTTTGGCTGTCTGCCAGTCTCTGCTGCGAATGCTGCTGGGTCAGCGGGTGAATGTTCTGATTCTAGAGAAGGCGTTGACTCTCGATCTGACTCATTTCGAGGATTCAGAGTTTTATGACAAGATGAATCGGGCACGTCAAGAGGCATCGATTCGCCCCCTCTCTTTAGTCAGCCGCACTTTCAAGCTGATTCAGGATGGGCTTTCCCTGATCGCTTACGGCAGTCTGTTACTGCGATTCTCACCTTTAGCTGTGGTATTGCTGGGGATAGCCGCTTTGCCTGCTTTCATCGCCGAGACAAAGTTTGCGGGAAAAGCCTTTCGCCTGTTCAGTTGGCGTTCCTCAGAAACGAGAGAGCAGCATTATCTAGAAACCCTAATTGCTAGGGAAGACTATGCCAAAGAGGTGAAGTTGTACCAGTTGGGGTCAATGATGCTGAAACGCTACAGTGACCTCTTCTGGCGACTTTACAGCGAAGACCGCGAACTCACTATCTATCGGGGATTCTGGGGTTATCTGCTCAGTTTGCTCTCGACTGCTGCTTTCTACATCGCCTACGCCTGGATAGTTGTAGAAGCGATGGCCCACCAGATTTCCTTAGGAGAAATGACTATGTACCTGATGGTGTTCCGCCAAGGACAGTCCACTTTCTCTGCTATCCTCAGTTCTATTGGGGGAGTGTATGAGGATAACCTTTATTTATCCAACCTTTATGAGTTTCTAGAACAGGAAATCCCCGCGCTTCCAGGCAGAGCAATAAAAGGGCCAATTCCCGCCGATGGAGTGCGCTTCGAGAACGTTTATTTCACCTACCCAGGCAGTTCCCAACCCACCTTAAAGGGAATCTCTCTCCATCTGCAACCGGGAAAGAAACTAGCAATTGTCGGTGAAAATGGCTCTGGAAAAACGACTTTGATTAAGCTGTTGACCCGATTGTACACTCCGAACTCCGGGCGCATCCTGCTAGACGGTTTGGATTTGCAGGAATGGGACATATTGGTACTGCATCAGCGGATTAGCGTGATTTTCCAGGACTTCGTCCGCTACCAGCTTACGGTGGGAGAGAATGTAGGTGTTGGGGATGTGGAGCACTTAGAAGATTCTAGTCAGTGGGAAACTGCGGCTCAAAAGGGTATGGCGAAACCTTTCATTGAGACTATGCCAGCTGGCTTTCACACCCAGTTGGGTCGTTGGTTTAAGGGAGGAACTGAACTCTCTGGTGGTCAATGGCAAAAAATTGCACTTTCCAGGGCATTTATGCGCACCAATGCAGACATTCTGGTGCTGGACGAACCAACAGCGGCGATGGATGCTGAAGCCGAGGCGCAGATTTTTGATCGCTTTCGCCAGCTGACGAAAAACCAGATGGTACTCCTGATCTCCCACCGCTTCTCCACAGTACGCATGGCTGACATAATTGTAGTTTTAGCGGGAGGAGTTGTGATGGAACAGGGAACTCACGAGCAGTTGTTGCAAGCTGGGGGACGCTATGCCCGACTGTTCTCACTCCAAGCAGCAGGTTATCAATAGAGGGCAAACTTGACTGTGTTACTAAGAATTTTAGTTTTCGGATAGGCTCTTAATATCACCATAGGCGCGGTAGAATCCGCCGCGTGCCGACTCGCGCACCTCTTGGACGAGATAGCGATCGCCTTCTTTCCGAATGTCTTTGGGAAACTGGACATTCCACTCAGAGTTGTATCCGGGGGAGACAACTCTGACTCTTAGTTTACCGCCCTCCCGAAAGCATTCAATAATCACTCCTTGGTTTGTGTCTGAAGTGGTTTCAATAGCGGTGGCGGGGGAAGCCCCATCACCTTTTGGTGCTTTAATAATAGTTGCTTGGGGAACTGTCCCTGATTGGGCGGCAATAATGGCGGCTTCACTGGCATCGATACAGGCTAGAGAGCCATCGGTAGTGACGATATAAATGCGATCGCCCAAAAACTGCATTGAGAAAGCCGATCCGCAACCAGTGCCAAGCTTCCAAAGGCGTTCTCCCGCCGGATTAAAGCAATAAATTGAAGAGCTGTTGTCACCAGCAAAGACATACTTGCCATTAATAGCTGTGGCACAAGAGAAAACCGAGGCGTCGCATTTGTATACCGGCCCTACCTCACCTTTCTTGCTAAAGCAATAAACTCGCTGATCGCTAGTGCCTGCATAGACAGCCGACACTTCCTGCCAACCAAATAGCACAGCACCACCAGTTTTTTGGTACCAAAGCATTCGACCCTCTTTAGGCTCATACATTGTCACGCCCTGGCTATGACCGTGATAAACACCAGCCTCGTCGCAACGTACCATCCAGCCAGCCCCGCCCTGGCTCAAACGAGTCCACTGCGACTCATCATCGTGCTCTATTGTTGTCACGCCGCCGTTGGCATCAGAGACTGCCAGCATGCCATCTTTGATATCAAGCCAGAAGATATCGACATTTTCATCAATCTCGTAGGCAACACGCGGTAACTTGCCAGTCAAGTCGTAGACGTTGCCATCATCGCATCCAGCGTAAATCCAGATATCATCGGCAACTAGACACTTGACGCCATTAGGGAGCTGAAACTGATTGAGAACTTGACCGTTACGATCCAGTGCAAAGACCTTACCAGCCTGGTTGCCGACCCAGCAACGTTCAGCGTCGATGAAGATGCCAAAGGCAGCTGAACCAGAGGCAAATTTCCAGAGAATTGGTGCTTGTTTGGCAGTCGAGGCAGTGCTGGTCACTTGGCGTCGCGTCACAGAACGCTTCTGGCGAGCACCGACGACTGCATGTTCGTAGCCTTTTTTCAGCTTTTCATTAATCTTCTTAGTGGCGTCCGCCTTAGCCTTCTCAGAGGTAGGGTATGTTTTGGTTTGAGTCTGTCCTGAATCGCCAATGCGACCGTAGCGGATAGTGACTTGGGTATTGTTGACGGTGACTTCATAGAACTTGTGGGAACCGCCATCAGTTTCGGAAAGCTCCAAATATGTCTTTTCTTCAGCCATGACATTTTAAAAATTTGTAGTTCGTAATTCGTAATTTGCGATTACATTCAGCTCATCCACCCTAAAAGGAGTGATATTTCGCGGTAATGGGTAATTGGTCTTTTACCCATCAAGCCCAGTCGGCGGGCGGCAATTCCTCCTAGCGGCCATCAGAGATTGGACTTGCTCGCTGACTTTCTGGGAATCGCGGATTTGACCGACGATTCATTTGAGGCGCTCAATCTTAGGGGTTTGAGCGGTGATGTAACCCACAATTACGAACTAGCCATTACGAATTATGCTTAAAGCTCGAATGCTAACCTAGCACTATAGATACAGCGCTTTTCATCTAAGTGAAGTACACTACCCCACCCGCCCTAGCGGGTACCCTCCCCTTAGTAAGGGGAGGGGTGTACTCCATGAACTTGCAATCTGCTGTAATATCAATTTTTTTTTCTCAGCCTAACTTTTTAGTTAAAATTCTCTTGAGTGCTAGCTTCTTGGCAATCGGCTTCAGCTTAAATCGATTGGTTGCTACCTTTTTGAAAGCTCGCTTCTGATTAACTTGATCAAAAGGTGTTGTCTCTGGCTGCATGGCCATGAGATTGCTACTTGATTTTTGGCTGAAAGGGACAGCACAAGAGATGCTAACTAGCCCAAGTCCTAATGTGGCGAATAGCAAACCGATTGTAGATACCTTCAACACTTTGAGCTTGTTCACGTTAACTTCCCGCAAGTACGATGGCATTCGCTTCATAATTAACAGTATCTTTCTATTCACAACCGTTCGCCTCCGCTAAATCGCTGAACTCATTTCTTCTCAAGCTATGAGTTAACGCGGATAAGATCCCGTTGCCTTGGGTTTCAACAGCTAAATAGCTTAATATAGACTCAGAAAATTTGCTGAGTGTCATGCTGACTCCAAGAAGGCGCATTGATGCCGAGACCGCACTACGGCCCTGAAGCTAAAAAGCAGACAAAACGCCTTTTAGAGGCACTGCTGGCTTATGCCAATGACGAATTGGAGAATTGCGATCGCATACAGATTAAGTTCAACTGGAAAACAGACAAGCAGCTAGTTGTGCAGACACAGGTGAGATTCCTCAAAGAGTTGACTGTCAAAGCCCAGGCGGGGATGTGACCTTGGAGAAGTTGTTGCAAGATGCTGCCACAGATGCGGGAATTTACGAAAAACATTTGCGCCGCCACTGGGGAACAGTTAAAGAAAATTCCCAACTCGCAGCAGCACTCAAGCAAGTTGCGAGTGCGACTGAACCAGTACGATTAGAGACCATGCAGGCATACTAAGTTATACAGTATGGGACTGGTTAAGCGGCAAGGCGATCGCGTGACGCCCCGCTGCAAGTTATATCAGCAGTATTTTCGAGAACGCTTGCAGGATTAAAACGAATATTTCATGAGACTGACAATTTTAGCGATCATAGCACTGTGCGCCTCTTTCTGTTTTGCAACTGGGGCGATCGCTGCCAATTTTGCACAAGTTCAACAGTTACTGGATAGCAAAAACTGTCCGGGGTGCGATTTAGTGGGGGCAAACCTGAGTGGCCAAGATCTGGGTGGTGCCAACTTGGTTGATGCTAAACTGCGCGGAGCCATTCTCTCCCAAGCTAACCTCAATCAAGCGAATTTGGTTGGGGCAGATCTGACAGGAGCAGACGTTACTGGTACAAAGCTGAGGCAAGCAAACCTGTCAGAAGCTAAACTATCAGGGGTAGATTTTAACAGAGCCGATACCCATAAAGCCAAATTTTCTCCCCGCCACCTGCTCCAAGATAATCTACAGGAGTTGCAAGTACTGGTAACAGTCCTTGGCACTATTGTAGCAACTATTTTGATCGTTCCTCAATATTTGGAAAACCAAAAGTGGAAAGTTTATGAGTTTATTGCCAGAGAATTTAAAGATTTTGAAACGCGACAGGAAGCAATAAACGTCATGCGAATGCTTGATAGTGAAGACCGCAGTATTAAGTTATTTCCCGATGCAGAGCATTCTAAAAATAAGTTTGTCATTGTCAAAAAGAAAGGATTGTGTAATGCTTTAGATTCCCTAGAAGATCAAAATTTTGATAACGATATACAGAAGCCCAGAAAAGCTGATCAAGCCTATATAAATGCAGCTATTAGGGACAATTTTGATAAAGTTTTAGACAATTTGGAACGGTTTAACAATCTGATTGAATCTAAGATTGTCACGCAAGAAGGGCTAAAAAACTACATAGACTCGTGGCTGGAAATTATCCACAGTACGGCTGATTCTGAAATTAGGAAAAAACTGTGGCTGTATATTGAAAAGCGGAAATACACTGGTGTTCAACAGTTATTTGCTCGCTACAAATGCCCTATATATCCACAGCCTAGTGCTCAGGAGCCCTCATTTCCTCCATTGAATTCCGTTGTTACGCAACAATTAGCCAAGCAGGAGCAGTCATCAACTCAAGAGAGTGAAGCTGATTAAGTTGAGACTTTAACTTTTCAATTCAGCACTTGAGAACATTCAATTCATTATTGACAATTGGGAAGCACAAGATGAGCCAGAGCATTAGAGGATAATACGTGATCGCTGTGAAAAAATCAATCAGTGCCACGCCAGTAGGATGCGTTACTGCGTTAACGTACCAACCCGACTGATAACGATGCATGACGGCACAAACCTCCAAATCTCTTGTGAAGTCTCCAAACTCCAACGCCAGAGCGCACTCTCCAGGATAAATTAATGGAGTGCGATCGCACTCCAGTCTTCTCCTTGTTATAAAGGTGGTAATAGACGTTGTCATTCACCTTTTAAAATAAACTTTGCTAGCTTACTCGCTCAAATCTAAAATTTATAAAACCCTAACTAAAATTATAGTAAAGGCTGGTTATCAAACCACAGACGCTCATACTCAACACAATTAGACTTATAGGTAAATTAACTAGCACAAGACGGGAAAAGTTAGCAACGATAGCTGGTAGGATAAACCAAAAAATCACTCATGACTAAGGATTTCTCGAAGTTCTGGATGTGTGCAAGTTGTACTCACAGCAGCCGCTCCTAGATTTGATATGAGTTTAAGCGCGATCGCTCACAAGATGTAGGTGGATACATGCAGTTTAAACCAGTTACAGAAGATTGGTACACAGCAAATTACCGTTACTTGATGGGATTGCTCTCCCAAACCAGGCGAGTGTTAGAAGAGCGAATTGAACAGCATAGAGAACAGGGAAGTGAGGATTTGGGGAAAGGCGTTTTTGTGGATGTTGAGGAGGGTAGGGAACTGGCTGGTCATCCTGCCTTTGAGCAAGCGCCTCCCGCATTGGCACAACTTTGTCAGCTCTTCGAGCTATCGTCATTTGAGCGGGATATTGTGCTATTGTGTGCTGGTATGGAGTTTGATCCCCATTGGAATAAACTCTGCGCTGACGCACAGGGTCAGTCGCAGTGGGGGTATCCCACGTTCAGTTTGGCACTATCCATTTCCAAATCTCCCTATTGGGGGGCACTTACCCAGGATGCTCCCTTGCGACGTTGGCGATTGATTGAGATCGGAGCAGGCAATGCCCTTGCCATCAGTCCCTTGCGGTTGAACGAGCAAATTGTGCATTACCTGACGGGGTTGCACCCCCTGGATGAGCAATTGGAGAAAATGGGAGCATCCCCATTGCAGATAGAGCACACTCAGATGTTAGTGCCATCCCATCAAGCTCTTGCAGAACAGATGACAACAAGTTGGGTGCAGGCATCTCAAGAGCACCGAGTATTACCTGTGTTGCAGCTTTGTGGAACAGAGGCAGACAGCAAACGAGCGATCGCCGCTACTGCCTGTCGGCTACTGGAATTAGAAGGGTATGCCGTTTCAGCCAATGTCCTTCCCAGTGAGTTCCATCAACTGCAACAAATTCGCTGTTTGTGGGAACGAGAATGGCGGCTACATCGGCGGGTGTTGTTACTTGATGGCGACGCAATAGAATCCCAGTCAGGGGAAAAAGAAGGCAGCATGACTCATCTGTTAGAAAACCTGCAAGCTCCCCTGATTGTCACCGGGCTGGAACGTCGTCCTCTGATGCAACGCCCGATGCTGACGTTGGAGGTGCATCACCCCAGTTCGGCGGAACAGCGCCAGGTGTGGCAAACTACCCTGGGTGAATTGGCACCGTCCATGAACGGACAGATCGATAGCCTGGTTTCCCATTTCAACCTCAGTGCAGCGACAATCGAAGCAACAAGTTGGCAATTAAAAACCCAACATGTAAAACTCAACGCACTACCATCAACAGAAACCGCAGACTCCTCCAACTCCTTCCGTTTCCTCTGGGATGCCTGCCGTACACAGGCACGTCCCCGCCTGGATGAGTTGGTGCAACGAATTGAAGCCACGGCAGATTGGGAGGATCTGGTTTTGCCAGAGAAAGAGTTGGGGGTGTTGCGAGAAATTGCGGCGCATGTGCGGCAGCGCTCGAAGGTTTATGAGCAGTGGGGGTTTGCCGCCAAGGGAGCGAAGGGTTTGGGGATCAGTGCCTTGTTTGCGGGAAGCAGTGGAACGGGAAAGACGCTGTCGGCAGAGGTGTTAGGCAATGCCCTAAATCTGGATGTGTACCGGATTGATTTGAGTGCGGTAGTGAGTAAGTACATTGGTGAGACGGAGAAGAATCTGCGGCGGGTGTTTGATGCCGCCGAAGGGGGAGGAGTGATTCTGCTGTTTGATGAGGCGGATGCCCTATTTGGCAAACGCACAGAGGTGAAGGATTCCCACGATCGCCATGCCAACGTAGAGGTGAGCTATCTCCTGCAACGGATGGAAGCTTACCGGGGCTTGGCAATTCTCACCACCAATTTGAAAGCCTCTTTAGATCAGGCATTTCTGAGACGGATTCGCTTTGTCGTTCAGTATCCGTTTCCGGATGCCAATCAGCGAACAGAGATCTGGCGACGCATTTTTCCCAAACAAACCCCAATCGAAAATCTGGATTTTCAAAAGTTGGCAAAGCTGAGTGTCTCTGGGGGAAATATTCGCAATATTGCCCTGAATGCGGCATTTCTGGCAGC
>CAZZWA010000242.1:0-9176 GCA_964657555.1 uncultured Microcoleus sp.
CCAAAGCATTTCTTTCACCCAGGATCGGATTGTCTTGGCTAAGTAGCAACGCTCTGCGTTCACAAGCTACAAAAAAGGGTCAAGCGTATTACGCTTGTAATATATTACCAATCTTTACTGCTCAACTTTAACTAAGGCAAGCTCGTGGCAGACATCCGCAAACTGCTTCACCAACTCGCCGCACAGGAAGATCAACTGCGCGACACACAATTTCTCGCGCCATGCGTGGGCGGAGGATTGGTGCGCACCAGGGTATCTGGCATTATCTACACCTTCACCCCTCAACCACGGGACTTTGAAGGTTGGGGGATCTTTCAGCCCAGTGATCAGAAAATAGCCAAGATGGTGGAGGAACCCACTTTGCCCCAAGTGGCGGAATATCTGAGCGGTTTCAAGTCACTGCGATTCCGTCTTGCTCATATTCTGCGAGGACAAACATGGCTGGCTTATCCCGTCAATGAAGCTGACATGCAGCAACGGTGGAGTATGGCAAAGCCAGTACCAGTGCACCTCGTCACCCAGGGAACAGCCTTTGAGGAGTGCATCGCTCGTGGGGATCAAGGGAATTGGTGGTTTGACGAACTTGATAGACGTGCCGATCCCCTCGTGGCAAAACAACTCAGAGAAGCACTCTCAAAGGTGACACCGCCAGAAGAAGTGCGCTTTCGCGGGATGACGCCGGAGATGCGGACTGTCTACGATTTGGCTGTGCAGCCAGTGTTGGAGTTTCAATCCCTGCTTCAGCACCGACAAGACGAGAATTGTCTGCGGAAGGCTTTGCACATGGGAGGCGGGGAATTGCAGGAGTTTCGCGATCGCGGTGAGTTCTGGCAGATTGAATGGACAACTGGTAACGGCGAACGTCACGCTTCTGCTATTGCCAAAAATGACCTGACAGTGGTCAGTTCTGGCATCTGCTTGAGCGGACGCGATCGCGATTTTGACTTACAATCGCTTGTTGGTGTAATTGAAGAGCGAGATCGCTGGTAAGCAAGTGATGTACCCCACCTAAATCAAAGATTATAGGTGGGGTAAGCGGCGTCATTCTCTGTTCAAAGTTCAAATGATTTCTGGAATTTAGTTTAAATTCTGTGATTCAACAATTAAGTTAAATCTTCTTTGAATACATGCGTATTCCTCAGTGATTCCATGAAAAAATCATTGTTTGCCAGCTCTCTTGTTTTGATGAGCGCTGGATTCGGAGCAACGCCTCTATCTACACCTATTAGTGCCCAAACACCCTCGATTGTGGCGCCATATTCAAATACAGCAAGTGCTGTACCACCCCAAATCAAACTGCTCAATGAAGGAGCTGAACCTAAGCAAAGACTGCAATTCACTCCAGTAGTGAATGGCAAGCAAACCCTAACTATGACCACGAATATGGCCATGGAGATGTCTTTTGGGGGGCAGGCGTCGCCTAAGTTTCCTATTCCAGCTACTAAGGTAACGATAGACACAGAAGTCACCAAAGTCGATACCAACGGTGATATTCACTTACAATGGACATATACTGATGCCGATATCGTGGCCGCTTCGACTTACCCACCACTGCAATCTGCGGCGATGCGTTCGGAAATTGCCAAACTAGTCGGCTTAAAAGGTTCTGCAATTGTAGACAAACAAGGAAAAACTAAAGAAGTTAACTTGAGCTTACCGTCTGGAAGCAGTGCCACTACCAAACAAATTTATGAGCAAATTTTGAATTCTCTTAAGCAAATATCCTCACCTTTTCCTGAAGAAGCTGTGGGAGTGGGAGCCAAGTGGAGTGTTGCTAACTCACTTAAGGTAAACGGAATGACTCTGAACCAGATAGCAACTTACGAGATAGCAAATATACAAGATAATGTCATTACTCTGAACGTGAGTTTAGAACAGCATGCCGATCCACAAAACTTTAATCCTCCGGGGTTGCCTGCTGGTGCTAGCGTCAAACTAAAATCGTTAAACTCTCAAGGTAATGGAACGCTCACATTAAAATTAGATCAAATTATGCCAATTCACAGCAATCTATCTATACTTACCAATAGTGAATTTAATGGCAGGGATAATAGCAACCAGAAAGAAATGGCACTGGCAATCAAGTTATCAGTTGAATTAAATCTAGAATCCAAATAGAGATTTCGTTTAGGCAGTTAGTACTTAGTAGTTAGTGGTAAAAAGCTTATCCGGTCTGGATTCGCGATCAATAACCACTAACAACTATAGCTAGGAATATGCAAATCAAGTATGCACAGCTTAGCTGCCGCTCTGGAAACGCCGCTTACGTCTCCTGGCGATTGCTTTGCGCTTCCGTTTTTCAATAGGGGTCTCAAAGTGACGTTGGCGCTTTATATCTGAAAAAATTCCAGCTTTGGAGACTTGACGCTTAAATCGGCGTAAGGCTGACTCAATCCCTTCATTTTTGCCTACAACTATTTGGGTCATTCTGTCTTTGCCTTAGGTGTGGAGCAACGGCCCAACCGCTCTTTAACAGTAAAAAGTTTCCAGCAAGATAAGACAGAATCCCTACCCTGCTGGCAACCTTCGATAAATTGTTTTAATTGCAACACTTCCTAATCCCCTGAAGGAGGATGGGCTTTTTAAGCACTTCAGCAGTGTAGCTTGTTCTTCACAGAATCTTGGTAATATTTAGTAGCGTCTATTGCGGCTATTATTGCCCCAGCTACCGCCAGAGGGTTTTCTTTCCTCCCGTGGCTTAGCTTTATTCACCTTCAAGTCACGTCCCATCCACTCAGCACCATCAAGGGCTTCAATGGCAGCAGTTTCTTCAGCTTCCGTAGACATTTCAACAAAACCAAAACCACGCAAGCGACCAGTTTCCCGGTCAGTGGGGAGTTGAACCCGCTTCACAGTACCGTATTCAGAAAAAATATGGCTGACGTCGTCCGCTGTTACTTCGTAGGATAAATTACCCACATAGATTGACATGAAACAGTTCCTTTCGTCAAAAGATTGTGTAGAGATTTATAGTTCGGAGAAATGCCTGTCACTGTCAAACAAACAAACGAAGTCACCGAATCAAATCCTCACAACCTACTTTAACACACTCGCATGACAATGAATCACGTTAGTCAGGACGAGATTACTCAGAAAATTTGAGACTTTATTAAGTATGTTTTCTCATGAACAACTTTACAGAACATCTGCACTGATGACGCAGTTGCAGGACTTTCCAGTAACTGTGTGTGGCGCTGGGGCGCTAGGTGCAAATATTACCGAAAATCTTGCCCGTTCAGGCTTTAGCAAGCTAAGGGTGATTGACCGCGATCGCATTGAGGAGCGCAATCTTTCTACCCAGCCTTACTACCGCTCCGATGTCGGTGCCTTTAAGGCCAAAATTCTGGCAAATACTCTTTATCGGGCCTTAGGAGTCACAGTGGACGCACTTCCCAAAGAGTTGACACTTCTTAATGTAGCTCAGCTGTTAGCTGGTAGTGCTGTTGTCATTGATACATTTGATAATAGTGTAGGGCGTCAAGTCGTCAAAGATCACTGTGCTAGTGCTAATCTTTCATGCCTCCATGTTGGGTTAATCAGCAATTATGCTGAAGTTATCTGGAATGAAGTTTATCGCGTACCCTCACCAGCAAATGATGATATCTGCGACTACCCTTTAGCACGAAATCTCGTGATGCTAGCTGTGGCTGTAGCTTGTGAGGTGATTGTAACTTTCGTCACTACCAAAGAGCACCAGAGTTTCACCTTGACATTGAGAGACTTTGCTGTGAAGCCATTTAACGTATGACAAATTAGCGCAGTTGAGTAGCAGGACATGATTAAACTGACAATATCAAAAAGCTGGGGGAGCAACGCTAAAGCCTTTAGGGGTATACAGGCGCTGGGACACAAGGGAGGAGTTTTGCCAAAAATTCCCCTCATACTTTCCCTACCTTCTCTACTCTCTTGATCCTTGGTTGAGGCTTCGCTCTTAGGGGATCGCGAACCGCAAGAAGGTAGTGAAATGGGATAAAATCGCTATTTCATATCAGCTATTGGGGATAAGTATGAAAGAATTGAAAGGAAGAGACTTACTCAGTGTGGCAGACTTGAGTGGTTCGGAAATTCAGGAACTGTTACATCTAGCCGCCCAACTCAAAAACTCTCAGGTAAAGTTACAACGGAATAAAGTTCTAGGGCTGCTATTTTATAAGGCTTCTACCCGGACGCGAGTTAGTTTTTCCGTTGCTATGTATCAGTTGGGCGGTCAGGTGATAGACTTGAACCCTAACGTCACCCAGGTAAGCCGAGGGGAACCGTTGACTGATACAGCGCGGGTTTTAGACAGGTATCTAGACATCCTGGCGATCCGGACGTTTGAGCAGAAGGATCTAGAAGCCTTTGCCCACTATGCCCAAATTCCTATTATTAATGCCTTAAGTGACTTGGAACATCCCTGTCAGGTTTTAGCGGATTTGCTGACAGTTCAGGAGTGCTTTGGAAGCCTTGAGGGGCTGACTTTGACTTATCTAGGAGATGGCAATAACATGGCTAACTCCTTGTTACTAGGTTGCACTTTAGTAGGAATGAATGTCAGAATTGCCTCCCCTCCAGAATACCAGCCAGATGCGGCGATCGTGGCGCAGGCGCTTCATATTGCTGGAAACCGCACGGAAGTAATGGTGACAGTCGATCCCAAACAAGCAATTCAGGGAGCGCATGCGGTGTACACTGATGTCTGGGCAAGTATGGGACAAGAAGCGTTAGCTGATGCTCGGATTCCAATTTTTCAGCCTTATCAGGTGAACGAACAACTGTTAAGTAGTGCCGACTCGCAGGCGATCGTGCTGCACTGTTTACCAGCTCATCGAGGAGAAGAAATCACTGATGAGGTGATGGAAGGTTCTCAGTCGCGTATTTGGGATCAGGCAGAAAATCGCATGCACGCGCAAAAAGCCCTGTTGGCAACTCTATTGGGAGATGATTAATTCCCCTCAAATGCTGTTTTCGAGCACTCACTTGTACAGAAGTTTATGCTTCAGGCGGCAAGGGCAGCATTTTGATCGTATACCCTTGCCGGAGTTGGGAGACCTTATATTTTCTCCCTCGGAGAGTGTCGGCTCTTTTACCTTTGCTACTTGAAGCGCTAAGAGACTTTATTAGACAAATTTGAGCGCTTGTTAGTACTAATGTTCTATGATTTTATAGGAAAGGGTGAAAGGAAACAACTTCTCTTGCCTGAAAGAAAGAAAAAGCTAAAAAGTAAAAATTTCTTTCTTTTACACGCTGATCTTTTACCTGCTTGTCAATGTGTGCCGCCTCTAATTATGGAATCCCTGACTAACGCTCAACAGCAACTCTATGACTGGCTAGCTGACTATATCCGCCAGCATCAACACTCTCCTTCAATTCGGCAGATGATGCAGGCGATGGAGCTAAAGTCACCAGCCCCAATCCAAAGTCGCTTAGACCACTTACGTGCTAAAGGATACATTGAATGGACAGAGGGTAAGGCTCGCACAATCCGGATTCTCCGTCCTAATTCTGGAGGAGTACCAGTTTTAGGAGCGATCGCTGCTGGTGGTCTTGTGGAACCTTTCACTGAAGCTGTGGAGCAACTGGATTTATCTTACTTCTGCCGTCAGCCTGATTACTTTGCCCTCCGAGTGGTAGGAGACAGCATGATTGAAGATCAGATTGCTGAAGGAGATGTGGTGATTATGCGCCCCCTATCAGAACCAGACGGGCTCAAAAATGGCACCATTGTGGCGGCACGAGTTGAAGGACATGGCACAACTTTGAAGCATTTCTACAGGCGGGGTGAGCTAGTCTCGCTTAAACCAGCTAATTCTAAATATGACCCAATTGAGGTACTGGCTAGTCAAGTGCAGGTGCAAGGTGTCCTCGTTGGCGTCTGGCGCGGCTATGACGCTGCTGCTACCAAATCGGTATCTAGACAAAAGCTTTGATATCCTCCCACAGTGTTACGTCAGAACAGTGTGGGATGCCGAGCCAAAGTTATAAGTCGCCACAAGAGAGATTTCGGATCGGCGCTAAATGCTCCTGCTATGGCAAGATAACTCAATATCAAAGGAGTTATTCTCAGTAGGGAGGAGCCTTTTTTGGCAGTGAAAGCAATTCAATCATTGCTGCAAGTCTTTCAAAGTCGCAAAATGCTGGCTTTGTTGTTTCTGGGCTTTTCTTCAGGTTTACCCTTTTATCTAGCCAGTAAAACCCCGATCCAAGCTTGGATGACCAAAGAGGGGATTAGTCTAACTGCTATTAGTGCTTTTAGTTTGGTGGGATTGCCCTACAGCTTAAAATTTTTTTGGTCGCCTTTACTGGATCGATTTGTCCCACCGTTCTTAGGCCGTCGTCGCGGCTGGCTAGCTTTAACACAAGTGGCGTTACTACTGGCGATCGCCACTATGGCTTGCCAAAAACCGTCTCAATCACTGCAACTTTTGGCAATTAATGCTGTGATTGTGGCGTTTTTGAGCGCGACTCAAGACATTGTCGTTGATGCCTACCGCACTGATATTGTAGAACAGCGAGAAATAGGTCCTGGGGCAGCAGTTTTCCTTTTAGGTTATCGAATTGCCATCATCATAGCGGGTTATTTAACGCTGTTTCTGGCAGACATTATGCCTTGGCCAGTTGTCTACTTGTTGATGTCTCTTTTGATGGTGGTGGGGTTGATCAGTTCGATTTGGGCACCTGAACCTGCACAACCAGTCCACCTACCTGAAACCTTATCTGATGCGGTCAGGTTACCTTTAATTGAATTTTTCCAGCGCTTAGGAGGGTTCCAAGGAGTTCTGATCCTGCTTTTCATCGTCCTTTATAAACTGGGAGATGCCTTAGTTAAGAATATATCCACCCCATTTTTGTTGGATAAGGGCTTAAATTTCAGCCAAAGCGACATTGCCTTTCCAGGAGCATTGGGTATTTTTGCTACAATTGTTGGCACGTTGGCAGGGGGAGCGCTGATGACCGAGATTGGGATTAATCGCTCTCTGTGGATATTCGCTATCCTACAAGCTGTCAGTAACCTTTCCTACTTTATCCTCGCAGTTGTCGGGAAAAACTACCCGCTCATGATCGGTGCTGTTAATCTGGAAAGTTTCACCGCTGGTTTAGAATCAGCTGCCTTCGTCGCCTTTTTGATGAGTCTGTGTAACCATCGCTTTACCGCAACTCAGTACGCTTTACTTTCCAGCTTGGTAGCTTGCAGTCGAGATATTT
This sequence comes from uncultured Microcoleus sp., assembly GCA_964657555.1. Classification (GTDB taxonomy): domain Bacteria; phylum Cyanobacteriota; class Cyanobacteriia; order Cyanobacteriales; family FACHB-T130; genus CAZZWA01. The sequence goes on from CAZZWA010000242.1 coordinate 7,186, forward strand.
TGGTGGCACCAGCAGGCCAATGGGCCCAAGCAACTGGTTGGCCTTTATTCTTTGTGCTCACAGCCATCGCAGCTTTACCCGGATTGCTGCTTTTACCGTTTTTTGCTCCTTGGAATTCCCGTGCGGTATCAAATATGCCAAAACTAGAGTTAGATGACAAGGACGATGATTCCGCTAAGTTGTAGGATGGATAAAGAGACATTAACAAATCTTTATCAGGTTTCTCAGAAAACAACTCTGCTCTATAGCAGGCACAACGCCTACCCCATAACAACAGATATGGCTATCTTTCGGGAATATATTGCTCCATTTTTGGTAGTGTTGGTGTTTTTAATCGCTCTTGTGGCAGTCAGCGCTCGCATCTTTTTGCCTACGGATATGGCAGCGCCTGCGCCGATTGAGGAAGTCAATCCCCAGCCGAAGCAAGCTCAGGCATTGCCAACAGATAGGGAGCATTCCGTTTTGGCGAATTGATTTTCCCCCTCATCCCCTAGTTCCTGACTCACTAGATGCTCCCGCTCGAAATGGATGAAAGTGGTGGGATTTGGTATAAACAAAGAATCTAGAATTCAAACTTAAAAATCTCCCAATGCATAATGTAATGCTGCCTGCTAGCTACCACCTGCGCCAAGGCTCAGGGGTTGATAGGGCGTTGCTAGTGAAGTTTATGCAGGCAGCTTATCAGGAGCTTTTCCCAAACCAGAGGGATTTTACTCATCTGGCTAAAACCGTCGCTCAATACCTTTACAAAGAGACGCCTTTGTGGTGGGTGGAATTTTTGAGCGATGGACAAGAAGAACCTATTCGTCCTTCCCGTCCAGTAGCTGTCTTATGGATGGGAAATGTGATAGACCAGGTGCAGGGCGATCGCTATGCTCACATTTTTATCCTCTATGTCTTGCCAGAACACCGACGGCAGGGTATCGGTAAAGCTTTGATGCGTTATGCGGAAAGCTGGGCGAGGGCAAGAGGCGATCGTCAGATTGGGCTACAAGTCTATCAAAATAATCAAGCAGCTTTAGCTCTTTACCAGCAACTGGGCTATCAAAGTGAGTCTTTCTGGATGGCTAAACCCCTTTGTAAACCGCTTGACCCTTAATTCAAGCGGTGTTGGGAGTCAGAAAGCAAGAGAACTGTTATTTCTTCAGTATGTTAAAACTGTGGTTAGATGCAAGCCAATAACAATTGATGAATTCAATCACCAAACACATCAAGGCTTCTCAAAACCATATACTTGAAAACGCTCAAGCTTGAATCTACCTACTTTTTGGCTACATTACTTAGCAAATTGCCATTTTACGGATTTTTTACATGGGATTTTAATTCCCTCACCTGTGACTAATAACCTATTTTTGGGAGAAATTTCCATGAAAATTTCCATGTATCAATCTTCAGTACCCGTGTTTACCCGCATACTAAACAACCTTGCCACTATTGTTGATAAGGGTGCTACACATGCGGCAACAAAAAAAATTGATCCTATTGTTCTGGTCAATAGTCGTTTGTACCCTGATATGTTTCCTCTAGTAAAGCAAGTCCAAATTGCGTCGGACAGCGCTAGAAGAGGGGCAGCGCGACTGGCAGGGCTGGAACCACCAAAGTTTGAAGACAATGAAACAACTTTTCCTGAACTCATAGACCGCATTCATAAGACCATTTCCTACCTGAACACATTGACACCTGAGCAAATTGACGGTTCAGAGGAAAGGACAATCACTTTACAGATGCAAGACAACTCTATAAATTTTCAGGGGATGCCGTTTCTCCTAAACTTTGCATTGCCCAACTTCTACTTCCATGTTACGACTGCCTATAACATCCTCCGGCACTGTGGTGTAGAGATTGGTAAACTGGACTTTCTGGGGAAGCCCTAACTACATTAAGCTTTCAACTTTGTATACTAGCAAGCTTCCAAGAGGAGCTAATTGCTATTCTTGGTAAGTTGCCACACCCGCCCGGAGTTTAAACTCCGGGCTAATATCTAAAGTCCA
>CAZZWA010000243.1:0-3249 GCA_964657555.1 uncultured Microcoleus sp.
CAAGTAAGGATGTATTACAGTATTTTGCTGGTAGCCAGAAACCTCAAAACCTTGACTTGAAGCTCAAGGCATTTCTCAAACATAATGTTCAGATAACCACTGCACCCTTCCCCCAACTCCGACTGTGACAGAATCAGGAACTTACAAAAACACCGTCAACTTGCCCAACACTGGCTTTGACATGCGGGCAAATGCTGTTAAGCGCGAACCCGAACTGCAAAAATTTTGGGCAGAAAACCAGATTTATGATCGCCTGTCGCAGAACAACTCTGGCGAGTTATTTATTTTGCACGATGGGCCTCCTTACGCTAATGGTTCGCTGCATATTGGCCACGCCTTAAATAAAATCCTCAAAGACATCATCAACCGCTACCAGATCCTTCAAGGGCGCAAGGTGCGCTATGTCCCTGGTTGGGATTGTCACGGCTTGCCGATTGAGCTTAAGGTGCTTCAGGAGATGAAGCCAGAGGAGAGGAAAAAACTGACACCTCTGGAACTACGTCGCAAAGCCAGAGATTTTGCTCTCCAGACAGTGGAGCAACAGCGTCAAAGCTTTAAGCGCTATGGGGTTTGGGGCGACTGGGAGCATCCTTACCTGACCCTGAAACCGGAATATGAAGCAGCACAAATTGGCGTTTTTGGCCAGATGTTTTTGAAGGGATACATCTATCGTGGTCTAAAGCCAGTTCACTGGAGTCCTAGTTCCAAAACGGCACTGGCAGAAGCTGAGTTGGAATATCCAGAAGGTCACACGTCACGCAGTCTTTATGCTGCTTTCCAAGTAACCAATTTGGCGGAGGCAGTCAAACCAGCCCTGGCAGAATTTTTGCCCGATCTGGGAGTCGCCATCTGGACAACGACGCCTTGGACGATTCCAGCTAATCTGGCAGTTGCTGTCAATCCAGAGTTGACCTATGCAGTGGTGGAAGTAGGGTCAGATGCTCCGACTATTGCCACCAAATACTTGATAATCGCCGCAGATTTGGTGGAGAGGCTGTCAGTAACCCTAGGCACGAACCTGACAGTTAAGGCGAGTGTGAAGGGCGAGGCGTTGGAGCATTCTACCTATCGTCACCCTCTGTTTGAGCGCGAGAGTCCAATCGTCATTGGCGGAGATTACGTCACAACCGAGTCAGGGACTGGCTTAGTCCACACGGCTCCCGGTCACGGTCAGGAAGACTATCTGGTGGGTCAGCGTTATGGTCTGCCGATCCTGTCGCCAGTGGATGCAGATGGCAATTTCACAGAAGAAGCAGGGCAGTTTGCCGGGTTAAATGTGTTGGGTGAGGGCAATGGGGCAGTACTCCAAGCACTGACAGAAGCAGGGTCGCTGCTGAAGGAGGAACCGTACCAACACAAGTATCCCTACGATTGGCGCACGAAAAAGCCGACTATCTATCGAGCGACAGAACAGTGGTTTGCCTCGGTAGAAGGATTTCGAGAGGAAGCACTCAAAGCGATCGCCTCTGTAAAATGGATTCCCGCTCAAGGGGAAAACCGCATCACTCCTATGGTGGCAGAGCGCTCTGATTGGTGCATCTCCCGTCAGCGCAGTTGGGGCGTCCCGATTCCGGTTTTCTATGATCAAGCAACTGGGGAACCACTGCTGAATGAGGAAACAATTGCTCACGTCCAAGCAATTGTCCGAGAGCAGGGTTCGGATGCTTGGTGGGAGCTTTCTGTTGAGGAGCTACTGCCAGAATCCTACCGGCATAATGATCGCACCTACCGTAAAGGCACCGATACGATGGATGTCTGGTTTGACTCCGGTTCCTCTTGGGCAGCAGTGCTGAAGCAGCGGCCAGAGTTACACTATGCAGCGGATATGTATCTGGAAGGTTCCGATCAGCATCGTGGCTGGTTCCAGTCGAGTTTGCTCACAAGTGTGGCAAACAATGGCATCGCTCCCTATAAAACAGTATTAACTCATGGCTTTACCTTGGATGAACAAGGGCGCAAGCAGAGTAAGTCCTTGGGGAATGTCGTTGACCCGACCATTGTGATTGAAGGGGGCAAAAATCAGAAAGAGGAGCCGCCCTACGGAGCTGATGTGCTGCGCTTATGGGTTTCATCAGTAGACTATACCTCAGATGTCCCCATCGGTAAGAACATCCTCAAACAGATGGGAGATGTCAGAAACAAGATTCGCAACACGGCTCGTTTTTTACTCGGCAATCTGCATGACTTTGACCCTACCAAAGACGCAGTGCCTTACGAGCAACTGCCACAACTCGACCGCTACATGCTGCACCGGATAGCAGAGGTGTTTACAGAAGTCAAAGACGCTTTTGAGAGCTTCCAGTTCTTCCGCTTCTTCCAAACGGTACAGAACTTTTGCGTCGTGGACTTATCCAACTTCTATCTGGATATGGCCAAAGACCGGCTCTACATCAGCGCTCCCGATGCATACCGACGTCGTAGTATTCAGACAGTACAGGCAATCGCTGTGGAGAATTTAGCCAGAGCGATCGCACCAGTTCTGTGTCACTTAGCAGAGGATATCTGGCAGTTTCTCCCCTACCAAACACCTTACAAGTCAGTGTTTGAATCAGGCTGGGTGCGTTTAGAAGCGCAGTGGCAGAACCCAGAACTGGCAGCTACCTGGGAACATCTGCGGCAACTGCGCACCGAGGTAAACAAGGTGCTGGAGCAAGCCCGTGCAGAAAAAATGATTGGTGCTTCCCTGGAAGCAAAGGTATTGCTCTATGTCCCAGACGAGCAGCAGCGCGCTGTTCTGCAAGCTTTGAATCCTAGCACTCAGAACAGCGATCAGGAACGAGAACTGAGGAATGAGTCAGATTCAACACTTCTTGAAGCAGCTGGCAATGTTTCTGAGTTACTGCCCACAGACCAATCATCTCTCTCGTGGTGGCAGATTTGGAGCCAGGTAGTGGTGTTTTTGTCTGATTGGCCTGATTATCTGGAGCAATTTTTCAGTCAGTACAAGCGCCCAACGACTACAGTTGTGCTGCTCCTAACAGCAATGCTGGCTGTCCATGTGACGCGGACTGTAATGGATGCCATCAATAGTCTTCCTCTGCTAGAACCTCTGTTTGAACTTATCGGTATAGGAGTGACAATCTGGTTTGGTAGTCGCAATTTCCTGTTTGCCAAAGATCGCCAAGAGTTGTCTGAGAAAATTCAATCCTTGAAAGAAGAGGTGGTGGGCAAAACTTCCCTACCTGAGGAACAAGCCCCTTCTCCGTTAGTCAGCAGTCAGGCAACGACTGAGCAAATAGACGACGCACT
>CAZZWA010000243.1:3259-9162 GCA_964657555.1 uncultured Microcoleus sp.
CTCAGCACTCAGCACTCAGCACCCGGTAATGGCGTAGACGAACTGCGCTATCTATTTATCACCTCTCAGGTAGAACTGCTAGAATCGCCTGCTGCCTTGGAGGGATTGCAGTATCGTGGACAGTCCCAGGATATTTCAATCGGTGTAGTCAAAGCCGATGGGCAAAAGTGCGATCGCTGCTGGAACTACTCGGTTCACGTCGGCGAGTCCGCAGAACATCCCCTACTCTGCGAACGCTGCATTCCCGCCCTTGCGGGTCAGTTCTAGCTTGATTGCTCTAGCAGGCGTACCGCGATCACATCCAATGGTGTAGGGATATTCCCAAGTCGCATGGTAGTGATAGAGACTGATCGTCTGCCGTTCAAAACTGAATGGTGGGGGTGGGGCGATCGCTCTCACCAAATCTTACTCATGTCGAGAACAAATCCAGCTAACACAGGCTCACGGCTGACTGAGGCAGGTTATCCAAACATTTTATGTGCAAGACTAGTGGTTATTTAGCGTTGAGCTTTCAAGTTCAAGTGTGCTCATGTTTCCTCGTTTTGGATGGGCGATCGCTCCTTTTTTGTGAGTGTGTCAGTGAGAGTGAAGCTTTCTGCCAAATAATTGATAAAAATTAAGCTGGAACGACATTAGATATGCTAAATTGCTCGCGATTTATCTCAAGGTGCAGGGTTTTGAGCAATTACCGCTAAATTTACCCAAAAAATCCGAAAAAGCGATAGGATAACCGTAGTATAGTGAATGGTTACATTGGCTCTTGGATAATCGCATGCATGGAACTATCCAGTAAGGTGAGGTATGCTTTGTTGGCTCTTTTAGAACTAGCCAGCCACCATCAACAGGGAGACTACCTGCAAATTGACCAAATTGCTGCCGGTAATCAAATCCCAGATCGCTATCTAGCACAACTGTTGATAGCGCTACGGCGCTGTGGTCTAGTCCGCAGTCAACGTGGAGCAAAAGGCGGTTATTTGTTGGCCAAAGAACCTAGTCAGATCACAGTGCGCGAGGTGTTAGCTTGCCTAGAAGGAAATAAAAAGCTAGAACCAGAAGGTCAAACTGCCGATCCGACACCGGAGACTTTCGTGATTGAGGGAGTCTGGCAGGAGGCGAGTGCAGCAGCAAGCGCCGTCTTCCAACGCTATACCATACAGGATCTGTGCGAAAAACGGGATGAAAGCCGACGTCTGAATACTATGTACTATATTTAGTTCTTGAAAAGGTGAAATGATGCGGATTGCTCATGATGTCACAGAATTAGTCGGTAATACGCCTCTAGTTCAACTGAATCGCATTCCCCAGTTAGAAGGGTGTGTTGCACGGATTGTTGTGAAGCTTGAAGGGATGAACCCATCTGCTTCTGTAAAAGACCGCATCGGCATCAGCATGATTCAAGTCGCTGAGGAAGCTGGTCTGATTCAGGCAGGAAGGACTATATTAGTAGAACCGACTTCTGGCAATACTGGGATTGCGCTGGCAATGGTGGCAGCCGCAAAAGGCTACCCCTTGATTTTGACCATGCCTGACACCATGAGTGAGGAAAGGCAAGCCATGCTTAAAGCCTATGGTGCCAAGTTGGAACTGACTCTTGGAAGAGATGGGATGAGGGGAGCGATCGCCATGGCAGAAGAAATTGCCGCAACGACTCCTAATGCTTTCATGCCGCAACAGTTTCGCAACCCAGCCAATCCCCAAATCCACGCCCAAACAACAGCAGAGGAAATCTGGGCGGATACTGACGGTGAAGTTGATTTTCTAGTCACTGGAGTTGGTACTGGTGGTACGCTTACCGGAGTCGCTGAGACCATCAAAGCACGAAAACCCAGCTTTCGAGTGGTGGCTGTAGAACCAGCTGGCAGTCCGGTGATTTCTGGCGGTAAGCCAGGAGCACATAAAATTCAGGGGATTGGGGCTGGATTCGTCCCAGAAGTCCTCCGCCGGGAACTGATTGACGAAATCATCACAATCATGGATGATGAGGCGATGGACTACGGTCGCCGCCTAGCTAGAGAAGAAGGTTTGTTATCGGGGATATCTTCGGGAGCAGCTTTAGCAGCAGCTATTCGGGTTGCTAGGCGTCCGGAGAATGCAGGTCGTTTGATTGTGATGGTGCAACCCAGTTTTGGCGAACGCTATCTCAGTACGCCGTTGTTCCGAGACTTGGAACATTTGGAGATTCCAGTCTTGGTTTAGTATCAAGTTAGGTTGAGCGTTTCCGTAATTGTGATAATTTCTCAACAAAAGTTTGATGTTGCTGTACTTCACCCGATTGAGAACCGCAATATTGTCGTTCTACATGAATGGGGATTGGAACCAGATCAGTCAGTGCATCAATCAATTGGTTCAAGTTGTGTCCGGTGGATGTAGCCTCTAGACCCACAAAAATCAGTAACGGGACTTAGACAAAAACTGAAGCCATTTTGGCTTCAAACCCAGATTTAGAAAGGCTTTCAGTTCTAATTGGCATAAATCTAGAATTCATAAGGGTTTCAGGTGTTTTTAGCTCATCGACCTCTTTCCCTTGTACAGAAAGCTTTTCAGCCCCTTTAGGGGCTAGAAAATGTTTAAGTCCTACCAATTGGTTCCGCAGCGTTTATCCAGTATGGATGTTAGCCTAAAATTCCTAAAGCGCCAGGAAGTACAAAGGTTTCTGCCTTTATCTGAAAGATTTAGCATTCAGCGACTTGCGTTTTGCTGATGACTGTTTCTTAGCAGCTGGCTTTCTTTGTTTTGCAGGTGTCCCGTTACCAATTTCCCCATATTCCTTCGACCACCAGTGTCCTTGGGAAGTCCACCAAAAAGCAACTTCTTTACAGGTGCCCTGTCTATTGGCAGTGTTGGAACACCTGAGCATTGTTTTAGGCTCCCCAGTTTTCTTGTCAGAATAGCCAAATTTTTCTAAGGGAGAACTACAAACTGGGCAAGACATGTCAGTTACATTTTCTAGCCCTTTTGTTGGTGCCGAAGTCTCTGAGTCTCGTGCCGATCGCTCTGAGTAAGGTAACTCATACTCGCCAGTGCGATCGCTCTTAAACATCACCGTCCCACATCCGCCTTGACGTTGATCGCAACTGAGGAAATGACCAGCTTTGACATTAGGGGATTTGGCAGGCACTTTGACCAAAAACCGATTGCACTTGGGACAAATGATCTCTGTGACTTGAGCGGTAATCTTAGTTGATGTCTGAGGATTCGGATTCACTGGCGAATTTCTGTTTGTGGAGCTATTTGCTGATCGCTCTGAGTAAGGTAACTCATACTCGCCAGTGCGATCGCTCTTAAACATCACCGTCCCACATCCGCCTTGACGTTGATCGCAACTGAGGAAGTGACCAGCTTTGACTTTGGTAGATTTGGAAGGGACTTTGACCAAAAATCGGCTGCATTTGGGACAAATCATCTCTGTAACTTGTGTACTCATCCTAGTTGATGCCTGAGGATGGGAATTCACTGTCGAACTTTTGCTTGTGGAACTCTTTGCCGGACGCTCTTTTGCAGGTAACTCGTACTTGCCAGTGCGATCATTCATAAACATAACTGTCTCACATCCGCCTTGACGTTGATCGCAGCTGAGGAAGTGACCAGCTTTGACCTTGGCAGACTTGGCAGGCACTTTGACCAAAAATCTATTGCACTTGGGACAAACAACGTCTGTGACTTGGTGGTTCCCACCCTTTTGTGAAGAGTAAGATTTCTTCGCTTTTGAGACTGGGAGTTGATCTAATCCCTGTCCCAGCTCAACATGCTCCTGACCAACTGGTGCTGCCTTTGGGTAAGGATTCATCTTGACCGTTTTCTGGGCTTTAGAAAGTGCGGGTGCAAAATAGTCTCGGTTCCAACGGGTCAAATACTTTTCCCAGTCCATCTGTCCAGAGGCGATCGCATCCAATTCCCGTTCCATCTTGGCCGTAAAGTCGGCACTGATCAGCTCAGGCAACACCTGACTCAGAAACTGATCGACTTCCATTCCCAACTGAGTAGGAACAAGTATACTTTTTTGCAGGGCAACATAATCCCGCTCTTTAAGCGTCTTGACAGTTGGAGAATAGGTGCTAGGACGGCCAATTCCCTGTTTCTCCATCAGCTGAATCAGCTTGGACTCAGAATAGCGGGGTGGTGGAACAGTTTGCTTTTTATCAGCAGCAGCCTGCTTACAGGTTAGAGGTTGTCCATCTTGCAAAGTTGGCAGAACTTGGTCTTCACCAATATCCCGCCAGTAGCGCAGGTAGCCCTCAAACTGCAATATCTGGCCTAGAGCTTTCCATGTCACACTGCCAGATTTTGTGAGCACCTTTGTTTTCAGAAGCCTTGCTGGTTGACACTGAGAAGCCACTGATCGCCGCCAAATTAGGTCATACAATCTCGCTTCCTCTTCTGTAACCTCCCTTTCAACGACGGAGGGCAACCGGGTTACCTCTGTCGGTCGAATGGCCTCGTGTGCCTCCTGGGAAAGAGCTGCCTGCTTGTGTTTAGCGACTTTTTGAGGAACATTCTCTGGGTCATTTTCTGTAAGATACAGCCGCACGGCAGCGCAAAACTCATCAGACAACATGGATGAGTCAGTCCGCATGTAGGTGATGTACCCAGCCTCGTATAACTTTTGGGCAATCCGCATTGTGCTTTCTGGGTTAAATTTGAGACGCGCTCCAGCTGCTTGCTGAAGGGAGGACGTGGTAAAGGCGGCGGGTGGCTGCTTGAAAGTGATTTTGCTCTGGACGCTAACGACCTGATGCGGATGACTCTTGGCGATCGCCACTAGCTGATCTGCCAACTCCTGAGTTTTGACTCTCGTTCCTTCAGTGACTTTAGAGGTGTTAGGCGACTGAGCATCATCTGTTTCCTCCGCTTCCGGCTCATCCGTGCTACCATCTTGCCCTGCATAAAACGCCCGAAATCCCTCAACATAATCAACGTAAACCGACCAATAATCCTCTGGGACAAAGACTTTAATCTCCCTCTCTCGTTGGCAAATCAAGTGCAATGTGGCGCTTTGCACCCGACCTACTGATTTGGCTCCATTATTGAGCGACCAAACTAAAGGCGAACCTCTGAAGCCAACCAGCTTATCCAGACATGTCCGACCTAAAGCCGAATTCACCAGATTTTGGTCGATGGGACGAGATGCGGTGATCGCTTTTTTGATGGCTGCTGCTGTAATCTCGCTCGTCACTACCCTGGTTGGGTTCTTAACCTTTAGCTCTCGTGCCAAGTGCCAGGAAATAATCTCGCCTTCGCGGTCGGGATCTGTGGCAAACAAAACTTCTGTGGCTGACTTAACTGCTTCTTTCAGCTCCCTGAGCACCTTTTTACCCCGGTCTCCACGGGGAATAAATCGGCAGTTAACGCGATCGCCATCCAAGTCAAAACCTAGTGCATCTGAGCCATCTTTAGCAAGTTCGACCACATGACCCATACTTGCCATGACTCGATAGCCAGAGCCAAGATGTTTTTGCCATTTCTGTTTCTTCCCTGGTGATTCTATTAAAACCAGCTTCATCTTTCCTTATGCACAATTTTCATAAGTCTTCCGTAGGATATCGTCTAAGCGCCATTCCCGCCATAAGGCCAACATACTTTTGGTGTTGTCTCCACCAACGTAAATCGCAGGCACGAAGTGCGGGGATAGGGCTGACCGCCGCTTTCAGTAAATTTTACGAAAAATTAAAATACTTTGCAATTAGTTAAGAAAAGTGTATTTTTCTCAATTGCAGAGATGTTAGCAGGGTAATGAGTGGACAATTTAAATAATAAAAACTACTCAGCTAGTAGAACAATACCAGTCAAAAAGTAAAGCTATGAAATTTATTAAGGTAGGCAATTATGTCATTAATCCTTTTTTCATCACCTATATGGAGCTAAACTTGCTTGATTTCCCTAACGTTGCCAGCATCCACGTTCAG
>CAZZWA010000244.1:0-6459 GCA_964657555.1 uncultured Microcoleus sp.
TTCGACTCTTTCTAGCACCTTACCCTCAAGTTCATGGTATTGCATCAGCAATTGGCTACTTAAGAGAATATTCGTCAGCGGATTTCTCAAATCGTGAACAAGCATATTAGACAAGTCTTCCCGCAACTGCAATGTTGCTGCCAAAGCATCATACTGCTGCTTGATTCGCAACATTGAGCGTACCCGAGATCGCAGTTCAAGACCATTAATGGGTTTGGGCAAAAAATCATCAGCTCCAGCATTGAGTGAACGAGCGAGATCCTGTTTGGAGGAAAGAGCTGTCACCATGATAATGGGAATATGATTCCATTCAGGATTGGATTTAATCCGACGGCAGGTTTCGATGCCGTCTATTTGAGGCATCATAATATCTAAAAGAATGACATCAGGCTGGAGAGAATCTAGAAGGTTTAAAGCTTCAATACCACTGGAAATATACCTGAGGTGATATCCTTCCGTATGTAGCAGTGCCTCGATCACTTCAAAACCGCTAGGTTCATCATCAATCACTAAGATAGAATTTTGGTCATCCATATTATTCAGAAGGATTAATATATTGAGCGATCGCATTCACTAGCTGTTTTAGACTCACAGGCTTAGTGATGTACTCTTCCACCCCAGCCGCCAGACATCTATCCCGATCTCCCGGCATTGCCAATGAGGTCAGGGCGATGATAGGAATATTGGCTATACCCTGATCAGCTCGAATTTGGCGAGTTGCCTCTAATCCATCCATTTCTGGCATTTGAATATCCATCAAAATCAGGTCTGGCTTGTGCGCCTTTGCCATCTGCACTGCCTCTAACCCATTTCTCGCTAGAGCCACGCGGTAGCCATGCACTTCTAGGTAATCCATGAGCGTTAAAATATTCGCCTCATTGTCCTCCGCCAGTAAGACTAGGGGCTGCTGCACTGGTTCAGGCATGATGATGAAAGTTGTGCGTTCGTTGCGCTGGGTGGCTTTTGGGGCAATTTTGCATAAAGCTGAGTAAAATTGCTGACGGGAAATTGGTTTCACCAGATACTCTGATGCCCCCATTGCTAATGCTTGCGCTTTTTCATCAACCACAGAGATAATTAGCACTGGAATGTGCTGCGTGCGCGGGTCAGCCTTAAGTTGGGCTAAAACATCCCAACCAGATAAATGAGGTAGTAATAGATCCAGGATAATCACATCAGGATCAGCATGTAGTGCCTGCTCAACCGCCCCTTCTCCTTGAGCATGGATTGTGGCGATCGCTCCCAGCTCTGATAAATAACGAGCAATTTGATTAGCTGTAGGATGAGAATCTTCTACAATCAATACTTGATGCAGGAAGGGTAATTTTATCTCTGTGGCGGCGGCTGGGATTATTACTGCCAAGGAGTCTGGCTGCTTCCAACAGAGCTTCACAGTGAATCGACTGCCTCGACCCAGCTCACTTTCCAAGGCAACGCTGCCGCCGTGCAGTTCTACAACTCGCCTGACCAGTGCCAATCCCAAACCTGTGCCAGAATAGCGACGGGAGAGTGAACTGTCTAGCTGCACGAAGGGTTTAAACAGCTTATCCATGTTCTCCCTGGCAATGCCGATCCCTGTGTCAACCACGCTCAACTGGAGAATTTCATTCTGCCGATCTCCTTCGGCTTCTATCCAGACCTCGCCCCCTGACGGTGTAAATTTCACTGCATTGCTCAACAAATTAATCAGAACCTGCCGCATCCGGCGCTGATCGACTTCGATATCTCCTAACCCAATGGGTAATCGCAAACTGAGCTTAATATTTTTCTGATGGGCTAGCTGTTTCACAAACACCAAGCTGGACTCACACAGTTCATGAATATTGTTGGGGGCAAGTTCCAACTCCATCTTTCCAGATTCAATTTTGGCTAGGTCGAGGATATCACTGATCAGCTCCAGCAAGTGCCTGCCACTCTGCTCGATGGTGCTCAGTGATCTGTGCTGCCTATCAGTCAGCGCGCCATAAACCTCTTCCTGCAAGGCTTCTGAAAGACCCAGAATCGCATTGAGCGGTGTTCGCAGTTCGTGGCTCATGTTAGCCAGAAACTCATCTTTCAGGCGTGTTGCCCTGGCTAACTCCGCATTTGCCAAACTGATGCGTTCGCTACTAGAGCGTAGCTGCTCTTCTGCCTGCTGGCGTTCGGCGCTCTCCATCCGGACTTCAGCAAGAAGTTCTGCTTGCTGGAGTGCTACTCCAAAGTGATCGCCAATCTGAGCCATTAAATCGATTTCTGTGGCTTGCCAATGGCGCGAACCGGAATTCTGATAAGCGGCTAGCAAACCCCAAAGCTTCTGTCCCACCATGATCGGTGCGATCGCATAAGCCTTGGCGTCAAACTGCTCTAAAAGTTCGATATGGCAGGAATCAAGACCAGCTTGGTAAATATTATCAATTGCGAATGTTTCATGGTTGCGATATCTTCCCCCTTGGTTTTCTCGCAAAAAGGTATCTTCCCAAACTCGCTTAATGTTCGGTCCCACCAATTTTGCCCAGTCTGGAGTCACAAACTCTGCTATAAACTCGCCACTCCAATCGGGGTTGAAGCGATAGACGGCCACCCGGTCAGTCTGTAACAGTTGGCACACTTCTCGAGTTGTCATCTGGAAAATAATCTCTGGATCTAAGGATTCTCGAATTCGGGTAATGACTCTGGCCAGAGCTTTTTGTTGCTCCAACTGGTATTGAGCCTGAGTAAGCGCTTTTTCTCGTTCCTGCTGTGAATGCTTCAATTCCTCAGCCAGAATCTGCTTTAACTGCTCAAAAGCCGTCTCGTCTCTACAATAATTTTTTAACCTTTCCAGTATTTCAGAATTCATTAGTCTTAGTCTGTATACCTTCTGTTATGACATTTATGTGGAAAATTTATCGACGCTGCTGTCTGATTTCTCGAAAGTAGAGGCTAGCTCTCTGAATCCAGCAAACTCTGACGCGAACGCACTTTCTCACTGAAAATCAAATTAGCATAGGGAGAGAGTTGCCAAAAAATTCCTGAATATGGACTTGCCGTTGGGGCGTCAACACTTCTATCAAGAGATTCATCAGTCCGATGAGCAAATCAATCTGGCAAAAGCTGCCCTTTATATTGCCCAGGAAGAATATCCCAATCTCAACCCAGATGAGTACCTCAACGCCCTTGATACAATGGCGGATGAGGTGCAAGAGCGCCTGCCAGATGAACGGTACCCTTTGCGGATTATCCAAACTATCAACCGCTACCTTTACGAGGATCTGGGATTTACTGGCAACTCAGAAGATTACTATGACCCGCGCAACAGCTTTTTAAATGATGTGATTGAGCGGCGGATCGGCATCCCGATCACTCTGGCACTGGTCTATCTAGAGATTGCCCGCCGCCTTGAGTTCCCGATGGTGGGGATTGGAATGCCGGGACACTTCCTGATTCGTCCTGAATTTCAGGAAGCGGGAATTTTTGTCGATGCCTTCAATCGCGGTGACGTGCTGTTCGAGCAGGATTGTCAGGAACGACTAACTCAAATTTATGGCCGTCCTGTCCAGATGCAACCAGCTTATGTAGAATCAGTGACTCACCGACACTTTTTGGCACGGATGCTGGCCAACCTCAAAATAATTTATGTGAACCAGCAGCAATTGCCAAAAGCTCTATCTAGTGTAGAGCGGATTTTGCTCCTGTTTCCAGATTCACCAGTGGAGATGCGCGATCGCGGTCTCATATACTACCAAATGGGACACTATCTAGAAGCATCTCTGGATTTGGAGACCTATCTAGCTAAAGTTCCTCATGCCGAAGATGCAGGTGCCATTCGTCAATTACTAGACCAGCTAGGTAGAAATATTTAGGAACTCCAAAAAAATAATTATCCAGTGCTAGGGTGGTCATGAGTCCTTGGTTATCAGCCTTTTCTTGAAGTGGTGGAAAACTTTTGCTGTCATGCACTAGTGGCAGCCCGGTTGATTTCCTCGGCGACAAGTTTGAGGCGCAAGAGTTGAGCTTGCATATCTTCTTTTGTCCAGTTGGCGGCAAACTGATTGAAGCCCCAACTGATCAGCGGGTTGGGAATTTCAAATTCAAAGCGGTTAAGTAGGCGTGTCCCTTGAGTAGCTGGTTGACATTCCCAGCGATCGCGTCCTTGAAAAAATCCTTCAAACTCCCAGACAATCAATCCTGGTTCCCGCTGTGCTACCACACTTTTCAGGGTAGGCTCCCACAAAGGAATTTGAATAACAAAGCGACTCTCACTCCCAACATCTGTATCCCACTTACCTACAGGCTCACAACGAAGAGCTGGGTTGAGCCACCGATGCATCAGAGTGAGATCCGTGATACACCGCTCAACAGCAGTGGCGCTGGCATTGATTTGAATAGATTGTTCAAAAACTTGGGGCACTGACATCTAATCTGAATTTCCATCGACCATAGGACTGTTAATATTCCCAGGCTACTCACAGTTGTATTTTACCTGACAGTTAGGCTGCTGTCGCAGTCCCATAGAAAATTAATATAAGCAAGATCTTAGCGATGTAAACCGCAGACGTGTAGGATAATTCTCAGCGATTCCATCTACTAAAAGCAACATTCCCGAATTTTCGCCTTAAGTCCGATGTTAACTCAAAAAAATTATGAATGGAATTTGGCAAGGAATTAACCAAAGCATAGGATTTGGGGTGCTAATGCTAGCCAATGGGCTATTGGCTCAAGACCCACCCCCCCCTCAGCCTGGTCCGGGGCCTGCCCAGACAGGGTTTTTGGCAGGTCTTTTTGGCGCTAGTCTCGGCCCGTATGTCCTGAATCTAGTCAGTGCAATTGCCATTCTGGTTATTGGCTGGATTGTTGCAGCAATTGCAGCAGCAGTGGTGCGGGGCATACTACAGCGTACGAACTTAGATAACCGACTAGCTGCCTCAGTCACTGGTCGCCGGGAGGGAGAGCCACCTCTGCCAGTGGAGCAATGGATCTCTAGCTTGGTTTATTGGCTGATCCTGATTGCGGTTTTGGTGGCTTTCTTAGACGCGCTTCATCTGACAGTTGTTTCTCAACCCCTTAACAACTTTCTCAATCAGATCCTCAGCTTCTTGCCGAAACTGGGCGGTGCTGCTGTTCTGTTGGCAGTTGCCTGGGGACTGGCAACTCTGACAAAGCTAGTTGTGACGCAAGGGTTGCGGGCATTGCGCTTGGATGAGCGGTTGAATCAGCAAGTAGGTGAGGCTGGTCAACCGAACCAGCTGGCGCTGAGTGACACTCTCGCAAATGCACTGTACTGGTTCATCTTTCTCCTATTCTTACCATCTATCTTGAGCACCTTAGAGTTGCAGGGGACACTGCAACCAGTGCAGCAGCTGCTCAATGAGATCCTCTCAATTCTGCCGAATATTTTTGCGGCGGTCTTGATTGGTGGTGCTGGTTGGCTGATTGCTCAAGTTGTGCGACGGATTGTCACGAATCTATTAGCAGCAACAGGGATCGATCAGCTGGGGCCTAGGTTTGGCATTTCTCGCACAGCAGGTGGACAGACTCTGTCCTGGCTACTTGGCACCATTGTTTACGTTCTGATCTTAATTCCGACAGCGATCGCGGCACTCCAAGCTCTGAGAATTGAGGCAATCTCGACTCCGGCGATCTCGATGTTGACCCAGATTCTCAACGTCATTCCCCAAATTTTTACGGCAGGGGTGATTCTGATAATTTCCTATTTTCTGGGGAAATTTATCGCAGATCTGGTCACCAACATTCTCACCAGTATTGGTTTCAACAATATTTTCTCCTGGTTGGGACTACAGCCAAGACTCTCAGCTCTCCCTCCTGCACGAGAACCAGCATCTGAAACGCCTCTGTCTGGAGAGCCAACGGTGCTACAAACCCCACCAGCCGTTACCACCCGGACACCTTCAGAAATTGTCGGGATTGTGGTGTTAGTTGGCATCATGCTGTTTGGTGCCATTGCTGCGACTAATGTCCTGAATATCCCAGCCTTGACCACTATTGTCACGGGCATTACGGTAATACTAGGTCGGATTATCGCTGGGCTAGTGGTATTTGCCATTGGTCTGTACTTAGCGAATCTAGTCTTTAACCTAATTACCAGCTCCGGCACTCGTCAATCTCGGATACTAGGTTATACGGCTCGGATTGCTATTATTGTCTTGGTTTCAGCAATGGCGCTGCAACAAATAGGCATTGCTAGTGATATCGTAAATCTGGCTTTTGGATTGCTCTTGGGAGCCATTGCTGTGGCGATCGCTCTGGCGTTCGGTTTGGGTAGCCGCGATATTGCTGCGGAGCAAGTCCGGGAATGGCTGGCGTCTTTCAAAGACGATAGACCTCGTCAGCCTTAATACCAGAAACCCAGTTTCTTGAAGAAACTGGGTTTTAAAATCTCTCATCTTGCACTTCAGTTCTTTAACTAATCAACTTCGCATTCAGCTCATTCTTAATTCTGTTGAGAATCGAGGTTTCATCCAACGAGGTGAGAATCCGGCT
>CAZZWA010000244.1:6559-9040 GCA_964657555.1 uncultured Microcoleus sp.
TTCATAGAAATGCCGTAGAGCTTGGACAACCCCAAAATCATCGCTACGTCAATTGCAGCACCACTGAGAAGATCGACTACAGTGACTGGGTTAAGAGCGATCGCCAGTGCCTTCGCCATTACTGCTTTCCAGATCAGCTCGTTGGCACTCTCATCCCGAATTGCCATCTTCCTCGCAATCAGTTGCTCATTCACATCACCAGCATAAAGCATGGTATTTAATGCTACCAAAGATTTTCCTTCCCTGTGTAAAATCTCTAGGATTTTCAGCTTCAGCTCATCCACTTGTGGCTTTCCAGGAACTCGCTGTATTCCCCTACTCCCATCCGGACGCCGAACAGCTTGAGCGACTAAAGGTGAGGCGGCAACCATGACAATTTCTGATGGTGAGAGCAACTGCCGCACCCGTTCATCCCGAATTTTGCAATAAATTGCCTGACGATCTGCTTCGGGATACTGATCAATCTTGTTGAATACCAACAATATAGGCTTACCGACTTCCCGCAGTTGCGACAGGGCATTGTATTCCAGTTTAGTCATGTCACCGGCAATCACAAACAGGATCAGGTCTGTCTGCCTAGCTACCATGAGTGCCAGGGACTCGCGAGTTTCACCGTTTACTTCGTCTATCCCAGGAGTGTCAACCAGCTCAATTTGGGAATTTCCTGCTCCGGATAGGATAACTCGCAGAATGTCATCACTGCCTATTTCCTGTAAAGGAGACGCATCGGTCAGCCCGACTTGCCAAGAAGCGCCTTTACTGGTGCGGGTGACACCATGCAGTGGACCAGTTTCAAACATATTTTGTCCCAGCAGGGCATTGAGTACCGAAGATTTGCCTCGTCCCACCATGCCGAAGGCAGCAATTTGCACACAAGTGTGTTCTAACTTGTCCAACATTGCTGTGAGACCGCCAATTTCGGACTCTAGACCGACTTGCTCTTGGGCCGTCAGGTCAAGACGGCTGACAAGTTCTCGCAGCGAGTCCTGAGCCTGTTTATAGTTCAGTTCTGCCTGAATTTCTTCAAAGCTTAGAATAGCATTGTCTAATTCTCGATCTAAATCTGAGATTTGGTCAGGCATACATTAGTTGAAAATGGTATTTCCCTCAGAAATTGGGTTCTTCTTCAATCCTAGTGCGGTTTTAGTTGAGACTCCATTCCTTTACAGCCGGAAGATTTCAGTCATTTAAAAAAATAGTTATGTCGTCATCTCCGAAGGTACACCAGGGAATCGCTCAAGTAATCGAGATTGACAAATTAACTATTCTATGGTTAGGGGAAAATCCGTAAATTTCTACCGACCCTGCTCCCCTTGCTTAGCATCACCGAAATCTGAATACTTGACCGATACTCTAGGGCTTGGCGGAATGGAAAGAGTCTCTAGCGCCGATCTACCGAGGACTGAGGAAACTCGGTTTAGGCAAGTGGCGAAACCCCGTAAGGGAAAAACCAGAAACGCCAAATCGTGAGGTATGAGAGGATGTCACTACTAAAGTATGACGCTCTCAACTTGACGGTGATCCCAACCTGTTTGATATGGTGAATTCATAAAGCAGCTCTTGAATCATTTGAATTGTGAGTGCTAAGCATTTGCCTGAAACTACTGCCTATGTCCGGATTACCCAGCAGTCCTGGCAACAGGGAAAAATTGAAGGGGAAGTTAGAGCGGGTCAATTTGAGTGGCAGTTCCAGTGGTATTTTCGCCGAAGCCATCTGTCTGTGAAACCTTCTCTAGGAAGAGCCTTGATTCAGGAGCCACTAACCCGGTTTTTAGAGCAGCGCGATTACCAGCTGGAGCCTGGTGGAGACTATGCTTTCACTATCCGGGCGGAACTGTAAGGGACTTCCAAATAAAAAATATCTAATCGTTGGAGAGCAGGCGGAGGCAGAGGGAGCAGAATTTGCTCCCCGTGTTAGTAGTCCACAAACACAAAATTGCGATAATTTGGGACTAATAGTTGGTGAAAAGGTTGCTGTTAGCGATTACTCAGTCCCTAATCTCTGCAAATACCTTTCGATCAGCAAGATGGCGACAATATCATCCACAGGTCGGGGGGGTTGGCGTAATCCCTGCGGGAGCAGGAGAGAAAGACCTTTGGGAGGGTACATTTGCCAATAGCGATCGCGTGCTTCCAGGCTGCTGTAGCGCTCATCTACCAGAACAATAGGCACTTCTGGCGGTAAGTTCTGCTGAAGTTTCTGTTTCCAGCTTTTTGCGGTGGTTTGATCTCCCATCACGAGGGTGGCTATGGGAAACTGCTGACACAGACACTTAATGGTTGAGATTGCCTCTTCTGAGATTACGACTTGGTGGTAGTGCAGTTGCCTATCCACCCCTATCACTGCTAAACCACACTTATCGCGACCTGGATCGAATCCTACAATCATCTTAAAATTCAACACTCAACACTTTTAAGCTACTACAGACTTAAGTCGCATATTTTTCATGTTGTTTGTCTGTTTATTGTCCGTTGTTTGTT
>CAZZWA010000245.1:0-5406 GCA_964657555.1 uncultured Microcoleus sp.
ACTGACGACCTTGGTCATCTGTGCGGAAATGCAGTATTCGGTAGGGATGGGGATAGCTAACTAGAGAACCTGTTGTGATGTCGTAAACGCCCTGATGATGGGCAATATCCTGGACATGCAAATGACCAGTGAACACTAATTGCACACCAGCACTCTTCAAGATTTCCAACAGGACTGGTGCATTTTCCAGCATGTACCGCTTTCCCAACGGGTGGTGAGACTGACCAGGCAGATGTTCCACAACATTGTGATGTATCATCACTAATATCAGCTGATCTGGCGATTGGGCAAGTACCTGTCTGAGCCACTCCAACTGCTGATCATCCAAACGTCCCACCTGTTTTCCCTGCTGATCAAACTGATTAGAGTTCAGCCCAATCAGCCGCACCCCCGGTAGGACTTGACAAGTGTAATAAAGTTGCTCTGGATTGCTGTAGCCAAACTTGCGGTAGTAGTGAGGAAAATCTGCCCAGCCAATCGACTGTAAGTTTGGCAACAGCACTGGCACATCATGATTGCCTGGTACGACATAGACTGGAAAAGGCAACTGGCACAAGCGCTTTTGCAACCAACTGTGGTTTGCCTGTTCTCCATCTTGGGTTAAGTCTCCAGGGAGCAGCAGGAAATCCAGCTCAAGTTGTTCTAAATGCCTTAGCACAGTTTCCAGTGCTGAGATACTAATTTCTACCAAATGAAGGCGACTAGGATGATCCCCAATTGTTTGGGGAAGTGCGACGTGCAAGTCACTCGCCACAGCAAATCGAAAATTCAGACTCATGACACCAATCCACTAACCACTGACCATCGGGCTGATCCCCGTCGATCATAACCTTTGCTTTGAAGAGATTGAAATAATCAATGTCCCTTGTAAGAGTCCGCCAACACGTTAATCCTCTCAGCAACAAGTATCAAACCTCGGTAAGTCCTCCAGACTGGGACAAAGTTTACGCAAATCGGGCTTTACCACTGCATCTGGATATTGGCTGCGGTAGAGGTAGATTTTTGTTAAGCATGGCAGTGCTGCAACCAGATTGGAATTTTCTGGGGGTGGAAATTCGGGAGCCGTTGGTAGAGGAAGCGAATATTGACGTGAAGAAGCTGGAGTTGACAAATCTCCACTTCCTGTTTTGCAATGCCAATAATTCGCTGCGATCACTCTTAGGTTCCTTCCCTAGTGGCTCATTGCAGCGCGTTACCATCCAATTTCCCGATCCTTGGTTTAAAAAGCGGCACCAGAAGCGGCGGGTGGTACAGCTAGAATTGGTAGAAGAACTAGCTGCATACCTTGTCAGTGGGGGTGTTGTCTTTCTCCAATCTGATATTGAGGAAGTGGCGGTGCAGATGCGCGATCGCTTTGCTACCCATCTAGCTTTCCAGCTACAGGATGGGGAAGGTTGGCGTTCAGCCAACCCCCTGCCAGTACCAACTGAGCGAGAAATCTCTACTCTATCCAAGGGTGAACCCGTTTACCGCTCATTATTTGTTCGGCGCTAGCCCTAACGCCTAAATCCAAGAGCGCAACCACATGCGAAGTTGATAACTATCAAGCGACCATTTGTTAGTCGATAGGGGTAAGCCTAAGTAGATTGGCATCCAGAACACGAAAGCCAGCAGGATTAAAGATATGACTGTGAAGCCTGCTGTGCGTAGGCGTGGTCGATTGCTAGACAACCATTTGTCAACAATCCAGGCCAGTGCTAATCCAGCAAATATAGATGATCCCGTATAATGATACAAAAACGTGCAGCGCTTTACATCCATCCAAGGCAGTAAATTGGCCAGCCAGTTAATAACTAAGTAGAGTGCAATCCAACTGGATGGTGTGGGATAGTTTTTGAAAAAACCGTCCTTCGACAGAAAATCTTTAAAGACAACTAATAGCATCAACAAAATAGCAGCTGTGGATAGCCACCAAAGGATGGGGTTGCCCATAGCGTGAACATCATAAATCACTTTTCCAGTACCAGCAGGCAAAGGTGGAAAACCAGGAACTAGTTCAGATGTGTTACGAGCAGTATGGTAGAAGTATGCCACTGGTCGAATCATCAATAACCAGGTGTACCAAGGAGAACAGTAAGGATGTATGTCATTACCACCAACACGTTGGTGATACCAGAAAATTTCTTGTTGTACTCGCCACAATCCAAATTCCGGGTTGAGTTGTAGGTGGGGAATCCAGATGAGGCAGTAGACTAAAACTGGGACAATTCCTAACCCGAATAAAATGTGTAATAAATTAAGCTGGGTCAGGTTTTGCAGCGGCA
Source organism: uncultured Microcoleus sp. (assembly GCA_964657555.1). GTDB lineage: Bacteria > Cyanobacteriota > Cyanobacteriia > Cyanobacteriales > FACHB-T130 > CAZZWA01. The sequence goes on from CAZZWA010000245.1 coordinate 2,265, forward strand.
TTTTTGATAAGACATAAACCAAATCTTTTAATTCCGGATGGCTAATGCTTTTCTGCCGACTCCTGAATTCTCGCACCAACTTCATCAACCAAGCACAAATCCAAAGCACATAAGCACCAAACAGAAACCACAAGCCATTCCACTTAATAGCAGCTGAAGCACCGAACCAGACGCCAGACAGCACTAGCAAACTCCAGCGCCGTACTCCTTTAGCAGAGAGTGCCATCAGGAAAAACAACTGCCCTAACAGCCCAAAAATATCTAGGTAGACATTATTCAGTGCATAGCGGGATTCTACCAGAAATAGACCATCAGCAGCGGCAAATAAAGCGGTAATGAAGGCATAGCTACGACGATGATTGAGTTGATAGGCAATAGCGGCAACAACTAACGGAATAAAAGAGCCTGTCAGGGCATTTAGCCAGCGATAGCTAAACGTGGACAAATGGGAACCTGTCAAATCGTTCATGGTATCTTTGCCAAAGGGCATTTGGTTGCCCAGCCAGATACCAATGGCGATTATGTACTTGCTAAGGGGCGGATGACCATCAAAAAAAGGAGTATGGGTCAGATAGTTTCTAGCAAAGATAGCGTAGTAAACTTCATCAAATACCAGAGTGTTGAAGCGGCTCAGCCCCCAAAAGCGTAGGGCAACTGAGATTAAAAAGATGCCAATCATCCCAAGCTTAAACCAGGGTAATGGCTGGGAAGAAAGCTTTCTGGCTAAGGACATACAACTTCTTGGCAAATACTAAAAGTTATTCAGGGTCCACCCACCTTCTTAAAATCTACTAACACCCATCAAAAGATGCTAATTGCTTGCCCCATCGGTGACTGAGCAATCCCCTGCCCATGGTAATCCCAACCGAGATTGGTATGATTTTTCAATAGCGTTTTCTGACATGGGGTGTTGCCTGTTATTTAATCCGGATCGACGAATTGATTGGTAGGCAGGCACAAAGGTTCTAAGACCGGATGATATTCAATTTTTGATTCAATTTCAATTCTTAAACCTTTAGGCTCTTTACCCATCATCAACCAAAGCATAGAAGCCTGTTACGGTAGTTTACTGCTGCCAGTATAGTATACAATGTTAAATTGACTTTCCAACCCGAACCATAACAACATACTATGCTCACAACTGAGTATCAGACTAAATAGCAGGTCTCTCTAAAGAATCTGTCCTGCGGGGTATGTTTTATGAGCTAACGCTGTTGACACGATTCTCAGACGACAGTTGTGTCAGTCTGCGGTAGGTAAAGATGGAAGCTTCAAACGGGGAAGGTATTTGGCCATCAAACTACTTTCCGGCGATCGCAAACTTGACAGTCTGATAGTGCTAGTCATTTCGTGGAAAGTGAATTGATAGTAGAAAGAAGCTCATGTCTAAAGAAACAGTCCGGGTAGTGGCTCGTCTTGTGGCGATACCAGAAAAGGTGGAGGAAGTGAAGTCGATTCTGAGCAGTATTCTTGAACCGACTCGCCAAGAGTCTGGCTGCCTTCGGTATGAACTACAGCAAAATCATCAAGAGCCAACTGATTTTATTTTTATTGAGGAGTGGGAGAGCGATACTTTGCTGGATGCACATCTCGCCTCAGCCCACCTTGCGGCAACAGGATCACGACTGGATGGCTTGTTGGTAGCACCGCCAGATATCCGTCGTTATCGGTTGGTGGCGTAGGAGTCCCAACGCCAGCCGCCCCCAAAGGCGGACGGGTCTATATTCCAGAGAACCGGGGGCGCGCTCCCTCAAGAAGATTCACTACTTTCATCGTTAGGCATAATTTCACTAACGAGTTCATAGAAAGCGGTAGTCGGTGGTTTAGCAAACAAAGGATTCATTTTATTCAGTATGGTCTGGTAAGCCTCACTTTGATTTTCTGCCATATCGCCAATACTCTCCCAGAGAATTATCGCAATCCCTTTATCAGTCCCCGGCTCTTGCAGCAGGTAAGAGCCCTTAAAGCCTTGCTCGTAGGTTGATACAGCCTTTTCGTATAGTTGCTCAGCCTCATTAAACTTGCCCGGTTTAAACTCTCCAATAGCAACGTAAGCATATTTACGTTTCAGAAAATCTTGAAATTCTGTCATGAGTTCCTCCTTGACTTTGGGTGATACCTTGCCCTGAAATTAACAGTACTCATGTAGGTCAAGAATACAAGACTTACGCACGCTTGTGTCTCCAAACCCAGTTTCTTGGAATTAATGAACTCAGATGTACCAGTCTTTGAACTTAAGAATGTTACCAAACAATTTGGCAATTTCCCATCCCTAACTGATATCAACTTGCAAATTTGGCATGGCGATCGCGTCGCCCTAGTCGGCCCTAGTGGTGCTGGTAAAAGCACTCTGATCGGCTTACTAAACGGTGCGCTACTCCCTACTCAAGGAGAAGTCTCAGTTCTGGGTCGTCACCTCGCCCATCTGCGTCCAAAGTTGCTGCGTCAAGTCCAGCGCCAAGTTGGTACAATTTACCAGCAATTCCATCTGGTGGACAATCTGCGGGTGATTCACAATGTCAATGCTGGGCACTTGGGTCGTTGGTCATTTTTCCAAGCGGCCATTTCGCTGATCTGGCCTTTAGAAGTGGAAATGGCTGCCAAAGCTTTGACACAGGTCGGCATTCCGGAAAAGCTTTTTGAGCGTACCGACCGACTTTCTGGCGGTCAACAGCAACGAGTAGCGATCGCCCGTGTCTTGGTCCAAAACCCCACTGCCATCCTTGCCGATGAACCCATCTCCAGCCTCGACCCAGAACGCAGCCGCGAAATTATGGACTTATTGCGCCAACTGAGTCAGGAAACTGGCAAAACTTTAGTTACCAGCCTCCATGCGATTGAGTTTGCTCGCAGCCATTATCAGCGCATTATTGGTCTGCGACAGGGACGCATTTTCTTTGATACACCTGCTGAAGCACTGTCTGACACAATGATTGAGGAACTATATAGGCTTTAAAATTAAACCTTAAATATAGTACGCGATGATGCCGAGTTTGATTATTTACCAGTCACCTGCATGTGGGCGATCAAACCTTTAATTTTCATCATAAATAGGTAAAAATATTATTCTATAACTATTTTAACTAACTCTTTTGTAACCACTTTAACCAAACTAAATTATAAATAAAATGTTTAACATCTG
>CAZZWA010000245.1:5506-8921 GCA_964657555.1 uncultured Microcoleus sp.
CCGCTATTGAGTCAGAAAGTTAAGGCCGTAATGGGTGCTGGTATCTGGAAACTGTAGGAGGAAGGCTAAGATGTGTGCTAAAGAAATTAAGAAGCAATATGAAAAAGGCTACAGTGAGGCTCACCAGATAGTAGCTGAACTGATGGGAGAAAGCCTAGGTGAAATCAACCAAATGGCTTATGGGCAGGTGATTGCCGAACGCAATTATATTGATGAAAAGCTCCATCAGACACTCAAAGAATTATCAGATTTCAAATTTGCTTTGGATCAATCAGCAATTGTAGCCATTACCGATAGTAAGGGAATTATTCATTATGTTAATGATAAATTTTGTGAAATTTCTAAATATAGCCGTGAGGAAGTGCTGTTAAAACCTCACAGCATCATCAATTCCGGTTATCATTCTCGAGAATTCTTTCAGCATTTTTGGTTTACTATTAAATCAGGCAAAGTTTGGAAAGGCGAAATTAGAAATAAAGCCAAAGATGGAACTTATTATTGGGTCGATACTACTGTAGTACCGTTTTTGGATGAAAACGGGGAACCGTACCAATACCTATCCATCCGATTTGAAATTACTGAGCGCAAGGAAATAGAGTGGGTACTGCGGAAAGCAGAACTTTCATCTCGAGAACAGGCTCAGCATCTTGAGCTGACCTTAAAAGAGCTAAAACAGGCTCAATCTCAGTTGATTCAGACGGAAAAAATGTCCGGTTTGGGACAGTTGGTTGCTGGTGTTGCCCACGAAATTAACAACCCCATCAACTTTATCTATGGCAATATCATCCACACCAGTGAATATATTCAAGACTTGCTACACCTACTGCAACTCTATACCAAACACTATCCCGATCCGGCACCAGAGATTCGCACCGCAGCTGAAGATAGCGACCTAGATTTCCTAATGGCAGACTTGCCCAAAATGCTAGATTCTATGAAGCTGGGGGCAAACCGTATCCGCGAGATTGTGCTGTCGCTGCGGAATTTCTCTCGCTTAGACGAAGCTCAGATGAAACCAGTTGATATTCATGAGGGCATTGACAGCACGTTGCTGATTCTGCGCAATCGGCTGAAAGCGAAAGGATCACCTTCTGAGATTACCCTACTTAAAGAGTATGGCAACCTACCCTTAGTGGAGTGCTATGCTAGCCAGATGAACCAGGTGTTTATGAATATTCTCAGCAATGCCATTGATGCCTTAGAAAACCACCCGGCACCACGAGTCATCACGATCAAAACTGAAAAGCCTTCTAATAAGTCAGTTCTCGTTTCAATTGCCAACAACGGTCCTAGCATACCAGAAGAAGCCCAGCAACACCTGTTTGACCCTTTCTTTACAACAAAGCCGGTGGGCAAAGGTACGGGTTTGGGGTTATCAATTGCGCATCAAATTGTGGTAGAAAAACATAAGGGTCAACTAAAATGTATTTCCCATCCCGGTCAGGGAGTGAAGTTTTTGATTTCGATTCCAATTTCGTAGCTCAGTTAGAAACATACGGCAAACTTCCCTCTTTCTCCACTCTCCAAATACTTTTCAAGTATGAATCCTGACTTCTGACTCTTGACCACTTGCCTACTCACTTGGAAGCGCACCATGATCAAAAAGCGCTAAATTCAGGCTTTGTGCCTTATGCCAAGAAGCACCTGAGAGCTTGGCTTGGGTAAAATCTGTGCAAGGGAGTGTAGCACCCGTGAAATTAGCACCTGTTAAATCAGCATCTCGAAAATTGGTGCCGACTGTAGCTGCTATTTGCACAAACCTGACCTGAATGTAGGGAAATAATAATTTATTACAAACTGCTGCACCAGCGATGATTCCCCACACAGCAAATAACCCAGCCCAAAACACATCTCCCCAACCATTACCTTGCCACCATGTCAAAGCCCAAGATCCGTTTTCTCCACTTCCCACCTCAACCAAACCTCCAGCCAAAATGACTCGGTGAGTGAGCAGCCAAACCGTCGCGCCACAAGTCACTGCAACCATCACTCCAGCAGCAATGAGCGTGAGCAGCCAAGTCTTAGCAACAATCCAGGATACTGTAAAGTATGTTGCCCAAGCGATCGCTCCCAACATAAACAGCACAACATCCACGGCTAAAGTCGTCACAAAGATGGCAGATGCCTGCCAACCCAAAGCACTATCCGACTGCCCAATTCCCAGAGCAATTGAAAGCACCACTATAGTTAACCCAAGCAATACAAAAAACCGATTGCGCCGCGTCTGCAAGACAGCAAAATCAACTAGCAACTGTAAGGCCAAAACGATCACAATTACCGTGCTATCCAGAGTGATTTGAGTTGATTGCTTATTGAGTTGAGTCACAAGAGTGACGGTGCCCAAAGTCCCAGCAAGTCCTGAAACGACTGCTCCTAAAATTGCTAGAAATCCGAATAGGGCTAAAAGTGTCGGTCGCCCTTGTACTCCAGCTTTGGCACGAGTGAAATTGGCATCCACCAGAATGGCGTTCGTGAAATTTGTGCTGCGGATATCAGCGTGGCTAAAGTTAGCTCTAGTAAGGTCAAGCCCCTCAAAGGAGCGACCCGCAAGATTTTGACCAGAAAAGTCTTGATCCATATTGAGTGAGAGCTGAGTCGTGACAAATTCGGCAATGATTCTCTTGACTTGACTTTTGCCAGAGACTCATTCAGAGTAGCTAACAGGGAGACTGGGTTCCCCCTGTAGAAGCGTGGGAGTCAGTTCTGAAAAACATAGCTCCCACAAGACCTAAAACAGGAAGTTTTCTCTTGCTGAAACTTTATCACTCTCCCACATCTCCCAACTCTCGTCGCGTGTGGATTGCACTCCTGGAAAAAGAGATTCCGTTTGAGCTAGTGTCAATTAATCATCTCAATGGCGAACAGTTCCAACCAGAGTTCCTAGTGCTTAACCCCTTCCATCACGTTCCAGTCTTGGTAGATGAAGGCTTTAGCGTTGTGGAGACCTTAGCTATCCTAGATTACTTGGAGGCAAAATACCCCACGCCTGCCCTTCTGCCTATTGATGCTAAGGCTAGAGCAACTGTGCGCATGGTGGAAATGGTGACAGTTAGTGAACTCATGCCTGCCATGCTACCGCTATCCTACCAGATATTGGGTGGTGCCGAAATAGAGCCGCAGAAGCTGGAGCAGGCAAAACAGAAATCAGCCACTGTGCTGACCTTCTTTGAACGTCTCCTAGGCGATCGCCCCTACTTTGGAGGTGAGCATCTCACCTTAGCAGAAGTCGTCGCTGGGACTGTAGTGCCTTGGTTTCCTAGTCTGGGGGTGTCTTTAGGTGACTACCCAAAAATGAGTGCTTGGTCTGATCGCTTAATGGAACGTGCTGCTTGGGCGATAACCAAGCCCAGTCCAGAGGTATGGGAAGCAACTAAGGCGCGAATTAAGGCGATCTCCGCAGAGCAACAGCCTCATA
>CAZZWA010000246.1:0-8853 GCA_964657555.1 uncultured Microcoleus sp.
GTGCTGACCTTAAAGATGCCAACCTCAGTCGTGCTGAGCTCAATCATATCAACCTCAATCGTGCCAACCTCTATAATGTCAACCTCGGAAATGCCAAGCTCTATAGTGCCTTCCTCAGTCGTGCCAACCTCAATGGTGCTAACCTCCTTAATGCTGACCTTAAAGATGCTCAATTTGGCTGTTTAAAATTTAGCGAGAGAACTATATGTACCGACCTGAGAAAAGCCAAATATTTAACGCCAGAACAAGTTAAGCAAGCCAAGAATTGGCAGCGAGCAATCTATGACCAAGAATTTCGTAAAAAGTTAGGATTACCTCCCAACTAATATTTTATTTAAAAAGGCGTAAAACTGTTTCATAACTTCGCTCACAGCATTTTGTACCAAAATACTGGTCTTTAGCGTGCTATTACCAGTAAAAAGATAACTTTACTGAAAATGAGATAAAAACGGAATATTATTTTTCTATTATATCGCTATTATCATTCCTCCTATCTCTAAGTTTCGGCTCAACTTGGAAACTTTTATCGCAATCTGGGCAGTAATAGGGGTCGAGCCGAGATCCGTGTGAAATAGTGCCACTTCGCCGGAAAGGCTCACCCTATATACATTTTCGCTGTACTACGCTTCAGGATTCTAATGTCCGCTAATTGCCATTAGCAGATGCAAATCCACCCAAAAAAGGGGTTTTATTTCTGCTAATGCTCCTCAAAACCCCTAAAAATGATGTCAGAAGAATGTAAGTGGCACTATTTTTTACATATCTCGGCTCGACCCCATAATGCGTTGAATGGCACTGATTTGGAGGATGTAATTACTTCTGATAACAGGGACTAATTCCTTACAGAGCTTGATTTTCAGCCTTAACGACGTTCTTTGTTCCGCTGCTACGAAAACCCCAGATTGAAGATTTGGGATAGACTCAGATCTTGCACCAACGTCTTATTGCAAAAATCAGAGCTACAGAAAGCTGATGATTACGTAGGGTGAGCAGTGCCCACCCTACCCTTCCACAAGGGAGGTGCAAGATGTGAGCTTACATACAAGTCATATATTTGTAAGCACAGCCTTCTAAATTTTCTTTGGCTTCCTTGAGAAGAATGCAACTCTGTTGCTGCTGAGTGCAACACCCAACATGCCAACTACCAGGATTCCCAAAACTGTTGTCGGTTCAGGAACCGCAGATGCTTTAACTCGATTCGTACTCGAATCGAGTAATTGACCATTGTCTGGTGTAACATTTTGGTAAAGATAATAGGTCTGTCCTGGAGAGATGAATATCCCACCGGGAGCTTCAACATTGCTAATAAAAACATCACCTATGCCAGTACCAGTCCCTACATCAAAAGCCCCAAAGAAATTGCCTGTAGTCGTGTCAAAGTTAAACTCGAAAGCCTGATTGCTAGATACACCATTAACAACCTCCAAACCACTTCCAATCAATTGCTGTGATGGATTGAAAAAAGAAATTGATAGTGACTCCAAAGCTTTTGTAGATCCTGCACCACTTTCGGAAATTATGGCTGGGGTAGTGGTTTCATCATAGCTGAATGAGCCAGAAACCGAATAACCGGCTTCACCCTTCCAGTTAAATGTTAAATCAGCAGCTTGAGCCAGATTAGTAGAAGCAACGATGGAAGTCGCACAGAGTGTTAAACTAGTCGCTACCTGCGCTGCGGCTTGAGCAAAAAAGCTTTTCATTGATTAAATAGCCTCTAATTAACTAATTACCGCAAGTGAGCGTACTTGCGTGACACGACACCAAGAGCCAAATTTCTGATTAAAGAAATCAAAAACTGCCAAAATTGTAGATTTCATCAAAATTGCAGCAGTTAAAAAACATAATCCCTGACTCAATAGATTTTATACCAGAACAGTCAGAATCCGACGCATTGTCCCCGCTAGAATCAGCCAGCCCTTGTTTTGTTGATCTGTGTTCCAAGTCGAGTATTCGTTGTAATAGGGCTGGCTGATTCTGGTACGTGTTAGACCCTCGCCTCTCCCAATTTCTGCCGTTGCTGAATCAAAGTATGAATCATGCGATCGCTTTAGGGGTCGAGCCGAGATATGTAAAAAATAGTGCCACTTACATTCTTCTGACATCATTTTTAGGGGTTTTGAGGAGCATTAGCAGAAATAAAACCCCTTTTTTGGGTGGATTTGCATCTGCTAATGGCAATTAGCGGACATCACCCCGGCAAAAACTACTACAGCTAAAATCTATACAGAGTAAGGATTTCCAGCGAAGTGGCACTATTTTACACGGATCTCGGCTCGACCCCATATTGGCTTGGTAAAACAAACATTGGGACATGACAACGTAGCTACAACTAGTCGATATTTAGATGTTGTCCCCGACGATAGCAGTGCTATGCACATAAGCGCACTTTGACGATGATTTACAGCACTTGTGTTAATGCAGAAATTCCCGTTAGCCTACACAACACAGTTAAGATGTGTGCTATCTTAGATACAAAGTCTACGCATTTTTGAGTTGCTGCCAGTCCTAAAATTAGCTGGTTCAATTCTCCTTTGTGTAGGCTTTTTTGGTTTTTTTATATACTAAATTTTTATAATTATGATTCTAAGAATAAAAGTTACTCGCGATGAATTTAATGCCGCTGAATCGAACGGCTGGGTTGATGGTCTTTATCGGGGGAAACAGGGAATGTACGTTTATGTTGATTTAGGGAAAGAAGAAGAATACATCCTCCATCCCAGTGACGACCCAAAAACTGAGTACAGGAAGTTCAATTATTGCGACGTATTTTATGCAGTTAGCCTTGAACAGCTAGATGCACGAGATTTTAATGGGCAAGAGATTAATGTACCAGTGATTATCTACTGCTAGTGCTAGTGCTAGTAGCAGTATCATTGCTAGGTACATCTCCCCGTCGCACCCCTCGGCGTTGATGTTTGCGAGTTTCAATCTTATCTTTATTTGCATAAATAAAGTCTTCCAGATGTTCTGGCGGCATCTGGACATCTTCCCCATTCTTCAAATAGACAGTGACCATTTTGCATTTCCAAGCGATCTGTCAACCTACTAATTGTAAATTATTTACAAGCTTAACTTCATCACCACCCTCGCCGCCGATTCAAACTGCTAACTTGGGCGCACATCCACTCCGATCTGGCAAAACTTTACAATAAGTGGCACGGGCTTAATCGTATGAGTGCTTACGCAATTCCACTCGGGATCGCACCGAGATAGCTGTAAGTGCGCCCTAATTGCACTCGCAAAGCGAACGCCCGGACTCTGGACTCAATCACTGGCTTGAAATGTCGTCAAATTAATGTTGGACGACATCTCTGTGAAACAGCCGCACAGTAAAGATTAGCAGCCGTACTACATGACACTAAACATCTAAGGAATCGGTATGCCCGACAGTCTTAAAGCTATCTTGAAAACCTCTTTTGCAGCTTCAGTAACAGTGGTGTTGGCAGCAGTATTACCCAAGGACTGCCCCCACTTAACCAGCTTCCCTAAAACTGTGGGGTCTTTATCAGCTTTCTTAGCTAAATCCTGAGCGGCTTGTTGTTGGGCTTGTTCTTGGCTATATCCTTGATTCTGTAGTTGAGTCAATAGTTGCTGAATCTCTAATGCGGCTTCAGCTAAATTTTGTTTTGATGAGTAATCGATATTTGATGAATAGTCATTTAAAGTTCCACCTATGGTAGTGCCTTCATCTCCTGAAAAACCACCACCAAATTTAGGATTATTTAGGTTGTACTTGGATGCTTCTGACATAGTATTTCCTTGATTATGATAAGATTCTGCATAAAAGCTAGGACGTTGCATAGCCGTTCCTACAAAATTCTCTAGACTACGAATTCTGCTATCTTTTTCAGCTATCAATTGTTGTAATTCGGTTTCTGGTAACGCTTTAACTTGATTATATTTTTCAAAATATTCTTGATTCAGTTGAGTTTTATTAGCATTTGGAGATGTCTTAGCACGAAGTAAAAACTTATCTTCACCCCGTTTCTCCATTGCCACAATTTGTAATTCTGCATCAGGGTGATTCTCAGCTAACTGTTTAAATGAAATTGCAATAGCACGGGGGTCTACCCCTTGATTATGGTAAAGGATAAGAGTATCGACAATTGGCTTGATAAAATCTCCAAAGTCCCCAGGAGCAAATACTTCTTCTCTATTATCCGGTTGGCGATAAGGCTCAGGATTACCTTTTGTGGGAAGCCGCATATAAATGTAATCACACCGCACTGTATTAAATTTAGTATTGTCCTTGCTACAGTCCTTTCTTTCCTCAAATTTGGTTTGTTTGGTAATGCCCCAGTCTTCAATATAGGCTCCAGTGAGAGTAGCTCCTATGAAGTTAGTTCCATCTAGTTGTGTTTGTACTAACTTTGCTCTGGATAAATCTGCATGTTGCAGGTTTGCGTCACTTAAATCTGCGCCTATAAAGCTAGCATCTACCAAATTAGCTCCTTTAAAATTGATACCTCGTAGGTCTTGACGGTCAAAATTTTTATCCACACCATTTCTTGAAACTAATACCTGACGCACTAGTGGGATTTGAAGATAACTTTCACCAGAGCGAACGCTATCAAGACCTTTTACGTTGTTAAAATAAGTTTTTATCAGATCTGCTTCTCTTAAATCTACGTTTTGAAGGATAGCGCCTGTAAAGTTAGCTTCTGTTAAATTTGCCTTACGAAAGCTAGTTCCACCTGTAGCAGCAAAAACAATAGATATTTTATGAATTAAGGTAAATCTTTCATCTCCTATCCTCGCCTTGCGAGCAATATGAATACTCAATAACATAATAAAGATGATAACTAAGCCTGTTACCATAAGATACAAAATAATATTCTCAGGTTTTTTTTGAGGGACCTGAAAAATATAACTCGGAATAATTCTTATTATTATCGGGATTGCAATTACACCTGAAAAAGCTGCCAAACCGAAAATAAAAGTCAAGACAAAAGAATTACAAATATTAAGTTTAGTGATACCTAGAATAATGCTTGCACTATCAACAATGCCTGCGTTAATAATCGCTGCTGAGACAACACCTGCAAATGAAACACCGCCGCTATTATTACTTCCAAAGACGTTAATTATAGCGGTAATAAAAGAACTAACGCTTGCACTAACAAAGATTGATATGTGTAGAGATGGGTATAAACCTTTATAAATAGTAAAAACAAAGAAAAATATAAGCACCAATAACGTAGAAACACCAGACACTTTTTCCTTAAAGCCGCTTTCAGATTTACACAAACCATACAATGCATCTATAACGTACTCGGAGGTAAATCCTGATAATACTGCTAAGAGAAATAATAATATGAGCAACCCAATTACTCTATACAGTGGTAGTCCTGCTTTAGCACCACTTAAGTTAGCATTTTTAAGGATAGATCGGGTAAAATCTGCGCCTTTAATAACTGCATTTTCTAAAATAGCGTTGGTAAAATTAGCTTCTCTTAAAGTAGCGTTGGTAAAATTTGCCTTTGTCACATTCGCACCGCTAAAGTTTGCCCCCGTAAGGTCTTTACCTTTAAAGGAGTGTCCTCGGAGATCTTGACCGGAATAGTCTTGTGGCATAGCTTGTCAGGCTAGATGTTTGTACTCAAGCTGTTATACACATTGACTATGCGATATTTCGGATTATAAAGCTACTGGTGGTCGTCAAATGGAGCTTTGACGACATTTAAACGCTCTCATATACAGCTATCTCGGCTCAATGCCGTTTTCAGCCTATTGGTTGGCGATCGCGGCTTGTAAAAAAAGCTAACCCCACGATTGCCCTGCCTTCGCCCCGACCAACTTTGTAAATTTCATCACTGCCTTCGCCGCCATTATCCTCCCCCTGCCAATTTCCTTTAGCCGGAAATACAGTCAAGCCGAGTAAAAAAACGGTATTTTACCACTATAACATACTTAGGTGGGTGATGTTCGTGCGCGAAAGCCGTCCGCGAACATTCATGGACTGAGTTTTTAATAATCGCGATTACTTTTTCCTCAACCATACCGACAGCACTGCCTTACTATCTGCCATTAATTTATTCCAAGTAGTAGGATTTTTTGCGGCTAGTATACTTTCCGGGGTGATATTTTCGTCTTAGTTTAATTCCACTAACGCGAGGGTGTCGGCAATCGACTGACAAGGAGGTTGACGACACCCAAAACACCACACCTAGAAATTGGGGTCACCACGGTGATGCCGAAATTTCTCATATATCCCAAAGATAGGGCGCCCTGTTCGTCGGTTTACGCTGCTCGCTCCTTCAGTAAAAAAGGCTTAAACTTCATCATCAGGATCTTATCTGTGATCAAGACTCTGCAAGCATTTCCCACTTAAAATTATTTATAATGCTACTGTCATGTATTTCATATTTACTTCACACTGCATGTACATGGATTAGCAGTAACATTGATGTTTTAGCCATGCTTATTAACGTTTAGGCAATTTGTTAAAGACGCTTGCAGCAGTATTAAGTAATGTTTTAGTAAAGTATTTAACATTAGTTTTACATGAATTTTAAATAGTGAAGCAGCAAAAATAATGCTTTAATCAAGTAAGTTAAAGTATTTGTACATTGCTTAAACATTAAATAACAGTGCCTTCAAGGTATGGATTCAGCCGATAAAAAAAGCCTACAAATCACAACCTATTTGCCCAAGTCCGTGCATGATCAACTTAAGGTTTGGATGGATGACAACTACCAGCGCTCAGTCTCTCAAGCAGTATCGCTGATAGTAGAACACTTCCTTAAAAAAGACGGTCGCCCTCTAGGAGACACTGACCTTGCCCCCAGAGTTGATGCCCTTGAAGAAGAAAATCTCCCTTCGCGGCTTGCTGTGCTTGAACAACAAATGCAGCAGTTGCGCTCGTCCCTCATTGCTGCAGGTGCCAGGAGCCTCGCTAGTGGCGTAGAAGAGTATCTAGCAGAAAACACCAGTATCAATGGGGACAAGTTCACCTACACTGTCAAAGAAGCCAGAGAGGGTTTGAGCAAAACTGAAATCATGCGCCGCCTGGACATTTCCCCTACCAATTTGAAACGGCAGGCTGAAGCACAAAGACTGACTGAAGACAAATACCTCGTTCAACTTACGGGTTGGCAGTTAGGTACTGGAGAGCGCCCGAAATTTTTTCCGCCACCGCAGACACCTTTATCAGGTGGCTCATAAAAATTCAAGTAATCATGGAGGGTCTGAGGGGCTTTCTAACTTACTGTGCAAGCCTTGACTCTTAGAAAACGGCGAGGAATCACACAAATTGTAGGGGTGGGGGTGAAATAAGCAGTGGTGCTCTAAGTTACGTTAAGGAATTGATCACCTGTCAGAAAACTGTACCAATTGAAGGGTCTGAAATCTAAGAGTCGCTATGTGACTATCAAAAAAAGCCCCTTTCAGAAAGCGATTTAATCCGCTTTAAATTCTTTGGTTATACAATTCATCATTGACAAAATGTCCCCGGATTTGCCCCTAGAATCACAAGAGCGTCCCAACGGACTTTTTATTTGCCCCAACCCGCTTGCCCAGCAACTGGAAACGAATAGGCGGCGGTAGCGGAGTTTCTGCCGCTGCCTGCATCCAATGTGGCCACCACCCCAAGGTCTATCGGTTGGCAGTGGCAGACACCGCCTATTCGAGCGCAGCGGTTTCCAGTTGCGCCCTGCCGTATTGGGGTGAGTCCAACGAAAGCGCCTGTAACACTCTGAAAACCCTATCGCCCACTTACCTACTTCAAGTTATTGACTGGCAAGTGCGTAACTTGGGAGCACGGTTGCTCATTTACCCCCTAGAGTGCCAATCCCCGATGCTTTCCCGAGTTGTGCTGTTTTTCCTTCAACGCCTGGTATGAGCGTAGTTCCTCATTCCAATCCAATGCTCTTGGTTGCAATATTATTGTTTGGGGCAGGACAAGCTTAATGGTCCGCGCCATCTCTAGACCTGCTGCATCATTACCCAGCGCTGCTACGACCTTGGGTCTATTCTCAAGGAACTTTAGGGGCAAGCACAAGAGGCTATCTGCTGCCAGATACATTGTCGAATCCTGGAGTATCCCCTTTTTCGCCTCCATCTCCAATACTGCAAAAGAGAGGACATCAATAGGGGATTTACAGATGACTACCTTTTGGATCTCATCATCTGGTTGCCCACCCAAGCGTAAATGAAACCATCCATCAGTACGCTTAGTGCCCAAAGCATATCCCATGAACTCGTTTTTCTCACCCCTGGTCCCTCGTAGTAAAGCACCATTGAGTTCACCTGAGAGCGATCGCATGAGAAAGACAGCATTCTGCCGTGACTCCGCATAAATCAGCCCTTGATCATGAGCAGCCTGTACCAGTGCATGAGGCAGTCCGCGTTTTTGGGTTAGGTAGTTGTGTACCGAGAGCCAGTTTTTCTCCAAGCTTGGGGGTGGGACAAACTGGGGGGTCGGTTCCTCTTGGACAATCGGACCGACTTTCTCCCTGGCATAGTGAGCGGCAGCGCGTTGCGTTATATCTGACCCAAACCGCTCATGTAACCAGGCTACTGACTGCTTGTAGTTACACTCATTGACGTGCATCACCAAGTCAATAGCGCCGCCGCCACCCTTTTGTACAGATGGGGAAAAATCGTAGAACTTTTCCCCATCTATATTAATGATGTGTTCTGCTCCTTTCCATCTTCCTTGTTGGTCGCGGTCAAGCCCCAAATGCCACGCCACATCCTCTAGGGGAAGGTCACGCAGTTGATCCGCCTGCTGTTTCCACTTGAAATTCTCTGCCTCTAGTTCTTTAATCCGCTGCTGTAATCCCCCAATCTCTTGGGCTAACGCCAATGCAGTGCGCTCGTACTCTCCTTTCTTAAGTATTGCCCTATCCCGAT
>CAZZWA010000247.1:0-8798 GCA_964657555.1 uncultured Microcoleus sp.
GCGGTTATTGTTCGCCCTTGTGAGTGTCAGCGCGCAATAAGTGTTTTGGGAAACCTCCGATCACCAGCAAGCGTCATAACGAGGGAAAGCCTGAACGACAGATATCGTGCCCTGCCGGTTACTCAATAACTAGTAGGTTTGATCTTGAAGTGAAAGCAATCAGAAAATCCTCAGTCAAAAATGAAGTAATATTTCGGTATTATGAGAAGGTTGTCTCGCCTTTAAGGCAGCAACATTGAGTCATTCCCGTCTGGAGATATTGATATGCTCACCCTCAAGATTGTTGTATATATCGTTGTCGCCTTCTTCGTGCTACTGTTCGTGTTTGGATTCTTGTCAAACGATCCTGCCCGGACACCAAACCGGCGGGATCTGGAATAGACAGCGATCGCTTCGCACTCAATTGTTGTGGGGCGAGGCATGCCTTGCCCTTCAACTCTTCAATGCGGTTGAGGACAGGCTGGGAGCTGTCAGTTTGAGCCCTGTTGTTAAAAGATGCCCTACCCAGTCCAGCCGCCTAAACCGCCCGCAATTATCGAAAACTTACCGCCTAAGACACCTGTTACACCCCAATGTAGAGAGGCTAAATGTCGCTTCTCAACTCAAACGCCAGTCTCGGTATCTAACAAGGCTCTAGAAACTACAGCCATTCCAAATCAGACACCGCCAGAAACGTTTGCACCCGAGCCTTCGCCCTTAAAAGCGGCTAAGAGTGCAGCCCTGCTAGGTGGCCCTGTTTCCATAGGCAGCAAAATTCAGGAATCTGCTGTCAGTAGTCAGGATCAGGAACTACCGACAATAGAGGGCGAAATTAGTGGTAAGTGGGAAAATAACCAACAACAGAAAACAGCATCATTAGGTTCAGGGGAGGGAAAGATCAAACCTCCAGCCGTCACTCGTCTGTTGACTCAAGAGCGAGGAGGAGCAGTTAGAGAGTTTGATTTTCAGGCTCCCACTTGGTCGGAGCAGCCACTGCAAAAGCAGGAGATGGCACCAAAACAGCTACCGGCAGGTGTTCCCCTACCAACATCTCAACCGCAAAGTCCACCACCGCAACAGATACCAACGGTTGTTCCCCAAATAGAACCACAAGAAGTTCCTTCACAGAACCCTCAACCGCAAAGTCCACCACCACCACTACAAATACCGCAGGTTGCTCCCCCACCAACCCCTCAACCTCAAAATCCACCCGTGCAACCACAGCCATCGGGTACAGGTCAAAAAACTCCGCCCGTCAAGCCCATCACACCATCTGGTCTCGGAGGTGTTGTGGAATTAACCGCAGATCGGCAGGAGTACGACGTAAATAGACAAATTATTACAGCAGAAGGCAATGTCTTAATCCGGCTTCAGAATGGGGTGGTGGATTCCGACCGCGCACAAATAAGCTTGCCCAATCGCGTTCTAGTGGCCGAGGGTAATGTAGCCTTAAGGCGAGGACAGCAGATACTGCGGGGAGATCGCCTCGAGTATTACTTTGCCCAAGATCACGGCACTGTCTTGAGAGCTAGTGGCGAGATTATCCAAGCCAGAACTGGTACAGACTTTAACCCCATCTCACCCACCTCAGTGGGACCGGCAACGGTGCTTTCTCGACCGTTGAGCGATCGCATCCTCGTGGATCAACCCCTACAACAAGTAACCTACCCAGGCGGCTATACGTTTCTGTTTGGTAGTGGCCGAAACTTTCAGTACCTGCCCACTGGACCTGCACAAAAAAATGTTAGTGTTAACCACTTCCGCTTTCAAGCCGAACGAGTAGATTTTGACTCTGAAGGCTGGCGCGCAACTAATATTCGGATTACTAACGACCCCTTTTCACCACCAGAGTTAGAGTTACGAGCAGATACAGCTAGGTTTCGGCAGCTTCAGCCTCTGGTGAGTGAGCTGACTACGACCCACTCCCGCATAGTTTTCGATCAGGGTTTGTCGTTACCAATATTCCAAGATCGGCGAGTGATCGATCAGCGTCCTCGCGAACCAGCTTTGATTAGCTTTGGGTATGACGCTACCGACCGAGGTGGATTTTTTGCCCAAATACCATATACAGTGTTTAGCTCGCCTCAAGCGAGATTGAGCGTGACACCGCAGTATTTTATCCAGAGGGGAATCAAGCAAGGCACGTTCCTCTCCCCATCAGATTTCGGTTTCTTAGGCAGACTTGATGCCACCCTCAGCCCACGCACTACGATCAGGGGACGAACGGAATTTCTCACCCTCGATCCCACGGATTTGGAAAACAAGACGCGAGCGAGTCTGCGGCTGAACCAGGTCATTGGCACCACCCTCCCCCACACCCTCGCCCTAGAATATAGCTACCGCGATCGCCTGTATAACGGCTCCCTGGGATTCCAAACCGTGCAGCAGAGTTTGGGCGCTGTGATCTCTTCTCCTCCCGCAATTCCCCTAGGGAAAACAGGCATCAGCCTAAACTACCAAGCGGGCATTCAGTACATTAACGCTACTACAGACCGACTAGACCTGCTATCACCAAACCGGACAAATGATCGCATCAACCTAGCTCGCTATCAAGGTGTTGCCATCCTCAGCCGTGGCTTTTCACTTTGGCAGGGTCAAGCTTTGCCTGCTACAGCTAATGAGGGATTGCACTACACTCCAGTGCCTGTTGTTCCCTACTTGCTACTGAGTAGCAGTGTCGTTGGCGTTGCTACTGGTTACAGCAGTGGTGATAGCCAGTCATCCCTAAGTGGTAACATTGGGCTGCAAGGACAATTCGGTCATTTTTCTCGGCCTTTTTTAGACTATACCGGCTTTAATATCTCGTACTCTCAAGTCGTCGGTGTTGGTTCCTCACCCTTCCTCTTTGACCGCCAAGTCGATAACAAAGTTCTGTCTGGTGGCATCACTCAGCAACTTTACGGCCCAATTCGTGTCGGTTTCCAGACTTCCTTCAACTTAGATACTGGGAGGGCACTTAGTACTGACTACATTCTGGAATACAGCCGCCGCACTTACGATCTCATCCTGCGCTATAACCCTACTTTAGCCATCGGTTCCTTGAGTTTGCGGATTAATGACTTTAATTGGCAGGGTAGTGCAGAACCTTTTGATGGCACAACAGTCCGCCCTGTAATCCAAGGAGTTCCCCGCTAAAGATTCGGCTCTAGGGGATCAGCGATCGCCAGACTCTTACAATGTGCATTAGATATAGCAAATTGCAAGTTTATAGAAGACCCTAGCAGCAGTTGTAAACGGTAATCAAGCTCTGGCATAGAATACTGATGCCAGCCATCAAGTGCCGGATATCGCGGCATTGATGGCTCTGTAGACGTCAGTTTTTCCTTCATATACTCTTCTCTTAAGAAAGCCTATCGAAATAGTTGCTCTGAGGGCTTGTAGCCCCCGGAACAACATCTGCTTAGAATCTCTCCGGTTTCTACCCGAGGAGATTCTAGGCAAAATGAGTACAGGAAAAAAACTTTGTACTCTCGTCAGACTCTTTAATTCAGTTTGAACTGTAGCAACTAGTTTTACAAATCAGCTGATCGCAAGCGGCTGTAAAAACAAGATCAGGAGAGCGTAGCAAGAAGAAATTAAAAATAAAATAATTTCTATTCTAATTCTTAATTTCTCATTGTTTCTCAGGTACTCCCTACAAAAGCAACTTCTGGAAACTTAGCCTGAGCTTCAGCCATCGGACGGCGTCTGCCCTCCTCTTGCCAGTAATTAATCACTTCGGTTGCCTTATTGAGCAACTCAATGCGATCCGTCTCAGAAATCCAGTGCTTGGCTTCTAGCTCATTTTTTAGCTGTTCCCAGGCATCATTTCGAGGCCAGAAAAAGTAAGAAGTCAAAGGGCTAGTTCCTTTGCCCACAACTTGGTCAACTGCTAGTGCCACGTTCTCTTCTAGCCAGAGAACCTTTAAGATAAACCTCGACAATCACACCTCCTATGGAAATCCCAGGCTTTTGCTGAACTGTACAACCGTCTATATTACCGCACCTCTTCGGCTTGCTCATTATGTTATGCAACTACACACTTAAGTTGGAGGTTTTTCAAGTTGTTTGTCCGTGGTCTTTGGGGCGATCGCCTCACACACAAGGCACGGTAGGACTGGTAATTGCTGGAGCTACTGGGACTGGCGGCACGGTGATCGGCGGATTGATGATTGGCGGGGATGTTGCTACTGGCGGTATGGTGATTGCACAGGCTGCCACTGCTTGATTTTGCAGACTTGGAAGTAAACAAATATTCATTCCCACAATCCCAAATATAACTAAGAAAGGCAATTTGTTGATGTTTCTTCCAGTTTCATGATCGGTAGTCATAACAAGCGCTTCAAGGATTGACAAAGATAGTTAAAGATTGCTGCTAGAATTAACTGGCTACATTAATTTGGAAAGCTTGTGAGCATTTTAGGTAACAGCACCTAAATTTAGGTCTATTGCAGCTTCAGAAACTTTTCTAAAGCAGCAACCATGACCGGAGGCCAGCGGCGGACTTTCTTCACCCAGTCCAGGTTTTTGTATCGTGTGTCCAATCCCACAGCTGCAACCCAATTACTCTCGGCTTCGCCACGTTTTCCTTGTTCCCACAAGGTCGCGGTGAGAGCTGCTCGCATATCAGCGAAGTTAGGGTATTTGCGTACTAAGTTCCGCATTGTGCGCACCGCCACTTCAGCTTTGCCAGTTTGATAGAGAGCAAGGGCGTAGTTGGCACGGGCAAAAGCATAGTCACGAGCTAAATCAAACGCTTTGCTGTAATCGGCGATTGCCTCCTCCCACTGTCTCAATCCAGCTTCTGCATTCCCACGATTATTATAGGCGGCAGGATCTTTCGGATCTAGTTCCAGCACCCGATTATAATCAGCGATCGCCTCTGAGTATCGACCCAATCCCTCCAAGGCAGTTCCCCGATTAAGATAGGGATCTGGAGCATTCGGTGCAAGTTCAACCGCTTTATTGAAGTCGGCGATCGCCTCTTCCAGTTTATTCTGGCTAACCTTAGAATTTCCTCGATTGCTCCAGGCAACTGGGTTATCTGGTAGTAGCTCAATCAGCTGAGTCCAGTAATCTTCAGCTATGGCAAAGTCACCTTTATTGGTAGCGGTAAAAGCTTTCTCTCGCAGGCTACCTATCTGTTGTAGCTGCTCTTGAGTTAAGTTATTCGGCAGGCTTTGAGCCATCACAGACGGGATATTAATCAAGCCAGAGGCCAAAACCAGAAGTACGCTCAGTAAACTTAGAATCCAGCGAATCATATCAATTTTGGATGTTAGATTTTGAATTTTGGATTGGGAAGAGTTTTCGCCAATATTTGTGCCATAAAGTATTCCTTGTCCCTACTCATACCCTAAATGCTGACGAGCTGCTGGGGTGGCAACACGACCACGAGGTGTTCTATGCAAAAAGCCAATCTGCATCAGATAGGGTTCGTAAACATCCTCAATGGTTTGGGCATCCTCGCCAGTAATCGCAGCAACAGCATCCAATCCCACTGGCCCTCCTCTGAATCGTTCAATAATTGCTTTCAGCATTAAGCGATCTGTCCCATCTAAACCCAGAGGATCTACGTTAAAAACTTTTAGGGCTTGTGCTGCTACTTCCTGGTTAATATCACCAGCTTTTTTTACCTGGGCATAGTCCCGCACCCGTTTCAGCAGCCGGTTGGCAATCCGGGGTGTGCCACGGGAGCGACGGGCAATTTCTTGGGCACCATCTTTAGTGGTAGGAGTTGCAAGAATTTCAGCGGTACGCAGCACAATCTGAGTGAGTTCATCTAGCTCGTAAAAGCGCAGACGTAGAATCAAACCAAAGCGATCGCGCAGGGGCGAAGTTAGAGATCCCACCCTTGTGGTTGCGCCTACAAGAGTAAAAGGCGGCAATCCCAGACTGCGTGTTTTGGCAGTAGAGCCCTTGCCGATGGTAATATCTATGCGGAAGTCCTCCATTGCTGGGTAAAGCAGTTCTTCCGTCATCCGGCTCAAGCGATGGATTTCGTCAATAAACAAGACATCCCCCTGCTGGAGATTCATCAGCAAACCCACAATATCGCGGGGTCTTTCCAAGGCTGGTGCTGTAGTGATTTTGCAGCTCGTACCCATTTCCGTAGCTAGAATCAGGGCCATGGTGGTTTTTCCCAGTCCAGGCGGGCCACACAACAGTAGGTGATCTAGTGATTGCCCTCTTCCTTTAGCTGCCGGTATGGCAATATCCAAGACTTCCTTTAGGTCTTTTTGCCCGATATAATCAGCTAGCCGCTGGGGTCTGAGACCTTCTTCATGCTTATCCTGCTCATCCGGAGCAGCTGTTGGTTGCAAAAGGTCTCCTGCTGACGGAGTCTGAGGAAAATTAGGTTTGCCAGGTTTAGGTGGTTTCCCGTTGGGTTCTTGAGATTGTTGTCTAGAAGAAATTATGGCCATGATCAAAAATCTATTCTGAAAACCCCACCACGACAGAGAGGCAGAAAACGATTAGATTAAATAAGCTTTCATTATCATGACACTAGGAGCGGAGGGCGCACTCATGCTAGCTAAACGAATCTTACCTTGTCTGGATGTGAAGCTTGGTCGGGTAGTCAAAGGGGTTAACTTTGTTGATCTTCGGGACGCGGGCGATCCAGTAGAATTAGCGCAAGCTTATAATGACGCTGGTGCAGATGAGTTGGTGTTTCTGGATATTACCGCAACTCACGAAGCCCGAAATATCATGATTGATGTTGTCTATCGCACAGCTGAGCAGGTATTCATCCCCTTGACTGTAGGTGGAGGGATTCAATCCTTAGAAAGTATTAAACTTTTATTAAGAGCAGGAGCTGATAAGGTCAGCATTAACTCGGCTGCGGTACGCGAACCAGATTTGATTAATCGGGCAAGTGAGCGCTTCGGGAACCAGTGTATTGTTGTAGCAATTGATGCGCGGCGGCGACACGATCCCATTCATCCAAGCTGGGATGTTTACGTGCGGGGAGGACGGGAGAATACTGGCAAGGATGCGATCGCTTGGGCAAAAGAAGTTGAGAAACGCGGTGCGGGCGAACTGCTTGTTACCAGTATGGATGCAGATGGAACCCAAGCTGGTTACGATTTAGAGCTTACGCGCACCATTGCCGAACAGGTGCAAATTCCAGTCATTGCCTCTGGGGGAGCTGGTAACTGCGCTCACATTTATGATGCCCTAACTGAGGGCAAAGCAGAGGCAGCACTACTAGCTTCTCTCCTGCATTACGGACAACTCAGTGTTACCGAAATCAAAACTTACTTAACGGAGCGCCAAGTTCCAGTGCGGTTACTGTAGTGTAATTAACTATGCCTTTGTATAGACGTCGCTCTTGCAGTGTGGCACCAGACCACTGAGTTGCCTATATTAGAATAAGGACGAGTGTTAAAAATCATTAACTTATGCTGATTGGTATTTTAATTTTTGACGTTGCCTTAGTTGCTTGGTCGCTGCACCTGATGCAAGAGGCATTTGAGAGTCAGGAATTTTCGTTGATGCTGGCTGGCACCTTAGTGGCGTTATCCGCAGCTGCTATGTTGGTCGTTTATTTCTTAATGAACAGCTATATGGGCTATGTCAGCCAAATGGGTCAGCACCCCTGCTCATTGTATTGAGTTCCCTAAAGGCTACTTGACGAATTGCTAGAATTTAAGGCATTATAGAAAAGCTACGATAGGGGGCTATAGCGCAGTTGGTAGCGCACCTCAATGGCATTGAGGGGGCCAGCGGTTCGAATCCGCTTAGCTCCATTCAAAAGTTATGCATCAGCAAACTTTACCCATAACTTTTAGACGTAACAGCAAGTTTATGGTTACCATAGACTTCGCACAACCACAGTGGGAGTTTTCATTAATGAAATCTGTTCGCTGCCCCCGAAGGAATGGGCGATCAGATGATATTTGGAGTCTAAGCCTTAGCCACGTATCTATTCAGCCTATCCTTCGTTGAACTCACGTTATCCTAAAACTGTATGCTCTTTCTCTTGCCTTAAAATTCCTTGAATTCCTTAAGCAGTCGCTTTTTTATCGCTCTATTGCCACCTCTGGAGATTCAAGATCGGGCCAACCACCTCAAGCAGGAATTTGCAGATCGCTATGCTAGTCGTGGTGCCCAAAAATCTCCACCGCACATAACCCTGCACCCTCCCTTCGAGCAGTCACCAGAACAGGTGCCAGTTCTGGAACAATCCCTGACGACATTTGCCAGTAGTCGAGAACAGATACCAGTGATTCTATCAGGGTTTGGAGCCTCGGCCCCTCCTTGCTCTATCTTTATTAATGCTCTTAAAACTCAGGAACTGCTTAGCTTACAAGTAGATTTGACAGCACACCTTGAAGTCAGTTTAGGGATTGTCAATCCGGTTTTTCAAACACGCCCATTCTCCCCCCACATAACTGTTGCCTACCGGGACTTGACAAGGTCATACTTCGAGGAAGCATGGCCTGAATTTCTGCGGCGCTCGTTGCAGTTTGAGTTCACAGCGACTGAACTGACACTGTTACTTCACGATGGTAATCAATGGCATGTCAGTGCCCAGTTTCCCTTCTTGTCTCTCAAATAAACGCGGGATAGGGGACGGGCTACATAAAGATAACTTTTTAAGAAGCAAGCAGCCACAATCGAACTGATATTAACAACTTAGTGCTACTGGAAGAGGTGCGATCACAATATGAGATTTGAGAAGTAAAATTATTGGATTTTAGGGTAAATGTACCCGATAATTATCTTTCCTATCCCTAATTCTATAGAGAAATGAAGCAGCCAAGCTCCTAGAGTCATGCATCGCGTCATCTTCAGGAAAAGCGATTGCCCTGTTTAGAGATTCTCGGAAGGGCGAT
>CAZZWA010000248.1:0-8752 GCA_964657555.1 uncultured Microcoleus sp.
TGTACCACAGTTTCGGCACCAGCGTAGCCCAAAATTTTGGGAATTGCATCCGAGTGGTGCCCTCGAATTTGCTGCAACTCGGTGCTGCTGTAGTTGACAAGCCCTCTAGCGATTTCAAAACCTTCTGTGTCGCATAACAGCACAGCGTTTGAATCCTCAAAGTCTCCTTCCACTTTAGTAATACCGGCGGCTAACAGAGACCTTCCTGCCTGACGAATTGCCGCAACAGCTCCACCGTCTAGATATAGCTTGCCAGCAGGAATTAAGCCATAAGCAATCCAGCGCTTGCGAGCATTGCCAGTCCGAGGCTGGGGTTCAAATTGGGTGCCGAGGGGTTCTCCTTGCAAAATTTTCTGGATGTTCCCAGGAAATCTCCCTTCGGTAATTGCAGTACGGACACCAGCGCTGGTAGCAATGCGAGCAGCAGCAATTTTTGTGACCATGCCGCCAGTTCCCCAGGCAGAACCGCGATCGCCGGTTTGCACCTGTAATTCTGCCAGTTGCTCAATGCTGTTGACTAGGGTGATGGGCACAGCATCTGGACAAGAGCGCGGATCTGCTGAGTAGAGCCGATCTACATCGGTTAATAAAAACAGCCAATCGGCTTCTATCAAACTTGCTACCAGAGCAGAAAGGGTGTCATTATCTCCAAACTTCAACTCCTCTACGGCTACAGTGTCATTTTCATTGACTACTGGGATGATTCCTAGGCGTAGTAGTTCCTGAAAGGTGTTGTAGGCATTCACATAACTATTGCGTTCTCTAAAGGTACTGCGGGTAAGGAGCACTTGAGCAATAGGTTGTTGCAGGGTAGTAAAAAAATCGTCGTAAATGCGCATCAGGCGTCCCTGCCCCACGGCTGCCACTGCTTGCTTCAGCGCCATCGTCTTAGGGCGCTCAGTTAACCCCAGGCGAGCGCAGCCAACCCCTACAGCACCAGAAGTCACTAACACTACCCTGTAGCCAAGACGACACAGATTTGTGAGAGTCTCAACCAAGGCAGCAATTGTGGAGATGGCTAGCGTTCCGGTTGCTGGCTGGGTCAGGCTGGAAGTGCCAATTTTGACGACAAGGGTTTGAGGCATAGAGACCTGAGAGTGAACTAACCCGACGCCAATTTTGGCAAATACGGCGCGGGCCTCTTTTTCCGAAGGGATTTTGGATTAAATAGCAGGGGATAAAGCTCAAGTACAACTTTCGGGCCTCATGCCCCTTTCTAGGAGAGTGTCAAAATGGCAAAACGCTGGCCTTCATTAAGTTAAAGACCAGCAGTTTGCATTGATGTTTAGCTAATTAAATTTTATGTTTAGGGCCTTTATATTTGCTGACCCCATTTGAACAATTACTAGAATGCCAGAAATTTCCGAAAAAACTCACTCTTTTAATCATTTCTTTATATTTAGCTTGTTTACGATTTGTGAGATTCTTTTAAGTTTTGTGAGCTTGTCGTAAGTGAAACGCCCAAAACTTGAGACAGCCAGACTTCAAAATTGCGTAATGGGAAGGAACTCACGGCCACACCCGCATCTACCATCGGCTCAACTAGAATAGTAAACATGCCCAGTCGGTTGCCTGCCAGAACATCGGTAAACAAGCGATCGCCCACCATAGCTACCTGTTCTACTGGTAGGTTCATAGCAGCGACAGCTTGCCTCAGCTTTCGCCGCGATGGCTTAGCAGCGCCCGAGATGTAGGGCAAATTTAATGACTGAGCGATGCTGCTAATCCGAGTTTCACTTATGTTATTACTTACCAACCACAGCGCTGCCACCTTTCTAATATCTTCCACCCACTTGACCAGTTCTCCTGAAGCCTGTGCTACTCTCAGCGGTACTAGGGTTTCATCAACATCCAGTACCAGACCTTTAAGATTGTGCTCCTGTAAGATTTCTGGTGTCAAACTGAGAATTACCCCTTCCAGAATTAAGTTAGGCTGCAAGTTTGATATTAAAGACATAGCAGTTTTTATTTTTAGTTAGTGTATTTGGTGACGCCTAGTTTTTAGAAGGCGTTTGAAGCAGCAGTAGCTCGTCATCAAGCATTAGCAAGCTTCTAGACAAGTATGGGCACAGCTTAACAGCGCTGCAAGATGAGGAGATTTGGATAATTAGAAATCGACTGCTCATTTAAGCTCCTTTTGCCGAGAAACTTGCTGGCGGATAGCGGCTTTCGCAGCTTCATGTGCCTGTGCTGTGCGGCTAAAGACGTGAGTACCATCATATCTGGCTACGAAAAATAGATAGTCTGTATTTTCAGGATCGAGAGCCGCTTTTAAACTAGCCAAACCAGGACTGGCAATAGGAGTAGGGGGTAGTCCGGGATTGACATAGGTGTTATATGGAGAGGGGGTTTTCACCTGAGCCAGCGTTAAAGGCCGATCCGGCGTCTGGCGAAAGCCCAATCCATACTCAGCAGTTGGGTCAGATTCAAGCTTCATTCCTTGCCGCAGGCGTCGCCCGAACACCCCGGCAATGCGAGGGCGTTCGGCGGGAACCACCGCCTCTTTTTCCACGATACTGGCTAGAGTCACCCATTGCAGGAGGTTCAGATGAGTACGCTTTTGGCCTTGTTGATACAGGGGCAGTGCGACTTGCTCAAATCGAGCTAACATCAAATTCACAACTTGCTGGGGAGTAATGCGATCGCTTGGTAGCTGGTAAGTATCGGGGTATAAAAACCCTTCCAGATGAGGCAAACCATCAGGAAGCCAAGGATACTTGTCTTTGGGAATTTGGCTGGCGGCACTCAGAAAGTCTTGAGCTTTGAAAAATTTCAGAGATTCAAAATAACTGGCCATCTGCTTGATCGACCACCCTTCGGGAATGGTGAAGCTCAGTTGCATCACCTCGCCGTTCCAAATTTTGTCAGCGATTGCCGATAGCGGCTGAGTCGGCGACAGTTTGTAAGTCCCTGCTTGAAAACCCCCTTTCCGGTTGTGTAACGTCAACCAATACCCCCACAGCCTCCAAGCTAACTCAGAACGAATTAAACCTGCTGCTTTCAGATCGCTCGCTATTTGCTGGCTTGCAGTTCCAGAGGGAATGCGGATTTGCACAGTTTTATCTGCTAGGGACGTTGATTGGGCTTGTCTAACGGCAGGTGCACTGGCCCAACTCCACCACTCCCAGCCTTGCCATGCAAATATGCCTAACATTACTGGCAGTAAAGTTAGATAAAAAGACCATTTTGATATCCTTTGGACTGCTTTCATGGTAGAAGCGTCGCATCTCTTAATAAAAGAAGTGTGCCAGATGAAGCGTGAAACGTGAAAAGTTTCAGCCTTGAAACTGCATTTTTCAGTTTTTCCTAGTCGAGTTCATCAAACAATTGTTCTTCCAGAATCGGTTGCACTTTTTTAAATTCCTCTGGGGACAGCAGTTCTGGTTGACCAGCTTGATTGATACGCGCAAAGAACAGCAGTGGATCTAGGGGCGTGTAAATGGCGTACTCTTGTTCCTCAAAGAAGAAGTTGGCAAGCAATTGAAATTGCTCACTTGAAAGCTGGGCATCTTCATCCTCAATTTCCAGGGTAAGGATTTCCTCTTCCTCGACTGGGGGCAGTTCTCCCTCAACAGTGAGAGCAAAGGCAGTGTGCTTGAGGGTAAGATTTTGCTCTTGGAGAACGGCTTGGGCGGTGGTGAAGATTTTCTCAATTTCTGCATCATCTTCGACGAGGGTGGCTTCTGCTTCCTCTCCCTCCTCGTCCCAAGCAACTATTTCTACCGGCGAGTCCACTGGCAGGAGGAGCAGGTATTCCTCGCCTTCTATCTCCAGGGAATGCTCAATGTTACAGACTAATGTGTGCCCCGATGCATCCGTCAGTGTAACGGTTGGCTCGGAATACTCATTCTCTTCAGGTAATTGGGATGAGAACATGGCAGATATGCTGCTACCTACGCTCAAGGGAACTACTAAAAAACCGTTTTGGGTTCCATGGGGGATCAGGTCGCCAAAATTCAGAATATCACGGACACATGAGTCAAGAGTCAGCACTAAAATGGATAATCACTTACCAGTAAAAGCTATACGAGGAAAAAATGACCTTCTGCTAGGTCACTCGTTGGGAGAAATTTTGTCAGCTCCTCTTGGCCACAATGATTAATGAAGTGGCACTCTAGCTCTAGCCATCAAGTCTAGCTTCGATACCTTTCAGGTAATATAAAGGGCGAAAGACTCTGGACATAGGGAGAAGTTCAGGTTGCCTACACTTGGTGTCAACATAGACCATATTGCTACGATTCGGCAGGCGCGCCGGACAGTGGAACCAGACCCCGTAGCAGCATCTGTACTAGCAGAACTGGCTGGTGCCGATGGCATCACCGTGCATTTACGGGAAGACCGACGGCACATTCAAGATCGGGATGTGCAATTATTGCGGCAGACAGTAAGAACCCATTTGAACTTGGAGATGGCAGCGACTGACGAAATGGTAGCGATCGCTCTGGACATCAAACCCGATTACGTCACCTTAGTTCCAGAAAAACGGGAAGAGGTGACGACGGAAGGGGGATTGGATGTTGTCGGTCAGATTGGGAAGATAGCAGAGATTGTCGCCAAATTGCAAGACGCTAGCATCCCAGTCAGCTTGTTTATCGATGCCGATCCAGAGCAAATTAGGACAGCTGCTATTATCGAAGCTAAATTTATTGAACTGCATACTGGACGTTATGCCGAAACAGCCGATGAAGCAAGTCGAAAGCAGGAATTAGTCGTGTTAGCGAAAGGGTGTGAGCAAGCGATCGCTGCTGGCATTCGGGTAAATGCTGGTCACGGGCTCACTTACTGGAACGTTTATCCAGTCGCCCGTCTCCAGGGTATGGAAGAACTCAACATTGGTCATACAATCATTAGTCGGGCGGCTCTTGTGGGTATTGAACGAGCAGTCCGAGAGATGAAACAAGCAATCAGGGGAGAATTATGAAAACCTACTACTACGTTCTAGCAAGTCAACATTTTTTACTTGAAGAAGAACCCTTTGAGGAAGTGCTGCGGGAACGCACCCGTAACTATCACGAGCAGGAAAAAGAAATCGATTTCTGGTTGGTCAAACAACCAGCTTTCTTGGAAGCCCCTGAGATGGCCCAGAGCAAAGCGAAATGTCCTCAACCTGCTGCTGCTGTCATTTCAACAAATTCCCAGTTCATCACTTGGCTAAAGCTGCGGTTGGAATTCGTGATCACTGGCGAATTTACAGCCCCCTCGGAAGCTATCCCCGACCCTCTAGCCTCATTGGCACCCGTGTCCTAATCGGGCAAAAGTGAAACGTGAAGCGGAAAAAATGAAAAAATTCTTTCTTTACCTGCTTGCCTTTCTTGGCTCAGTATCTGGGGAAGCAAAGCTATGCCCCGATTTAGGGCACTTTTTACTTTTCCTGTCTTCAGCTGCCTCGGCGCAATCGACCCCTCCTACTTGCCCTCCACCTAGCTCTGGTGAGTATTTGGTGTTGGTGGTCAGCGAAACAAAAGAGAGTCAGGAGCAAATTCAACGGACTTTGCCTCCGAGCAACAAAACTAACCTTTGTAAGTATTCAGATAAAATTGTGACGCGTATTAGTGGCTTCAAGAGCAAGGAAGATGCTGATGCTTGGGGGCGTTATGTGCAGGAAATTGTGGGCCTATCAGCTTTTGTCGTTAGACCAGCAGAACCACCAGCACCCGTCACTTCCCCAGCCTACAAACCTAAACTCCTAGGAGCCGGCTATGCTGTATTGGTGGATTACTTCAGCAAGCCAGAAGTGGCAGCTCAGGTGCAGCAGCTTTTGGGAGGAGATGTGGGCTTGGCTTCTTATGGGCAACGGCCCTACATACTGGCAGTTTATACAACAGAGCAGAGTGAAGCTAACGCCAAGTTGCAGCAGCTGAGCGATCACGGCTTTTGGGTGATGGTTGTAGATAGCCGCAGAGTCACTTTGCTCAAACCAGTTGTTAGTTTGAAATAGTTTTGAGTGTTGCGTGTTGAATTGGCACTTCCCTAATTCAAAACTCCAAGTCCAAAACTTCAATAGGCAGGTGCAGCCAAGCAGGAAACGGCTACACCTAGCGCCGAACCAACAATTACCTGAAAGGGTGTGTGCCCGAGTAATTCTTTAAGTCTGTCTTCGCTAAACTTGTGGTCTTCCTCAAAGAACTCGTCGATGATTTGGTTGAGAATGCGAGCTTGCTTACCAGCAGCTTGGCGAATACCGGCAGCATCATACATAACGATAATGGCAAAAATGGTAGCAATGGCAAACTCGGTACTGGCCCATCCCAAAGTCTGCCCTACACCCGTTGCCAGTGATGCAACCAGCGCTGAATGGGCACTGGGCATACCGCCAGTTGTCACTAGGGCACGCAGATTCAGCTTGCGATTTTTGCCTAGTTCGATAACCAGCTTAGATACTTGAGCAATTAGACAAGCCAGGAGAGCAACCAACAGCACTGGGTTGTTTATGATGTGGCCAAATTCCTGCATGATGTTTTGGTTAGAGGTGGGAAATGTGACACTCTGCCGATCTGAAAACACGGCGGCTTCTTTAGAATAGATCTTAAGGGGAATATTCCGCAGCTCTTTCCGGGCTCCTCTAAGTCAAGACCCGCCCTAGTGCATAACGGTATCAGGCAGAACTAGAAAATGATTAACGGCGATCTTCGGCAAGACTTTCCAGCCTCCTCTAAGTTAAACCCCGCCCTAAAAGAGCGAGGCTGGAAGTCAAAAGTCAAAATTTTTAGCTCGGAAGTACTCGCTCCTCAAACTTGCTGGTTTAGTGAGTGCGGGTAGTAATAAAATCCGCGATCGCCCGCAGAGGCTGGCTTTTCTCCTCAAAGGGAGCCAGTTCAGCTTTAGCGGCGTCAACCAGTTTTTTGGCTTGAGCCTGAGATTCCTCAAGCCCCCAGAGACTGGGATAAGTTGCCTTTTGGGCTTGCAAATCCTTACCTGCAGTTTTCCCCAACTCCTCCTGGGTGGCTGTGATATCTAGAATGTCATCGACAATTTGAAAGGCTAATCCGATATTTTGGGCATATTGAGAAAGATGTTGCAAATCTGCTACGGGTGCTGAAGCTAGAATTGCACCACAAACTACAGAGGCTTCTAGGAGGGCACCAGTTTTGTGGTTGTGAATAAAATTAAGGGTTTCTAAGGTTATATCCGGTTTTCCCTCAGATTCTAGATCGACGATTTGACCGCCAACTAACCCTGCTGCCCCCACTGCACGACCTAACCGGGCAATCACCTGCAAAAGTTGCTGGGGGACAACATTTTGGGTTTGGGTAGCCACGAATTCAAAGGCATAAGCTAGCAAGCCATCCCCAGCTAGAATAGCAGTATCTTCGCCGTAAACTTTGTGGTTTGTCAGTTTGCCTCGCCGATAGTCATCGTTGTCCATTGCTGGTAGATCATCATGGATCAACGACATAGTATGAATCATTTCCAAAGCGCAGGCTGTAGGCATTGCCATTTCGACAGTGCCCCCAGCTAGTTCACAAGTAGCAAGGCAAAGGATAGGACGCAGGCGCTTACCCCCTGCCAAGAGGGAGTAGCGCATGGCCTCGTAAATCTTCTCTGGATAGATGACTGGCAGAGCACGATCCAGAGCAGCCTCTACCAAAGCGCCTCGCTCAGCTAAGTAGGTCGATAGGTTAAAAGGGGAACGAGTGGTGAATGTCATAGAAAAATTTGGAGGGATTACCCGTCCTTATTCCCTACTCATTCTACGAAGCTTTGGGTTCCCCCGGATATGGTTTTTGTATAGCTGCTAACGGTATTTTGCAGCAGCATGGCCACGGTCATGGCACCAATGCCTCCAGGCACGGGGGTGAGAAACTCGGCTACATTCTTGACAGCATCAAACTGGACATCTCCTACCAAGCGATTTTTCCCTGTTTCATCCTTGACACGATTGATGCCCACATCTACCACCACAGCTCCCGGTTTGACCATCTCAGCAGCAATCAGTCCCGGACGACCTACTGCCACAACTAGGATTTCCGCCGTGCGGGTAATTGTTGCTAAGTCATGCGATCGCGAGTGAGCAATTGTCACTGTGGCATCTGCCGCTAGCAGCATCAACGCCATAGGTTTACCTACTAAGATACTGCGTCCCAAGACTACAGTCTGTTTCCCTTTCACATCTATCTGGTACTCTTGTAGCAGCCGCATCACTCCTGCGGGTGTGCAGCTGCACAATCCGGGTTCTCCTCTGACAAGTCGCCCCAAGTTAACTGGGTGCAGTCCATCGACGTCTTTATCTGGATCGATTTGATGCAGCAATGCTACGTCATCCAAGTGGTTAGGCAGTGGCAGTTGGACGAGAATTCCATCCACTCTCCGATCTTGATTGAGTGCTTGGATGACTTGCTCCACTTCTTGCTGGGTAGTCTCAGTTGGGAAATGACGGCCAAAGGAGGCAATACCCACTTTTGCACAAGCCCGTTCCTTCCCCCGGACATATGCAGTACTGGCTGGGTGATCTCCCACCATCAGCACTGCTAGTCCTGGAGGACGTCCGATTTTCGGTTGCCATTGCTGAATCTCAAGCGGCAGTTGGGTGTAAATGCGTTCTGCTAGGGCTTTACCGTCTAATATTTGGGCACTTTTGCTATTCATTGAAAAGTCTAAGGTATGAAGTATGAAGATTTTATACTTCTTTAATGGATTGAATCTCCCACCCATAATTTTGCTGGAATAGAAGTTAATAGAGACTGCTCTCTCTAATTAATTTGGGCGAAGTATAATTTCATACTTTCCCCTGAAAGCGGCATTTAGCCCTATC
>CAZZWA010000249.1:0-2161 GCA_964657555.1 uncultured Microcoleus sp.
TTGAACCATTCTAGGACTTTGGTCAGAGGCAGAGCTATCAACAATTGGATTTGCAGACCATAAAGGACGTAAATAGCAGCAGATAAGTTTCTTAATATAGAAAAGCTAGAGGCTAACAGTCCACCACAAGAATTTTGATAGGTGCCCTCTTTTATTCTCTAGCCACTCTCCTGTCCCTAATCCTTAGCACTGAGTTCCTCACTAACCCCTGGCTCTTGGAACACAAATCTTAACAATGGGGGAGCCAGAAAGGTTGTGAGGATGACCATCATGATAATGGCGGCTTCTGTCGTTTCCGACAAGACACCACTAGCTGAGCCGACACCGACAAAGACCAACCCCACTTCGCCACGGGGAATCATCCCGACACCGATAGCTAATCGGTTGATCTGGGGTTGACCAAATACTGCTATGCCCGTAACAACCTTACCCAGTATTGCTACTGTAATCAGGAAAGTTGCGACGAGCAAACCCTCCCGGTTGGTGGGAATAGCTGGGTTGAGAACGCTCAAATTGGTTTTAGCACCAACGGTCACAAAGAAAATTGGCACTAGCATATCTGCAATGGGAATCACCTGCGCTTCTAGTTCTCTGCGCTTATCTGTCTCTGCTAAAATCAGCCCCGCAGCAAATGCTCCCAAAATCGCTTCTAGTTGAATGGCTGCGGCAATATAAGACAGGGTAAAGGCAAAGATGAGTGCGCTCAGCAACAGAACTCCCCTGGTTTTGAGTTCGTTGATTAGGGAGACGAAGTATGGGCTTAAGAACCGACCGAGAATGATTGCACCAACTAGGAACACCCCAGCGCTAATAATTAGGTAGAGGACCTTAGCCGAGTCAATCTCACCTGTCTTAGCTAGGCTGGCGACGACTGCCAAGATAATGATACCTAACACATCATCAAGAACCGCAGCACCAATAATGATTTGACCTTCTTTAGAAGTGAGGCGCTGTATTTCTGCCAAGACTTTAGCGGTAATGCCAATGCTAGTCGCTGTTAGAGCAGCACCAGCAAAGATAGCAGGTACTGGTGGCATGCCAAATAAGTAAATGAGGCCCATAGTGCCACTGGTAAAAGGGACAACGACTCCCACGATCGCCACGATCGCTGCTTGGGGTCCAACTCGAATCAATTCCTCTAGTTCCGATTCCAGACCAATTTCAAACAACAGAATGATCGCGCCCAGTTCAGACAGAATGGAAAGCACCTCACTTTGTGTGTAAAACACTGCCTCTAATACATTGGGACTCAGATCCGTAGTCGTTTGGAGTAAGTTCATAATTACGGACTGGGTAGCATCAGCCTTGCTTTCTGGAAAGATCAGCAGATGGAGAGCAGAGACGCCGATCACTACACCACCTACTAAGTCGCCCAAGACGGGGGGGAGGTTAATCCGAGCGCAAAGTTCGCCACTAATTTTGCTGGCCAGGTAAATTACGACTAAACTCAG
The DNA here is from genome assembly GCA_964657555.1 of uncultured Microcoleus sp. Taxonomy (GTDB): domain Bacteria; phylum Cyanobacteriota; class Cyanobacteriia; order Cyanobacteriales; family FACHB-T130; genus CAZZWA01. Next base: position 1,452 of record CAZZWA010000249.1, read on the forward strand.
CAGCACCCCTGCCAGTACCATCGAACTATTCATTGCTTCTGTTGTTGTTGCCTGCATGAGGATGGTTTGGCAGAAAACTGGGAGTGAGTTGGTTGGGGTGAGGAAATACAAAAAAGGCAGTTGCATCTAACTCCATTCGTTCTGCACAAATCATTCTTTTTACTGTACAGGCTTAGTTGTAGTTGTTATCCGTTGTGAGCGAACGGTTGCCAAAACTGTAACGGCTTAGACTTTAGCAGTATCTATGGCAAAGTAGAGGCATCTCACCGACTCCACAGAAACCAGCACTAGTTTGATGAATCCAACCTTACTATCTCGTGTCCCTTCAGCTTCCGGGAATTGTTTGAAAGCTATATCTTTTGCCTTGGGTATTCTGAGTCTGACTTTGGCTCACCCAGTAGTTGCTGAACAAAGGGGAACAGGTACAGCAACGCCTCTCCAAATTCTTACTGTTACGGGTCGAGGCGTGGAAACAATTCCCACAACATTAACACAGGTGCAACTGGGAGTTGAGGTTCAGGGGAAAACTGCTGCCGATGTCCAGCAAGAAGTGGCACGCCGATCATCTGCACTAGTGGAGTTGTTGCGCTCTCGCAATGTAGAGAAATTACAAACCACTGGCATCAGTCTCAACCCCGCCTATACCTATGACGACAAAGAAAAAGTCCAGCGCCTGACTGGATATGTCGGCACCAACATCGTTAGCTTTC
>CAZZWA010000249.1:2261-8733 GCA_964657555.1 uncultured Microcoleus sp.
TAACGCTGCGTACCGCAGATAAAATAGCAGTTAGCACACCTGTAGTGGGTGGCGAGCAACAGGTAGAGGCCACCGTGACGCTGCAAATTAGCTACTAATGGGGACACGGGCGAACCCCCTCTATTTGTCCTGTTTGGGTGTAGTGAGGCACTGCTCAATAGCTGCGCTTAAAACTCCGTATCGTTGTTGTAGTCGGCTACAGCATTAGGGTTATTATCCCGTTTGGAACCCAGTAGCTCTAGGCGATCCACTTTGATAATTGGTGTAGAGCGGGATTGCCCTGTGGCGCGATCGCTCCAAGTCTCAATTTTCAAGGAGCCTTGTACCCCAATCAAGCTGCCCTTGCGCACATAGTTAGCAGCCACTTCCGCCGTCTTGTCCCACATTTCTAAGTTGAACCAGTCAGGCTGATCACTGTTCTTACTTCGACGATCCACTGCTAACGTCAGCCTACACTTGATTTTCCCGGACTCGAAATACTTGACATCCGGATCTCCGCCTACGCGGCCTACCAAATTAACAACATTGAGACTCATGTGATGACTTTTTAGTACAAATGTATTGCTTAACTGTTTATATACTTTAGCTAACTTTAACAGCTCGCCTCAAGTTAAATTTATCCTGATTTGAACCCCAGAAGCCAGAAGGAAGCTTGCAGGTGGGTTGTAGGTCATTTAAGATAACGAATTCTTCCACCTGACTAGACTCAGGATAGAAAACGTAATAAGATCCACCTCGGTTTCGATTTCCGTTAAATTTGGGTCACACAACAGCATTTCACTTTGGGGGCGTAGAAACGAGTGGGTCTTTTCAGTCGCTTTTCCTTGTCGCGGGACATGGGTATTGACCTAGGTACTGCTAACACCCTGGTTTATGTATCCGGCAAAGGTATTGTTCTGCAAGAACCTTCCGTGGTTGCTATGGATATGGATACAAAAACCCCACTAGCAGTGGGCGAAGATGCAAAAAAAATGCTAGGTAGAACACCGGGCAATGTGGTGGCTCTGCGCCCCCTTCGTGATGGTGTGATTGCAGACTTCGATACGGCAGAGCTGATGCTCAAGCACTTTATCCGGAGGGTACATGAAGGGAGAGCCCTAGTCTCACCCCGGATTGTCATTGGCATTCCTAGCGGGGTTACAGGGGTAGAACGAAGGGCCGTTATGGAAGCGGCCTCTCAAGCTGGGGCTCGCGATGTCTACCTGATCGATGAACCTGTGGCAGCAGCAATCGGTGCAGGGTTGCCGGTGGCAGAGCCTACAGGCAATATGATCATTGACATCGGCGGCGGTACGACAGAAGTGGCAGTGCTAAGTTTACAAGGCACTGTTTTGAGTGAATCAGTGCGCGTAGCTGGTGATGAGCTTAGTGAAGCCATTATGCAGTACATGAAAAAAGTTCATAACTTGGTGATTGGAGAACGCACATCTGAAGAAATTAAGATTCAGATTGGTTCTGCCTACCCTACAGATTTCGACAGCGATGCCACAATGGAGGTGCGAGGTTTACACCTGCTCTCTGGCTTGCCGCGAACAGTAACCATTAAAGGGCCAGAGATTCGCGAAAGTATGTCGGAACCGCTTTCAGTGATTGTTGATGCTGTAAAGCGAACCTTAGAGCGCACTCCTCCGGAACTAGCGGCGGATATCATTGATAGAGGCATTATGCTAGCTGGTGGTGGCGCATTATTAAGAGGGCTTGATACGCTGATCAGCCACGAAACCGGAATAGTCACCCATGTAGCAGCCGATCCACTCAGCTGTGTGGTGCTGGGAACAGGCCGCGTTCTAGAGAATTTCAAACAGCTAGAGCGGGTATTCAGCGGGCGATCGCGCACTATGTAATAGGCTCTAAGTGCTGAATGCTGTCAGCTATCTTCAGCACGTATAGTGCTACGCACAAACACGTTATTGCTAAAGTAACGGAGCACTAGCATTGTGCGTGCTGATCAGAAAAGAGTTAAAGGGTAGGGAGTAGAAAGTTTTTAAGTAAGGAGACAGATGGATAAATCATCCTTCGCCTGTTCGCACTTTCATCCCCATTCAGAACTCAGGGCAGGCATGGGCCAAGACACCCATAGCACTCAGTCCTCCAGAAGCAAGCACTCAAGTCTGTTGCCAGTTGGCACTTAGAACTCAAATTATGTATATGTATACGCTGCGTCGTTGGTGGGATAGGCACGGATTACAAGTTTTATTGGCAGGGCTAACACTGGGTAGTGCGTGGTACATCAGGCAGACTCAGGGGGCAGCACTGTTTGAGGTTTATCAGTGGATAACCCATCCCTTTCAACTAGGGCCGACGCAACAAGAGCGGATAGAGAATGCCCACACGCTAGAACTGCAAGAGCGGTTGGGCGAACTCGAAAGCGAAAACCAAATGTTAAAAAAGTTGCTGGGTTACGTTGAAACTCAAAAGCAGAAAGGAATAGTTGCTCGGATTGTGGGACGTAGTGCTGACCACTGGTGGCAACAGGTAACGCTGAGCCGCGGCTCTGAAGATGGGATCAAGACTGGCTTCGTTGTTATGGGAACTGGGGGTTTGGTTGGGCGGATAGTTGGGGTTACACCTCATACGAGCCGTGTCTTGCTAGTCAGCGATCCAAGTAGTCGGGCAGGTGTCATAGTTAGCCGCAGTCGTCATATGGGTTATTTGGGGGGTCAAAGTTCCACCCGAGCCGTGATGCAGTTTTTTGAGAAAGTGCCTGATGTTCATCGGGGTGACATCGTAGCAACTTCATCTGTTAGCAGTCTATTCCCTCCTGGCTTACCAGTGGGGCGCGTCGAGTCCGTGAATCTAGAGAAAAGCCCTGCTCCTGAGGCTGTTATTGAGCTAACAGCTCCAATTAGTTACTTAGAGTGGGTGTGGGTGTATCCAGGCAGGGAGGATGTTAAGGAGTAATAGGTAATTTGATTAAGATTTCTCACCTTTCACCTTGGGCTCGTCAAATTGCTGACTGTTCAGTAAACGTTGGTTCCATCCTTCTCTGCTTGCTAATCTTGCCAGCTCGCCTACCAGGAATGGAATTATTGGGAATTGGTCCTAACTGGTTGTTAATTTGGGTCGTCGCCTGGAGTGTCAAGCGCACGGCTCTTCAAGGAGCATTAGCAGGAATAGCTCTAGGAACGATCCAAGATGGGATGACGGCTCTTAGTCCTAGTCATGCGATTAGCCTTGCTTTAGTAGGGATATTGACGGCTCGTATTCAAAAGCAGAGGTACATTCAGGAAGATTTTATTTCTGTGGCGTTAATTGTTTTTGGTATGGCAGTTGTGGCAGAGACGGTGAGTGCAATTCAGTTCTCTCTAGAGGGCGATCGCAACTGGATAGCGGTTTGGACTGACCACCAGCGCCTAGCACTCTCCTCTGCTATTCTTAGTAGTCTTTGGGCACCAGTCGTTTATTATCCTCTTAATCGTTGGTGGGAGCAAATGGATGTAGTAGAGCAACCTTAAAAGTTATGAGTTGAAATTCCTATGCTTAAAAGCAGGGAATGTGAGATTTATAAGTTTTGCCTGAAGCCCGATTCCCACCCACAAAATGATTGGGAATCGGGTGATCATAGTCTATGTTTATGTCCGTTGCAATACTTAGTTTAAAACTCAAAATTCATAACTCTGCTCTTTGGGTAGTGTTTGTTCTAGAAGATAATGGGCAGCAGAAAGCAAATCGCTATGGATGCGAGTAGGCTGAAATTGCTTGAGGTACAAGCTGCTGCGAATTCCACAGGTGAGGGCAATTGTAGAAATTGAGACTGCTTGTCCTGCCAAGATATCTGCTTCCGTATCGCCGATCATCCAACAGCAGTCAGCTATTCGCACTCCAGTACTAGGTAATTGTTCGGCGATCGCTGTTGCCAAAAGTTGCGTTTTCACGTCTGCATAATTTTGATAGGCTACATGGCTGTCTTGAGTTCCATAAATCCCGCTGAACAGACGAGCCAAACCATAGTTTTGTAAGATTTGAATAGCTTGGGATTGACAGCGCAATGTGACTAATACCAGCTTAACACCATGGGAATGGAGCAACGCTAGTGCCCAGTTGACGCCGGGTTGCATCTTATCTTTGTGTAACAGAGCTGGTTGATTGACAATTCTCTCCACATCCTGCAAGAACACATCAATCTGCTTTCCCTGTAAGCCTGAGCGCATCGCGATTTCTGTATCCGCGACTCGTTCTTGCTTCATCTGCCAGAACTGCTGTTGACTAAGTAACTGGGTAAAAAGAGGAATGCCTTCTGCCTGATAGTAGGCTTGGGTATCAGCAAGTGCTAGTTGATACGTGCTGTAGTAACGTTTAGAGACATCTACCAGGGGGCCATCAAAGTCACAAAACACAGTTAGATGTGGCGACAAGGGAGCAGTTTCTCGGCAATTGTAAGATAGGGGTGTTTGCAAATTTGGGGCCGCAGCGCCTCTCATAGCAATTAATTTAAATGACTTAGATGACTATTTGAAATACTTCTTTACAATAGCAGTTACAACATAAGCTGTCATCTGTTTACGCGCTTGACCATCCAGGCAATTTGCCAAATATCTCAAAATTGACTTTTAACAATCAAAGCTACTGCTAGAGTATGTTTGCTACGTCTTCATTAACTAAACTTAATTAATTACAACTCAGGGGTAATCAGAAGCATAGCAAGCTCATGGAAAAATTTCCCTATGACGCTCAACCGAATTCTTCTCAACCGTTGCAGGCGTCTTCTGAAGGAACTCCCTTCGACCGTAGTATGATGCAGCAGTGCATTGAACTTGCCCTCCGGGCCTTGGGACGAACGGCCCCTAATCCCCTCGTCGGTTCTGTCGTTGTCCAGGATGGACAGATTGTAGGAGAAGGGTTTCACCCTGGTGCAGGTTATCCTCATGCAGAAGTTTTTGCGCTCCGTGATGCTGGGGAAAAAGCCAAGGGAGCCACAATCTACGTCAATCTGGAACCCTGCAATCACCACGGACGGACGCCTCCCTGTTCAGAAGCATTGATAGCAGCTGGGGTTTCTAAAGTGGTAGTAGGCATGGTTGACCCCAATCCCTTAGTTTCTGGAGGCGGCATTGACAGATTAAGAGCGGCTGGGATTGAAGTTCTAGTGGGGGTAGAAGAGGCAGCTTGCAGGCGACTCAATGAAGCTTTTATCCACCGCATTCTCTACCACCGTCCTTTGGGAATTTTGAAATACGCTATGACCTTGGATGGCAAAATTGCTACAACAACAGGTCATAGTGCTTGGGTGACCAGTCAGGATGCTCGCCAGGAGGTTTATCACCTCAGGTCAGCCTGCGATGCTGTGATCGTTGGTGGCAACACAGTACGCCAAGATAACCCTTGGCTGACTAGTCATCAACGAGACATCCACAATCCCTTACGAGTGGTGATGAGTCGCACGTTGAATCTGCCCATTGAGGCACACCTGTGGCAAACGTCGGAGGCACCAACTTTGGTACTCACAGAATCTAATTCTTCTCCGGATTTCCAGCAGGTGTTAGTGAAAAAAGGTGTGGAAGTGGTGGAGTTGACACCGTTAACACCAGCAAAAGCTATGATTTACTTGTATGACCGGGGGTATCTCTCAGTACTGTGGGAATGTGGCGGCACCTTAGCAGCAAGAGCGATCACCGATGGTTCTGTGCAAAAAATCTTGGCATTCATTGCTCCTAAAATTGTCGGCGGTAGGGCAGCACCTTCACCTGTAGACGATTTAGGGTTCACGACCATGACTGAGGCACTCATCCTGGAGAGAGTTAGCTGGCGCTTTGTCGGCGCAGATTGCCTGGTGGAAGGTTATTTGCCTTTAAGTGGTCAATAGTTAGTGAAAAGTGAGCCTAGGCATTGGTGGCAAGTCTTTACTGGTCAGCTATGTAGAGAGGAGGAAGAGGTATTGACTCGCTACGAATATCAAGAAGACTCTGAACCAGCAGAACATACACAACTCAATGGTTCCTCGGTACATGTTTCTAGAGATCTGAGCCTAGTTGGCTGGGAATTTAAGATTGTGAGAGCTTCACGGAATCTATTTCGCAATCCAGCTATTTTTCAACAGATGTGTGAAGAAGAGGCCCAAGCAGGCTGGATTTTGCTAGAAAAAATCGACGACCGACGGGTGCGATTCAAGCGATCTCTTGCCTTACGCGACTTTTTTAAGCCAGAATCTCTATACTACGACCCCTATCGGTGTTACTACAGTCAGTCATCGTCATCACTGATTGAGCTATTAGGTGCGAGCAGTGCTACGCGTATCAGCTTAGCGATTGCCGCTGTTTTAGTCACAATTATCCCAGCGTATTTTGGTTATACCGTGGTATTAAAGATACTGACTAATTCGCGCTATAGTCCACCGCCCTCTCCACCACCACAACTCTCTTTCCCTTCTAAGTAGAGGACAGGATGCACAACGCGACAGAGTCTAACTACAGGACAAAGACTAGTAGAACCTGGCGTGAGTTTACCTACCCTTTTTCATTGCTTTAAGGCTTTG
>CAZZWA010000250.1:0-3480 GCA_964657555.1 uncultured Microcoleus sp.
AGAGATGGAAAAATGGAGAGATGACGGCAGATGATGGTAGCTCCCAGCTCATAACCCCACATCCTGACTTCCCAACATCGCCATTGGGCGAAGAACTACCCACCTTCCCCGAAAATTGTACATGCTCGGTTGCCCAACCTGATGGTCGGCTGAACTTGCAGGTTGACTTACACGTCAACCAGATAGAGAAATCACCCCTTGAATTGCTCCCTTCAAAAGCAGAAGTAGGAGTAGTCAATACCAAGTTGCATAGCAGCTTTGCCGCTGTCGCTTCACTAACAGAAGTCCTGAGGACGGGGACGGCTTGGGAAGAGGGAAGACAAGGAGACAGGGAAGAAAGGACATCAGTGAAATATCTTCCGCCTGCCCCAATCTCCAAGCCCTCCAGTCTTCCCAGTGAAAAAGTCACACAATTGGCAGCAACTTTATCTGAGGATTGGGAAAATCCGCTGCCTCCGTCCCATTTGCTTGAGGAGCAGGTTGAAGAGCCTTCTGAGCAGTCAATCTCAGGTACTGCCGATCCAGACAATTTGAATAGTTCAGAATCACCACTCGAACGCTTGCGAACGCTTCTGCTCACTCCTGAACTGGCCGAGTCTCAACAAATGATTGCTAACCTGAAACAGAAATTGGCAAATCTTGAGCGTCAGATTTATGAGCCGTCAGAGTTGATCAACCTCCTTCTTCCTTTAATAACTGAGCTTCTGAGTCTCAAGATTGCTGAGTCAAAGGAAAAGGTTGTCGAGGCGATCGCTCCGATCATCGACCAAATGATTCAAAGCAGAACTGAACAGAATAAAGCAGCGATGAGTGCGGCGCTGGCACCTGTGCTCTCAACGGCAATTACCCAGCAGATCGCCAACGTTCGTGGAGAAATCGCCACTGCCCTAGGCCCAGCGATGGCAGGAGCAATCAAAGAGCAAATTAGTGTTGAGCGAGAAGCCATGGTGGATGCCCTCTATCCCGTCATTGGCAGCACAATTTCTAAATACATGGTGGAAGAAATTCGTGCCATTAACGAAAAGATTGAAAATACCTTTAGCGTGGAGGGTATCAGTCGTAAGGTTCGCGCCAAAATGCAGGGAGTCTCCGAGGCAGAACTGATTCTTAAGGAGGCGATGCCGTTTACCGTCCAAGCCGTCTTCTTGATTCACAAAGCTTCAGGACTGGTCATTTCAGAGGTACAACCATCTGACCAGAAGTTGGAGTCTGAGATGGTGGCGGGGATGCTGACGGCGATTCGCAGCTTTGTTAATGACTGTATAGCCCAATCTGGCAACATCTCGGAACTTGATGAGATTGACTATGGCAATTCCAAGATTGTGCTGGAAGTTGCCGGATACTGCTACCTAGCGGTGGTAGTTCAAGGAGAACCCCCCCAGTGGTTCATCCGCAATCTGCGACGAACTCTCAGTACTATCGTCCAAAGTTATGGTAAATCCATCAACTTGTTTGATGGCAACCCTGCTACCATTCCCGCTCAGGTGCAGCCCACTTTGGAAGCATTAATGCTCGCGAACTCAAAGGAGCAGGCTAAAAAACCGCCAGCGCTCCTGATCGTTGGTTCAGTGCTGCTCAGTTTAACTTTACTACCTTGGGGAATTTATCAGTATCGTCATGGGATTGACCGCCGCGTCGAAGCTGACACTGCTTTCGCTTTAGCATCTGCCCCAGATTTAGCAGTTTATCGTCTAAATGTCGATGCTCGGGAAGGAATTCTCAAGCTTTCTGGAAAGCTCCCAAATGAGTATCTCCGCCAAAGAGCAGAAAAAATTGCCAGGGGTGTTACACCAAACTGGAAGCTGGATAATAGCATCGTTGCTGTTGATGTCCCTCCAGATCCCGTGTTGGCAGCGGCTGAGGTGAAACGAGTGACCTCCATGATGAATCAGATCGAGGGCTCTGCCATTACCACCCAGTATGCAGCAGGTGCAGTCACGATCGAGGGAACTGTGAAGCGGGATGCCGATGCCAGGAAAATCACCCAGGCGATCAAGCAAATTCCGGGAGTGTACTCTGTCACCAATACCGTACAACCACAGCAACCTAGGATTGCCATCCGCATCTACTTCACTCCTAGTTCGGCAGAGTTAAAACCAGCGGATACAGACCAAATTATCCAGATCGAGACATTTCTGAATCGCTATCGAGCAACGCACATCAGGATAGTAGGCCATAGCGATCCTATCGGCAATTTTGTGCAAAATCAGCAGTTGGCACTGAAGCGGGCTGAAGTAGTGCGAGATGCCCTGATCGGCCAAGGTATTGAGCCTAAGCGCCTGCAAGTCGTAGGGACAATAACCGCCCCCTTTGATGTGAGTGCTAATCAATCACTATTGTTCAGTAGATGTGTAGAATTTGAAGTTATTACAACAGATACCCAAAGCCAATAATCATGCCCACAATATCTAAAAAAATCTGCCTTGTTGGTGACTTTGGCGTCGGTAAAACTAGCCTGATTCGCCGCTTTGTAGATCGCCAGTTCAGCGACCAGTATCTTTCTACGGTGGGAGTAAAAATTTCCCGTAAAAATGTTGAATTGCCAGTCAAAGAACAGGAAAACCTAGATTTACAGTTGCTGATCTGGGACTTAGAAGGTCATACCAAATTTAAGGCGATCGCTCCGAGCTACCTGCAAGGGTCTAGCGGTGCAGTGATCGTTGCAGATGTTACTCGTTTAGAAACTATTGAGCATTTGAGCGAGCATGTCAATCTATTTTTATCCGTCAATCCGAAGGGGTTTATCCTGCTTGCCTTAAATAAATCAGATCTTATTGAAGAAGAGAAACTGGAAAATTATATCAAATTGCTTCAGAAACAGGAGCATCTACAAGTATTAGCAACCTATCCAACTTCGGCCAAGACAGGCGCACATGTTGACGCAATTTTTCAAGAATTATCTCTAAAAATGATCGAACCGATATGAATCATCTTTTAGAAAAACTCCTAGGATTACGCCACATGGAATACCTGGTGATGGATCGGAATTTCATTATTCAAGAGACATCGTCAGAAGTGCAACAGTTTGCTGATCGTCCTGCTGAGGTACTGAAAGGAAAAGATGTCCGTGCTAGCTTTCCAGAACTCATAGGAGTTGAAGATTATCTAACTGCTGTGCTGGAAGAACGGCAGAGGAGTTTTGAGCTAAAAGGTATTGGCCGGGATTCTGCTAATCACTCCCCTTTCTATTTCGATATTTATGTTGTTGAGTCCAAAAATGAAGAAAACTTTGACAATCAGTTAGTCATTTTCTTTGAAGAAGTCACCCAAAGAATGGTTATGGAGCAAACCTTAGTCCAGGCTTCCAATGAAACTAATCTTTTAATGAATGCTCTATCAGCTTCCCAAAAATACATTGATAAAATTGTTACGTCAATGGCAGATGCCTTGATAGTAACAACTAGAGCGGGAAAGATCAGAAAAGTAAATAAAGCCGCACAAGTTTTGTTTGGATATAGCGAACAAGAATTAATCAGCCAA
>CAZZWA010000250.1:3580-8718 GCA_964657555.1 uncultured Microcoleus sp.
CGCGCCCTGTCGGAGTCAGCCACTCTTCAGCAGGCAGCACCGAAAGTCCTGCGAGCAATCTGTGAAAGCCTAGGATGGGCTGTGGGCGAACTCTGGATGCCTGAGGCACAGGGGACAAGGGACAAGGGACTGGAGACTGAGGACGGGGAACAAAGAGGATTTGGTAACGCTGTTCCCTTTCCTTTATTTTCCCAATCCTCATTGCCTTTAATTCCCAAAGGGAACCCCGAGTTCCTCAATCCCTCCCTTCTGCGGTGTGTAGAAACTTGGCCGACCACTTTAGCTCCTGATGTCGAGTTGCCCAGTCGGGTTTGGGCTAGCCGTTCCACCCATTGGATTAGTGATGTGGTTGATGATGCCAATCAAAGGGCAAAGAGTGCCTCCCTGGAAGGGCTACATGGCGCATTTGGCTTCCCCATCTGGGGAGACAAGGAAGTTTTGGGTGTCATGACTTTCTATAGTCACGAATTTAGACAGCCAGATAAAGATCTACTCCAGACATTAGCTGTGATTGGCGATCAAGTCGGTCAGTTTATTCAGCGCCAACGAGCAGAGTCAGCGCGATCGCACTTAGCCAATCAAATCCGCTTGCTGCTGGAATCGACAGATGAAGGTATCTACGGCATCAATTTACAAGGACGCTGTACCTTCATTAACAAAGCTGGGGCAGAGATGATCGGATACCCACCCCATGAGGTACTGGGTAGGAACATGCACGAGCTTATCCATCATTCTTACAGTGATGGCACCTCATATTCCCAAGATCGGTGCCCTATCTATAGAGCTTTCCGAACCAAACAGAGTTGCCGTGTAGACAGCGAAGTTTTCTGGCGGCGGGAAGGAAGTGCTTTCCCCGTAGAATATTCGTCTCGTCCGATTATGGAGGACGGAATCATCCAAGGCGCTGTTGTCAGCTTCGTTGACATCACTGATCGCCTGCAAGCGGAAAAAGCACTGCGCCATCAACAGGAACAAACCGAACGTCTGTTGCTCAATATTTTGCCAGAGCCGATTGCCAACCGATTGAAGCAGCAACCTAGCATTATTGCTGACAACTTTGCCGACGTCTCTGTGATGTTTGCTGATCTTGTTGGATTTACAGAGCTTGCATCTCGGATATTGCCGACCGAGGTGATTGAGATACTCAACACGATTTTCTCAGAGTTTGACCAGCTGGCTGAACGGCACGGTTTGGAGAAAATCAAGACAATTGGGGATGCCTACATGGTGGTAGGAGGCATCCCCATACCGCAGCCGAACCACGCCGTGGCGATCGCCCAAATGGCTCTCGACATCCAAGCTGCAATACCTCAACTTTGCGACAAGACGGGTCAAGACTTAAGCATTCGCATTGGGATCAATACGGGGCCAGTGATTGCGGGTGTCATTGGCAAGAAAAAGTTCATTTACGACTTGTGGGGAGATACAGTCAATATCGCTAGCCGCATGGAATCGCAGGGTTTACCCGGCAAGATTCAGGTTACAGCCGCAACTTACCAACACTTACGAGAGCAATTTTTATTTGAAGAGCGAGGTGCGATCCAAGTGAAAGGCAAAGGGAAAATGGTTACTTATTTCCTGACTGACAAAAAACATCCTGGCAAGTTAACATAAAGTGGTCTTTTAGCCATAGCCGTCAGCAATTAGTAATTACCAGTGTTGAGCCAATACCTATTATCTACTGATTAATAGTAACTATACACTTACAATGCATTACCTTCTGGATCAGATTTTAGCAATTCTATCTCCACGCCCCATAGAATACTTGGTACTGGATGAGAACTTTAAGATTATAGAGATATCCTGGCAAGTACAGCGGTTTGCAGATTTTCCAGAGCGAGTGATATTGGGAGAAGACATCCGGTTAGGTTTTCCTGAATTTATAGGACTTGAAGATTCTCTTACCGCTATCAGACAAGGACAGCAGAATTGCTTTGAATTAAAAGGTATTTGCCGATATTTAGGTAATAACTCTCCTTTATATATTGATATACATGCTTTGCTTAGTCATGAAGAATCAATTTTTGAAAATCGGTTAATTCTTTTGTTTGAAGATGTAACTGAAAGAATGGTTATGCAGCAAGATTTAGTACATACAGCCAATAAAGCAAATCTTTTATTGAGTGCATTAGCTAATTCAAAGAGTTATATAGATAAAATTATTGCATCAATGGTTGATGCCTTATTGGTAACAAATGTATCAGGAAAAATAAAAACTGTAAATCAAGCCTCACAAGATTTATTTGGATATTCTGAACAAGAATTAATTAATCAACCTATTTCAAATATTATTGTTGAAAAAGAATTTTTGTCAAAACTAATACACCAATATTGCTTATTTCAAAAAGGCGAAATATTAAAAAATTTAGAAGTCATCTGTCAGACCAAAAATGGAGAAGAAATTATTGTTTCCTTTTCCTGTTCAGCAATTCAGACAGACATACAAGAATTACCAGATATTGTTTATGTTGGTCGAGATATCACCCTTGCCAAGCGTGCGGAAGCTGAGCTGCACCATGCTCTTGCCAGAGAAAAAGAACTGAACGAATTCAAATCTCGCTTTGTCTCGATGGTTTCTCATGAATTTGGCAATCCACTAATTACAGTTTTAATGTCAGTTGAATTGCTCAAAAAATATAGCTCCCGAAAGACCGAAGAGGAAAAACTCAAATACCTCGATCACATCCAAATAGCTGCTGAACAGATGAGTCAACTCTTAAAAGATGTTTTAGCCATTGGTCAGGCAGAAGTAGGTAAACTAAAGTTCAACCCAGCGCCACTCGATCTCATCAAGTTCTGCGGCGATGTGGTGGAAGAAATCAAACTTGGCGCTGGCCATGGCCAGCTAACAATTAGCTTTGCACATACTGGCTTAATTGCCGGGGAGGGTAATCAAGAGGGGATGCTGCTCCTAGATGAAAAACTGCTACGGCACATCCTGACCAATCTGCTCTCAAACGCTGTCAAATATTCGCCCCAAGGTGGCACTGTCCATTTTGATTTACTTTGTCGAAACACAGAGGTGATCTTTTTGGTTAAAGATCAGGGGATTGGCATTCCTCTCGAAGACCAAAAACAACTATTTGAATCTTTCTATAGAGCTAAAAATGTAGGCACGATACCCGGTACAGGACTTGGACTAACGATTGTCAAGCAGTCTGTAGATCTACACGGTGGTAAAATCGAGGTGACTAGCGACGTTGGTTTGGGCACTACGTTTACAGTTACACTTCCATTAAGCCAAAAAGCCAAATGTCGCTGAACCTAAATAACGCCGTGCTCTTTGAGGCTGTTGCCGGTGAACAGGACACTTGGATAATAGGTAATGGGAAGACTAGGAATACAGTCCAGATCTACCACTATTACCAATGACCAACCAAAACGATGCTGTCCCGGCTTGAACGGGTAGCTGTTTCTCCTGATCGGAGTATCGGCACTTTTGCTTCTAGGGGAGCTTGACCACGTAGGGAGAAGGAATGGCTTGAAGGCGACCAGCATTGACTAGTGCTTGGTAGACAAAGGCGGCAACTTCTGCCCTAGTGGCATCCCGATTAGGAGTGAGTTGACTCGTTGTGGGATAATTCACGACTAGCCCTTTTGTTGTGGCACCAGCCACAGCTGTGCGGGCATAGTCAGGAATCTGGTTTGCATCGTTGTAAACAGACAGCACACTCATATCATTAGAGCGCAATTTCAGGCCACTAACTAGAGAAACCAGGACTTGCACTTTGGGGATGTGCAAATCGGGTCGAAATTGTCCGCCAGGATACCCAGAGAGAAAACCGCCTTGATAAGCCGTTTGGATAGCTTGATAAGCCCAGAAATTGCTCTTGAGATCAACAAAGTTAGTGTTTGACTGGATCGGTGTCGGTGCAAAAGCCTTGTTGATAATGGCAGCAAACTCGGCGCGGGTCACTGGAGCGTCAGGGCGAAAGGTGCTATCTGGATACCCAGAGATAAACCCTTTAGCGGCTAGGGCTTCGATATAAGCTTGAGCCCAGTACCCTTGGATATCCTGAAACTTGCCTGCTACTACAGCCGCTACAAAATCCACACGGCCTGAAATATGATTTTTATCGATGTCGTTGCCAACAGCGACTAGGGTATTGTTGCGAGTTAAATTATAGACATCGTAGTTACCGTTGTTGCGAATACGATTTTGTCCAGGGCTGTCTTGAGTACCTAGATTAGGATTAGCATTCGTCGTGGCAACAATGCCTGCCTCCTGGTTGTTTTCAACGTCGTTGTTACGCAGCACTGGAGCTGCTGAGTCCGAAGCTACAACGCCATCACGGTTTCGGGTGATGCGATTTCCGGCGACTAACGGGGCTGCTGTTTCAGTAACGACAATACCAATACCTGTGTTATCAAACACATTATTACGAATCTCTCCTGTAGACTGCTTGGCAACGGAAATACCATTACCTTTGTTCTGAGTGAAAACGTTATCAGAAATTTTGGGGTTACCAGTACCAGTAATGAATACTCCCTCTCGCCCACTGTTAGAAAAGGTGTTGTTACTAATGGTGGAATTGGTGGATTCAACCCATAGCGCCGTACCGCGATTTGTTGGGTTAGTGATGCCTACCCCTCTGATTTGACTGTCATTGTCCGCTACAACCGTCACATTCTGACCAGCTAAGGTGGGACTGAGGTAGGTACCCCCGCCAATAATACCTATTGTCTGGCCTTTTGTAGATTCATCACCGCGCAGAATGACACCCTGTTTGACCTCAAGGGGGAAGACTTCACCTGTTTGGGCTGTGTAACTGCCGGGAGCTAGTTGAATTACGGTACCTGCTTGGGCTTGCTGGAGGGCATATGTGATGGTTCGATAAGAGCTGGCTGGACTGTTTCCAGCATTGGGAGTATCGCTGCCGTTTTGTGAGTTGACGTAGATGAGTGTGGCATTCGCAGCAATTTGGCCTCTGAGGGATGATGGGACAGGATTTGCTAAAGCTCCCAGTGTCATTGGACGGCTGGAAACAAGTAACAGGCTGGTTAGTAGGCAAGCCCCTATGGGTAGGGCACGAACAGTGTGTTTAACTTTAAGAAAAGAGTTATGACGAGAGTTCTGGTGTGTCATACGCTTAATGCCGATTATGTGTTTCATTTTTGTAATGTTTGGGAACTTGAGG
>CAZZWA010000251.1:0-1124 GCA_964657555.1 uncultured Microcoleus sp.
TAAATTTCGCACATGACCGCCACTGATCCAGCACAGTCTATCTAAGGTTTCTGGACTATCAAAGACTTCTGTAATCAAACCTAACCGTCGATCTCGATCAACTTCTGGAAAAGCTCTCGCTAACACCATCTGTCGCAGTAGAGATATACCCTCGTGGCATTCGCTGCCATCTCGCAATTGAACAGGCACCATCGGTAATACTTTGGGCGCGACTCCACCTCCTAGACGATTCTTCAACGTTTCACTCTCATTTGAGAAAATCAACGCCAGTGGCATAGTGTAAACGACATGGCAGTTGAGTCTGCGCAACTGCTCACCCCGGTCAATAAAAATATATTCTGGTAGCGATCGCTCTGATGTTTTGGGTCGATTGTCTACCCGATCCAGATTATCAACAATCACCACCAGTCCTTTTTTCCCCCTAGCCTTTAGTTCCTGCGTTGCCCGTCCGAGAATTTCTTCATTGATAGAGTGCAAAATCCCGTTAGTTCGCGGTTCCAGGTACTGTCTTAACTGGCTGCGGAGCTTAGGACTATCTTTGGTTTTTGCCGTAATCTTCGCAATACCCAAAGACAATTCTGCTTGAACTGAAGGCTCTATGGGTGTTTGTAAAAAATCTGCGATGTCATTAAATAAGTTTGTGAAGTACCCTGGTCTCAGCTTAATACCAATAACTTCTAAACTTTCACTCAGCTCACGAGTAATTGCTAGTAGTATATCCGTAACGTCCACATCAGCCATATCCAGGTCTTGAGTGGACTCAAAATAAATCACATGAAAGCCTTGCTGCTTTAACTCAGCCTCCAGCCGCCGCAACTCGGTAGACTTGCCACACCCAATATGTCCTGTAAACAACTGGCACGTTGGCTTGTCCGGCGACAGGCGAGTGATTGTTCGCTCCAGTGCCTCAACGACTTTGCCACCCCGGACAGAGGCAAAATCGATATAGTATTGCCTGTCTTCAGGATTCTCCAGTACCAGTATTTTGCTAGGATTGCAACTGTCGTAAAATCTTTGTAAATCCAGTATCATTATTGTTCCCTGTGGCTTTTTGGGAAGTAATATAACCCAAGGTCTAGTCACTACAAGTACTGACTCAATTTTACGGTTATGCTTTCCGGAAA
>CAZZWA010000251.1:1224-6917 GCA_964657555.1 uncultured Microcoleus sp.
CAAGGTCTAGTCACTACAAGTACTGACTCAATTTTACGGTTATGCTTTCCGGAAAGTTAAGTGAACTATAGGCCGAACTTATTCTCCCAGTGCTATTGAGTCGGGAGCATCTCAGGTTTTACACCATTCTTAGTCAGCCCCATAGTCCGCCTTAAACTCAAGTTCAGTGCTCATAGCCCAAGTCCATTAACATGGACTGAAATTCGGGAGCATCCCACTTTTTTGTCAAACCGCCTCACCCTCACCCTAAATCCCTCTCCCTTGATGGAAGAGGGATTTGAAAACTGTCTTGCTCCCCTTCTTCCATTGAGGGTGAAGGGGCTGGGGGATAAGGGTGAAAAACTAGGATGCTCCTTATTGAGTCTCTATCCAATGCTCCATCAGCAGTAATTATGCGTACCTGACTTTGATAGGTACGGCAATTGCTATATATGCGACTGGCGATCGCTCCACGGAAATAGTTCGATATCTCGACCTAAAGCATTTAAAAAGCGGAACAGTCGGACAGTTGAGAAGCCTGACAACTTTCCATCTATATAAGGCAAATATTTTGGGTTGGTCAATTCCTCCCTAGCACATACACCGTTTTACGTAATCTAGATCAGCTCTCGCACCTTATCTGATACTGCTGTGAGGATAATTTTCTCGCGGTTAGGCTCGCCTCGAATCAGGGATTCGGTAAACTTGGTTGCTTGACCTAGGCTGATCTTCGCAGGCAATGGCGGCTCTAAGGGATCGACGAGCGCATCAACAATTACTGGCCCTGGTGTAGCAAGTGCGCGTTCGAGAATCTCGCCGCACTGAGTTGGTTCATCAATGGTAAAGCCCGTTCCACCGCAAGCCCGAGCAAAGGCGGCAAAGTCCATCTCTTGCAATTCGCACCCATATTCTGGGTTGCCGAGGAAAACCATCTGCTCCCACTTAATCTGGCCCAGAGTATTGTTCTTGATGATAACAATTTTGATGGGAAGCTGATATTTGACACAGGTCATAAACTCTGCCATCAACATTGAGAAGCCACCATCCCCAACAAAGGCAACGCATTGTCTATCGGGATAGGCAACTTGGGCGGCGATCGCGTAGGGAAGAGCGCAAGCCATCGAAGCCAGTGTTCCCGATACTGAGTGCATTTGACCCCGCTTAGCCGGAATTTGACGCGCCCACCAAGTCGTATTCGTGCCTGAATCTGCTGAAACAATGGCAGTGTCTGATAAACGTTTGCCTAGTTCCCACGCAACTACCTGGGGTTTCATTGGCTTATCCTGCCGCGTACCTCGTTCTTCCATTAACTGCCACCAATCTTTCATGCCGGATTGAGCCTTTTCCAGAAAGCTCCGATCCTCCTGATGCTCTACTTGTGACAGGAGTGCTTGCAGGGTGCGACAACTATCACCAATCAGCCCTACCTCAACGGGGTAACGCAAGCCAATCCGCATCGGGTCAATGTCGATCTGGACACCTCTTGCTTGTCCTGGTTTCGGTAGAAACTCCATATATGGAAAGGATGTACCCACCATCAACAAGGTGTCGCAGTCCTCCATAGCTTCCTGAGATGGCTTAGTCCCAGTTAGACCTATGCCACCCGTAGTGTAGGGACTATAATCTGCTACAGCTGCTTTGCCCAGCATCGCTTTGACAATCGGTGCTCCTAGCTTTTCAGCCAACTGTTCCAGTTCATCTGTTGCCCTTAAAGCACCGCGACCTGCTAAAATTACCACTTTCTTGCCAGTATTCAGAATCTCGACAGCACGCCGTAAATCATCTTCACTCGGCAACTGCGCACTACGAGCTTTGACACTTGAAGTGTGATGGGCAACATTATGCATTGAAAGCTTTCTGTTAGCATTCTGCGTTTGGAAATCAATTGGAAAGTTGATGTGAGCGACACTGCGATAACTCAATGCAGCGCGGCAAGCCAAATCCGCTATACTTTCCACATGCTCTGGCCCCATCACGCGAGTGTTGTAAACGGCGACATCCATGAACAACTTGTCGAGGTCTACATCTTGCTGTGAGTGGGTATTAATTAGGTCATGGTAGTGGTGACCTGTGATCGCCAGTACTGGCTGACCATCCATTTTGGCGTCATAAAGACCATTCAGCAGATGGATGCCACCCGGTCCCGACGTCGCCAGACAGACACCCAGCTTACCTGTATACTTGGCGTAAGCGCAAGCCATAAAAGCCGCTGCTTCTTCATGACGCACCTGAATAAAGCGGATTTTGTCTTGACGCTGGCGCAACGATTCCATGACGCCATTAATCCCATCACCAGGTAACCCAAAGACGATATCTACACCCCAATCGATCAGGGTATCAACTAAAACATCAGCTGCTGTTGTTGCCATCACTAATTCTCCCATACTGTTGCTTCTATTAGGAAGCAATATTTTATTTACGTAAAATTCGTGCAAGCGTAAAATATGTCCTTCAAGAACATTGCTTTATGTTGAAATCTATTTATGTGAGGTACATCTAGCTGATGGAAGAGGCTGATCGTATCCTAATTTCCTTATCAGTATTTGCTCAGCCAAATGGTAGATGAGATAGATCTCAGCAACTCCTAAATTGAAAATATCGCTACTTGTAAATTATTTGCTCAAGCCTTTACAAAAGCTATAATACACAACAGATATACCAGAATCTGATACTTCTATTTAAAGAGCTATCGTTTTTGACTCACACCCTTACGAGGTTCTTATGAATATGCTCAATCATACTCATGTCCAAGTGCAAAGAATTCGAGCCATTGGATTAACAGTGACAGATGCTGAACGCTCCAGTAATTTCTATATAAAAGCTTTGGGTTTTGCACTCATTTCAGACATCACTGTTGATGGACAGGATTACAGCGACCTTGAAGGCGTCGCTGAGGCAAAAATTCGCATTGTCACCTTGCAGCTTGGAGATGAACTCATCGAGCTGATGCAGTATCTCAATGTTGAAGGAAAACCAATTCCCAGAGATTCGCAAAGCAATGACCTGTGGTTTCAACATATGGCAATTGTGGTCATTGACATGGCTCGCGCTTATGCCCACCTGCAAGCGTTTCCTATTGACCCGATCTCGGTTGAACCCCAGACGATCCCGCCTGGGAATGAATCATCTGCTGGTGTCCGAGCTTTCAAGTTTAAAGACCCTGATGGCCACGATTTAGAGCTTATTTGGTTTCCTCCCGACAAAGGACAAGACAAGTGGCATCATAAGACCGAGCGCTTATTTTTAGGAATTGACCACAGTGCGATCGCCATTGCCGATACAGAGCAAAGCTTACAGTTTTACCGCGATCTCCTCGGAATGCAGGTCAATAGTCGCAGCCTCAACTGGCGTGCAACGCAAGCGCGCCTTGATAATTTACCAGGAGCCGAAGTCCGAATTACAGCCCTGCGATCAGCTCAAGACAGTCTAGGTATTGAACTGCTAGATTATCTTGTGCCTCCTGAGAGCCGTCCCATACCGAATAATTGGAAAAGTTGCGATATTGCCCATATGCAAGTCGAGCTAGTTGTCAACGATATTGAGCAGGCGGTGGAGAGGCTGCGGCAGCATGGGGTTCAGTTCGTTTCGCCGCGACTTGTGCAGTTTACGGACAGCTCATGTCCTTACCGCCAAGGTTGCCTAGTTAAAGACCCAAACGGACACGCTATGTTGCTGATTGCAGAATAATTTAAAACAACTCCGCTTTTGGCGTTTTCTTATTTCTTGAATTCTGACTATCCTATTGATGGCAATTCAACCAACCTACTAAATACAAGCCATAGCTGCAAATATTATCTCGTAGGTAACGTTCAACAAGTTGAGTTTTTATTGCCATGTTAAGCTCTTAATGCCAACACTCTTTAACTTCGATGAAGTTGCTCTCCCGTACGTTTGGGAGAAAACCCATGATTTCTGATCGCTTCCCTAAAAACATATTCCTAGAATCTTTGCACAGCAATGACTCTAAGAATTATAACCTCAGCTGATCACCAAGAGTACGGGAGAGCCTCCTTGTTAAACCTGTGCTGCCAGCACTTGGGAAGCTGTCAACTCCAACATGGGAAATGTGGGAGAGATGATTTGATCGCTGCCTCGGAATTGAACCGCATCGTAGAAGCCTTCTGCCAGAATGCATACTGTTACTACCTGTTCAGTAGGGTCAACAATCCAATATTCTTGAATATTGAGTACGGCATACTCAGAACGTTTGCTGCGGTAATCTGTAGTTTTAGTAGACTCGCTGACCACTTCTACGACCAGGATTGGGGGTGGTTCGTTGAGTTCGATGATGGCTTCTCTTTCGGTCATCGCTTCCCATTGTTCTATCAGCAAAACAGTGACATCCGGTATACGAGATGTCTGCCATCTACCGCCACGAGGGGAACGAACGCCCACAGAAAACTTTTGTGCCGTCCAGGGTGTTCTTATAGAGGTGATCGCATCATCAAACGCTTGTTCCAGGAATTTGGCGATCGCTCCATGTTTTCCTGTACCAAGACTCATGGGGATTAATTCTCCATCTACCAGTTCATAGCGGGTGTCTGTGCCATCGTCGTACTTCAGATATTCTTCAAAAGTTAGCTTCTTGATTGCTACGGTCATGGCAAGTACTCTTGCTAGTTTTGGCTCCATTGTGCATGAGCGGTCAGAATGGGAACATCCAGCAAAGATGCACCCAGACATAAAACCGCGATCGCTTGTTTCTGGGAATCAATCATAGTGTGAGCGTAGTTAAATTGGACTCGCTTCTCTCATGTAGTGATACTCACTCGAACAAATCCTCGTCTGATTCAAGGCTTTCACCGGGAAAAAAAGAGAAATCCAAAGCTTTTTCCAACTCATAAGGCAACTGTGGAAAGTTTCGGTACTTCAAGTCTGTCTCGCGTACAGCCAAGTCCAAAGCATCTTGGTAAGACTCCTCTAGCACTTCCGATAAAAAAGGTTTTAAACTGGGACTTTTCTCAAGAAGGCGTAGAATTCGACGACGCTGTTCTCGAATTGTTGCAAACCAACTCCTAGAGCGACTCTCTGATTGAAATTCCCACTTCAGCAGATGCCCTAACAAAACGCCTAAACGATTCGTCAGCTCTTGTTGCTCCTGTTTTCCCAAAGACTCAATCTCCTCCACCAAATTTGGAAGATCCAAACAGCTCCATATTTTTTCCTGAAGAAATTTTGACTGCTGCTGCGTCCAAGCATAAAAGTCCACTTCGTACAAATCAGAGGAATTGTTAGTTACACAAGAATCACTCACCATTAGCTGCTTCCTCATTAAACCATTCCATCATGGCTCAAAAGAGATGAAATAGTCACTAGAACTCGCAACATTTTGTTCTGAATTGAGCGAAATCATCCCGCAATTCAGCGAGACTCTTGATCAAATAAAATCCAAATGTAAACTTTGACCATACTAAGGGAATCATAGCTATGACTCTCAAAGAGCTAGAACAGCATCTCCTATCTCTCAGTCCAATTGAGAAATTACAAGCTATCCAGCTATTAGCTCAAAGTCTGAGCAACACTTGGCAAGGCATTGAGGAATGAGATCGCATTCCCAATCGATGTAAAGAAACATTTCTGTTTCTTTGAAGAGGGTTAGACTGAGGGTTTCAGTAATTTTGCCAGAAGTTTAGCAATTCATCGTCCAAAAATGAGGGCATCTAGCGAATATGCACCTGGGCCTAAAACCGCGATCGCCATCAGCATCACGCAGT
>CAZZWA010000251.1:7017-8712 GCA_964657555.1 uncultured Microcoleus sp.
TCTAGCGAATATGCACCTGGGCCTAAAACCGCGATCGCCATCAGCATCACGCAGTACATAAATGCCTTTTCCCAGCTTGGTGGTTCGCCTGTTCCTTTCGGTCCCTTATACTGTCCTTCAGGAATTAAGTAGGGATCTTGGGCTACAAAAGTCAATCCTTGTGAGATTTCTAAAAACATCGCGAATGCCATTGAGAAGAAAATCGGTAAGCTGGCAAGCAGTGTGAGCAATCCCAGAATTAGGAAAAGTCCGCCACCTAGCATAGACGCGGCTGAGAGAAAGCAAAGAAAGATTGGCATTTTTAAAGAATCAGCCCACTGCCGAAGATGGGTGATCTTTGGATAGCCGTGCAGCAGGAATAACACGCCGACGCTAACTCTTAGCAGTAAAAGTGCTCCACCTTGGATTCCAGCAGGAAACTCAGTATTGAGTGAACTCAGCAGGTTCAGACCTAGTGCTGGCAGCTGAGATGAAACGTGACTAGATAAGAGAAAGGCGATCGCAAAACCGATAGCAAATTTGTAAATCATTGCTGCACACCCTGAGTATTGAGGTCGATGACATATAAGGATTTGCCTGCCGTGATCAAGAGGCGATCGCGTTTGGGCCCACCAAAAGTCAGGTTAGCGGATATCTCTGGCACTAGGATTTTTCCCAAGCGAGTGCCGTCGGGTGCGTACACCTGCACGCTGTCCTGGGAGCTTGTAAAGATGTTGCCGTGCTCATCCACGCGCAGCCCATCGGGTTGTCCCGGATCGATGACTGCGAACACGCGACCGTTCTTTACCCACTGACCGTCCACAACCTCGTACATGCGGATATGATGATGTCCCCCAGGGATGTTGAAGGCAGCAGTATCTGACACATACAGGAGGCGTTCATCTGGACTGAAGGCGAGTCCGTTGGGGCGCACCATGTCAGTCACGACAGCATTAAGACTACCCGTTGCTGGGTCGAAGCGGTACACGAAACTGCCAGGTTGTTCCTGTTCACCGCCGTACCCCTGATTTGGTTCAGTAATGCCATAAGGCGGATCGGTAAACCAGATTGTGCCGTCACGCTTTACCACCAGATCGTTCGGACTATTGAGGCGTTTGCCCTGGTAACGATCCACTAAAACCTGCCACTGACCGTCGTGATCGCGGCGGATAATAGCACGATTGCCAGACGAACACGCAACCAGACGCCCCTCCAAATCACGATAATTACCACTTTGATAGTCGGAAGGGTCTCGCAGGACACTCACTCCATCACTGGCACTCCAGCGCAATAGGCGGTTGCCGTGAGCATCACTCCAGATCACGCTGTCGTCTTCGTGAAAGTAAACGGGACCCTCGCTATGAACTGCGCCGTCGGCAATCTTTTGAAGTGAAGCATCTGGGCGCACGAGTGTAAGCAGGCGATCATCATATATCTCAAAGGTTTCAGGCATGGGCATCTCTCCTGTCATTTAGCTTGGTTACGGAAGAGGCAATGTCAAGTTAAAAACTACCTCAACTTTTCATGAATAAAATTTCTGTTTAGCAGCAGATGAAAAACTGATTTTATTTTGATATTTGCTAATAAATGCCAGGTACAACAATCCATTAGAGGCTGACAAAAATAAAATTAATATGAAATATCAGCTTCCCTTTAGGCAGAATAAATACTAAGCCCTTAGATAGACCTTATGATTGAGTTTAAAGTTTTAATCTG
>CAZZWA010000252.1:0-8671 GCA_964657555.1 uncultured Microcoleus sp.
CGAAGTGCAGGCTTAGGGTCGAAGTGTGCGGAATGTAGGATCTACTAAAGAGTTGATCTTAGACAAACTTAAGATTAGCCAAAAACTGCATAGGCTCAGGATGTCCAGAGCTAGGTAATTGTAGAAGAGACAATAGGAGAACATTTTAGTATGTCAGCTAATCTAAGCTAGGTGAAACCGCTATGGGCGCTGTATTGAAATACTGGAAACTCGTAAGGATAGATACCGCAGGCAGGCGCAAAACGGAGGAAATTGCCTCGGCTAAAGCGTTTTTCCGGCAACAATTTCCAGAATTTGCTGACGCGACAGATGTGCCGGATGCACAGGTGCAGCGTCAGTTGCTGCATTGGTTTCGGGGAAAGTTTCCTAAGTCTGACGCTGCCGAAGCAAATGGCAACACGCTCTCACTCTTAGCCCAGATGTGCTTGCGGTGCGCTATCTCCAGCTTTATTGAGCAAACTTGTATTCAACTAGAAGTGAGCTTTGGTAGCAATCATGGTTTCACTCGCCAAGACTTGTTTCCATTTGTTCTGGATGACTTTACTTTTGAGCGTGAGGTTTCCGGCAAAAAGCCAGCAAGTTCTTACCAATCGCTTGCCACTGAAATTCTCCAGACTTTTGAGCCAGAGCGTAGCAGTTTGGCAACCTGGACAACCAGACTGGTGAAGCACCATCGCGAACTCAATACTTTTTTACTACAGCATGGTGTTTATCTAGTTAGCGACTGGGCTATCTTGAATGACACGAATTCCAAACAGTTGCAACAGATATTTTCCAGCTTTCATCATTTCAGTAAAGGAGAAATTCAGCAAGCTGTCATCATTTTGTCAAGTTATCATGCAGTCTATCGACGCGATCGCCTTGCAGCACGGATAACTGGAATCAAAGGACAATGCCCGTTGCCCACACCCGAGCAATTGCAACAGATCGCCTATCGCTTGCACGCCAATGCTAACATGACGCTCCTACCCGAAGATGTGATGACTCGACTGCAAGACATAGCTGAGTTACTACGACAGTACCGCATCTATGTTAGGGGTGGATTGCCACCTAGTGAATCCTTAGATAATTTACAAGACATGCAATACGATTGCCTGCAATTACGCTCTCCGGAATTAGAGAAAGATGAAGATGCAACAGAGCAATTTTTGATGCTCTATCGCCAACAATTGCTTACTTGTCTAGACCAAGCATTAGAGAAAGTGATATGCGATCGCATTACCCAACTTCAGCACAAAAACTACCGAATGGCGCGACAGTTCATTACTGCTCTCCACCTATTTCACTGTCGGAGCAAGTCGATGGGTGAAATTGCACCGTTGATTGGTTTACAGGCTCAATACCAAGTGACTCGTTTACTAAAACTTAAGAATTTTCGTACTGATGTTAGGCAGTTGATACTTAACACTTTGATGCCCAGCATCCTGGATAAAGCAATGGACTATGCCAATCCCAACTGCCTACAAAGTCTAGAGCAACAAGTTGAAGTTGCTCTTAACGAACAAGTTGCAGCCCTAATTCAGGAAGCCGAAATAGAGAGCAGCACTTCTCACAAGAGCGTTAGCAGTCTGTTTGCTAGAAGACTCTGCTGTCATCTCAGTAAAATTTTAGAGTCAAATTTATGTTGATAAATTCAGTTTTTTTAAGCCAATCCGTGCAGGCTAGCTAATCTTGAAACTACCACTATAGATTTAAATTGAATTGTCGGGGAAATAACTATGTCTAGGCAAGAAACTGATTTAATGGAAATGCTACTTGATTTTGAAGCTTCACACGCACAGACAATCGTTCTGGAAGCAACTCACATTGACCAAGCGTTGCAACTCTGTAGCCAGATTCAGAATGAAGATAGACAATGGCAAACTTATCTGAATACACTGGCACTGTTTGGTTTTCGTCAATGGCTTTGGGAACGCGCTCCAGAATTATCAATAAATCACGAAAATTGTTCAAATTTTCAGCCCCAAATTGTCAATAGGATTGATACTGTTTGTTATCTGAGAGTAGGCGAGTTCACACTTTGCTTAACATCAATGGGTAGCCTGACTGTGGAGGAATTATCTATACCTAAAACTGCTATTGAATTACCAGAATTTATCGCTCATTTTTATGTTGTAGTAGAAGTTCAGGAAGAACTCGAACAAGTGACAATTCGAGGTTTTGTGCGTTACGAGCAACTTATTGCTAACTTGCAGTCTGTCAATTTACAAGCTGAGGCAGACGAGACCTATCAATTGCCTTTGAGATGGTTTGAAAAAGATGTAGATCTGCTGCTACTTTACTTGCGCTGTCTGGAACTAGTTACCCCATTACCAAAAACAGCAGATCCGAGTAGATCTACCAGTCCAGTAGCAGATATGGTAAAACTTTTAACTCAGCCTGTCCTCAATGTGGGACTTTGGTTGCGGGATGAAATAGATGAAGTGGCACAGGAGTTTTCTTGGGTACTGCTTCCGGCTTTCGTTCCCTCTGCTGCCATGCGTCCGCTTCGATCGCCGACTCAGGAATTGGAGGCCATCTTGATCGAACTACAACGTATGGGGACGCAAATTCCTCCTGAAGCAAGGGGAGCTTACCAGGACTTGCAGTTGGAGCAAAGTAGGGTACGACTTTATGCTGTGACTTGGCCCCTGCTATCTTCAGCCAATGTCCCAGAGTGGAAACTGCTGTTGGTATTGGGAGCAGCACCAGGTTATAATAATCCGCCCCATGACACGAGGATGCGAGTCAGTGATGAGACTGGTATTCTGGTTGAACGAATGCTGAACAGGGATAATGCTTATATTTATGCTTGTGTTGCAGGCACATGGGATGAAACGTTTCTGGCAACTATTGCGCTCTCCAATGAGACAAAGCTGACTTTACCTCCCTTTGCCTTCCGTCCCGAGCAACCCTTATGAACTCGAAAATTCGGCTTAAGGTTCAGCGCATCAATCAAACTTGTTTGTTTGAGTTGTCTTGGGGCAATGGGCAACAACTTAGTTGCATGCTCAACTATCCAGAGTCTCTGACAGCCTCTTACCAGGAATGGCAGCGAGTCTATCTCAGTTTTTATAAATCAGCTCGCCTGCGCTTACCACCCTCTAGCCAGACACAGCCAGAGACATTTCTGCGAGGCCGGGTGGAAGTCAGTGGAGATATTGCTTCACAGCCGATTGACTGGCACGCCAGACTTGTGCAAGCAGAAGCTAGACTGTTATACGAATTTCATCACTGGTTGCGCGGTGCAGAGTTATTTGAGATTCGGGCTGTATTAGCCCATGCCGCTTCCGGAAGGATAAACAATGAGGCAGAAAAGATGAATAATTCATCCTGTCAAGTTGATTTGTTTATTACTTGCCACCCTATAGAGTTAGAACGTCTCCCTTGGGAAGCCTGGGAAATCGGCACTGAGTTTGCAGCATCTGGGGCAATTCGGATTGCCCGTACTCCTGTCAACATTCGAGTAGAAACCTGTCAGACTGATCGAGGTCGGGCGAGAGTGTTGGCCATTTTAGGAGATGATACAGGCTTGGATTTTCAGGCTGACCGCCATGCGGTACGGTCACTCTCCCGTGTTGCCGATGTTGAGTTTGTTGGCTGGCAACCAGGACAAGAAGTCACCCAAGTGAAGGCTAATATCTGTACAGCGCTGGCTGATGAGCGTGGGTGGGATGTGTTGTTTTTTGCCGGACACAGTAATGAAACCGCAGTCGCTGGTGGAGAATTAGCGATCGCCCCTGATACATCTGTGTCAATTAACGAGATTGCTCCCCAACTTCGGGTAGCGAAATCACGGGGACTGCAATTTGCCATCTTTAACTCTTGCAGTGGCATCAACATCGCTGAATCATTGATTGACTTGGGGTTAAGTCAAGTGGCGGTGATGCGGGAACCGATCCACAATCGGGTAGCACAAGAATTTCTGGTGCGGTTTTTGCAGGTTTTGGCTGAGTACAAAGATGTACACGAAGCCATGCTGGCAGCCTGTCAGTATCTCAAGCTGGAAAAAAATCTCACCTATCCTTCTGCATCCCTAATTCCGTCTCTATTCTGCCATCCAGATGCTGTACCGTTTCGCATCCAGCCATCGGGGCTCTGGCAACAGATCAAGCCGTTTTTACCAACTCCCAGGCAGGCGATCGCACTGTCTGCATTGCTAGTGATCGGCTGGCAACTCTCGGTGCAGGACTTTTTATTAGAGCAACGAGTTTTCATCCAAGCTGTCTACCGCCGAGCTACCAACCAAATACCAACGACCACACGGCCCCCAGTGCTGCTAGTGCAAATTGACGATCAGTCAATCCAAAAGGCAAAAATCTCTAATCCTCGGCCCATGGATCGCAATTATCTAGCCAGCCTTGTCAAGCAGTTAAAGACCTTGGACGCTAGAGTTGTCGGGATCGATTATCTACTGGATCGCCCGCAGTCAGGAAACGACGAACGCCTTACCCAGTCTCTTGAAGCTGCCATCTCTGGCTCACCCCGACCTACTTGGTTCGTGTTTGCTAAAACCCGAGATGAAACCGGAGTATGGATAGGGGCGCTACCTGAGATTGCCAACACTCCCTGGAGCTTGCACGGTCACATCCGTTTTAATCCTTGGTATATTTCACTTGTACCTAGAGAAGATCCGGCTGGGCAGCGTTTGCCCTTCTCTTACATGCTGGCTTTAGCTTACAAGTTGAATGCTCCAGATTTGCCAGGAGCAGCAGACGAGCGGCATAAGTTTTCCCCATCCTTAATTCCTAACCTACCTCAGCCAGAACTGAACAGCAAAACAGATTTTTTCTCTCGCGTCACCAAATATATCTCTCAGGTGCAACGACAAGACTATAGAACTTTGTTCTCTCCCCAATCCCGTCTCCAGCCAATTACTATTTTTTCCTATGGGCTGGGTCAAATGTGGTTCCACCCGATTGTAGACTTTTCCATTCCACCTGAGCTAGTATACAACCGCGTCCCTGCTTGGCAGATCCTTAGGCATGATTCCCGTGAGCTGCTGCGGCTTAACTCTCTACAGCACCAGGTGACAATTATTTCACCAGCGTATGGTGAGGCAGGAGTCTCGCAGGTAGGTGAGGACAATTCCCCATTGCCAGCCGCCACCCGTTACTGGCTAAATACAGCCTCCCCTGCCGAGCGGCGTCAGGTATTGACAGGAGGGGAAGCCCATGCTTATATGGTGCACCATTTTCTCAATCGAAGACTGGTTGTTCCCATACCTGATGTTTGGGCAATCGGAGTAGCGGCAATTTTGGGAAAAGTCACTGCAATTGTGATTCAAAGGCGTCACAGGCAGAGGCAAAGGTGGGCAATGGCGTTGGCTAGCACAACGGTAGCTTATGGACTGGTCAGCTTACAAGTTTATCTCTCTGCTGCTATAATATTGCCCTGGTTTTTACCCTCACTCACGGTTTGGACTTTTGCGCTCCCCCCACTCTTAAAGAGAAAACTATATGAGTAAACTATCTCATGCACTGTTAAGCGTAATGCTTGCAGTCACATGGCTAACAGGCAGTCAAGAAACGACTTTTGCTGCTGAACCTGCCACTGCCCAAATCAACCAGTTGTCACCTTGGGAGAAATTGTTTGATGAAGACCCAGACCCTCCCAGGAAACAGACATCTGGTGGTTCGCGTGGCCCTCAGCTTCGGAACTTTTGCGCGATCGCCCCTAGTATGCTAGAGAAAACAATGATGATCTGGAACGAGAACCCTTTTTTGTTCTGGCGGGGAAGGGTGGAACGAATAGAGGTACATGATAGCGACCAGGTTTTGTGGAGTACGAATGTGAGTTATGGCGTCTCTACAGACGCCTATAGCAATGCTATTTATAAAGGGAAGGCACTGCAACCTGGTCAGACATACGATTGGGTGATTTTTAACTCTGATATACCCACATACATTCCGTTTCAAATTATGGCAATACAGGAACGCGATGCGATCACCAAAGAATTAACTCAGCTAGAAGCTCAACTCAAGCAACAGAAAGCCACTGCCGAAATGATTGCCCTAGCTAAAGCTAACTATTTTGCCCGACGCCACCTCTGGTCAGATGTGTTGCAAGAAGCCGTGGGTGTAAAAAATCCATCTCCTGCCCTTACCAGGTTTCTGAACAAAATCCCTGAAAAGTTTTGTTGATGGGAACTTAGACTTAGTCCTGTTCAAACATGTCAAAATCCACAAGTTCTATGCTTGAAAATCTAGGTGCTGGTGTTGTTGTTTCAATCCACATAACTCCGGTTAGCAAAGGACAGATGGTATCAATCAAAGCAGTCAAAGCCGTTAAAGGCAGAGGGCTGGAGGGCGATCGTTACTTCTACCAAGTGGGGACATTTTCCCATAAACCCGCAGTAGACCGAGAAGTCACTCTCATTGAAATCGAGGCGATTGTCGCTTTAGCGAGAGACTACGGCATTGAGCTATCTCCAGGCAATTCCCGGCGCAACATCGTTACAAAGGGCTTTCCTCTCAACCATCTTGTGGGCCGAAAAGTGCGCCTAGGAGAAGCCACATTACTGGGGATTCGTCTGTGCGAACCCTGTTCGCATCTAGAGCGGTTGACTCAAAAAGGTGTCAGACCAGCTTTGGTTCACCGGGGTGGTTTACGAGCCCAGGTTCTCACAAACGGATTGATTCAGGTGGGAGATCCAATCAGAGCAGTTGACTGAAATCATTTCCTAAGCTTTACCTTAAATCCCTTTCAGGGATTGCAATTCATCCGAGCTGACTCAAAGCTATATCAGGCTCGAAAAGCTATGCCTCATAGTCTAGTTCTTAACCTTCTACCCCAGTCGCAGATTCCACCCCAATATTTAACGGGAAGGCACTTGCATGCACTCTTCCTGAATTTGGTGAGTGCTCTAGATCCGGCGCTAGGGACGTTTCTCCATGACCAAACCAATGAAAAAGCTTTCACCCTCAGTCCGTTGCAAGTAATTGGTGAAGTCAAGGGAATGCGAGAACACATTTTGCAATGGGAACATAAGCAAGCCATTCCAGCTAGTACTCCCTGCTGGTGGCGAGTCTCGCTGCTAGATGATACCTTGTTCGCTCGTCTCAGCCAATGGCACAATCTCAACCCCGATCGCCCGTGGCATCTTGGCCCAGCAGATTTGCAGATCGCCAGCATCCAGAGAACCCCTAAATCAAATCAGCCTTGGGTAAACTTTGACACCTATGCAACTTTGTATAAGCAGGCTTCTGAGGAAGAACGTCAGATTTGCTTCAGCTTTTGCACTCCCACCAGCTTTCGGCAAGCTCAGTACGATGCGGCCTTACCCACAAGAGAGTGTGTTTTTGGTAGTCTTATCCATCGCTGGAATAAATACAGCGGTATAGAAATCTCCCCTACACTGATAGAAGCTATCTTTCCCAGTTTTTTTGATATCCGTACTGAAATGGTGGCTGACTCGCGCAGTAAGTTTATTGGTTGTGTGGGAGAAGTCAGTTACCGTATTTTGGGTGATATTGATCCATCCACTACTAAGCAGATCAACGCCTTAGCAGATTTTGCTCTTTATAGTGGTATTGGGCGAAAAACTCCGATGGGGATGGGAATGGTACGGCGATTGAAGAACGCAAAATACTAAGGTGTTAACTCACATTCCGGAGACTTCGACAAGCTTGTCGTAGCAACCCTCAACTGGCACAATCAGTTTTTTGGTAATCGGGAAAAAGGTAATTGGGAATACATGGGACTACGCAAAATAATTTTACCAGTCCCTTAGAAGCCGCCACTGGGTAATTTTTCGCTTGCCGGTGCGGTTGCAGCTGGGGTTTGCCTTAACTGGTTTTGAGCGATCGCTTCCTCATTGCCCTGTCCCTCTAGCCTACTCCCGCCCTGCTTTTTCTGCCGCTTCCACTGAGCTGATGGTGTGCCTTTCACTGAAGATTTTACCCGCAAAGTTGGTGATTCTTTTCTGGTATCTAGAGGCATCTTTTGCAGTAAATCAGCAGTAGTAGCCCGTTGATACTTACGATTCGGTGACTTGTGGGAGTCTGATGGCAGAGTGAATAAACTGCCATCCATGAGCTTTCCTACGCTCTTTCGCGAGTTGAGAGTCGCAGAGCTTTCTCTGATAGATTGTCTGCTACTAGCTCCCTCAATACCAGATGGCATGAGCTTATCCCTGACTCGCGTCAGATGGTTATCCTTAGTTTTGGGTATGGTTGTAGGAGTAGCTTGTCTGTACAACAACGCTGTTGATTTAGTGTTATCTAAAATGCTTGGATGAGATAAGTAAAATGCGGCTGCGGCAACTATTCCTGTTATTCCAGCAAGAAACCCTATAAAAATTGCGATCGCAAAACCAATCCCTCTTCTATCTTGACCAGACTTGGTTTCCCATTGCTCGTTTTCAGAATCTGTTTCCCAATCATCATCTTGAGATGACTCTGTTTCCCAATCATCATCTTGAGCAGTTTCTGTTTCCCACTCTCCATCTTGAACTGACTCTGTCTCATGTTGTGGCGTTACCGAGTCGTACTTTGGCATCACAATGAAATCGACTTGAGAGCCAATCTGGTCAGCTAAATATTGCGCATGAGTATAAACATCCTCTCCAGAATGAAACTCGCGTTCGTCAATGGTATTGCCATAGCAACTAAAACGGTAGAGTGCCATATTTCTTCCTTAGCGCTAGTATTGGTATTTTCCCCTGAAGTACGGCAAAGAGAGCGTGCGTTTC
>CAZZWA010000253.1:0-7112 GCA_964657555.1 uncultured Microcoleus sp.
GCAAAGACACTTTCAAAGCGCGTCTCTACATTTTTTATCAGTAATAAACTGCTACCAGACACTAGTAGCTGAGAAGCTTAAATTTTAATTCTACTAGTTGTAATAATAACTACAAGAGTCAAATAAATACTTATGCCAATCAGATATATTTTTGTCCTTCTATAGGCTGACGTAAAGCAAGAATCGAGATAGTTACCTGAGAATAGTGGACGGCACAAGTATCGAAATATCATAGTGCCATCTAAGTGGTAATAAAATGTTTTGCCACAGTTTGTAGAGACACTCTTGATCGTGTCTCTTGTTAGAAAGCAAAAATCCTTGTTCGGAGAATTTTAATGTTTTACCACAAAAAGCGACTACAGTACTTTACTCCACCAGAGCAACCAGATCCAATTTACGCCAAGAAGATCCAAGAACTCATTGGCGGCACATTTGGCGAGATGACCGTCATGATGCAGTATCTATTTCAAGGCTGGAATTGCCGAGGACCGGCTAAGTACCGGGATATGCTGCTTGACATTGGTACTGAGGAAATTGGGCATGTTGAGATGCTAGCGACAATGATTGCCCACCTGCTGGATAAAGCACCAATTAAAGAGCAAGAAGATGGGGCTAAAGATCCAGTGGTTGGTGCCGTTATGGGGGGCACTAAACCAGCAGATGTGATTATGGCAGCAGCGATGAACCCTCAGCATGCCATTGTTTCAGGCTTGGGTGCCATGCCTGCCGATAGCGTCGGCTTTCCCTGGAACGGTCGCTTCATTGTCGCCAGTGGCAACCTGTTGGCAGACTTCCGGTCTAATCTTCATGCCGAGTCACAGGGACGATTGCAAGCGGTGCGGATGTATGAAATGTCAAATGACCCAGGGGTGAAAGATACGCTCAGTTTCATGATCGCCCGCGATACTATGCATCAAAACCAGTGGATAGCAGCAATCAAGGATCTCGAAGAGTCTGGAATTGAAACTACACCTGTTCCCAGTTCCTTCCCGCAGGAGTTGGAGAAGTCCGAATTTGCCTATCAGTTCTGGAATCACTCTGAAGGCAAGGAAAGTGCCGAGGGTCGTTGGGCCAAGGGGCCTTCAATGGACGGTAAAGGGGAGTTCCAATATATAGCCAATCCTCAGCCACTGGGGCCAGAACCGGAACCACCGCAGCCAGAGCCAAGATTGCACGGTACAGGCAAAACCGTTCAGGCCAAAGGCGATCGCGAACCCAATTTGATTGAGCGGATTGTCACTGGAGGGGAAGTAAGCTAATACACACTTAAGTTGCATAATTTTCAGATTGTTTGTCCGTTGTCTGTGGTTGAGATCCTTGTTATATATAGGTTTGACAACTAACCGGCTGACCAAGGAAAACGGATGGCCTTAATAAAAGATATTGCAATTTAAATGCATGGCAGCTTAGCAAAGTGACCTTCAGCTAGTTATAAAACTTGAGCGAGGTTAAATACACAAACCGGCTACATACAGCAGCCGGTTTTGTCTATGAAGGGGATAGACGCGGCAGAATTGCGAATCAATCAACTAGAAACGCTCAATCTCAGGACAATTGCCTAGCAACAAAAAGCTCAAGAATTATTGCTATTTGGCACAAAACAAGTTAAAACCGCTTCAGCCTTAGGGATAATTGGCTCAGGTTGAGTCAGCGCTACGAAGAATAATTGCCATGTGTCAGGCTAAGTTGAGGGCACGACACCTGCATGCGTTATCCGCAAGCAAGCTTCATACCTGAATTTCCAGCATTGGGGAGTGGAACTTCACTATAATTTGCCATCCAGCAGACTAAGAGGAAGTACCTTTTTGTAGGATAGTTTGATAGAGGGGGTACAAAAATCGGTAGCAGGAACGATAACACTATTGAGATGACCCGATTTCCAGATGGCCACTTATCAGTCAAAAGGGGCATCCGATGGCGTCCCTACAATGCCACACCTGACGCGGCTTTTGCCTAGATTGAACCGAGGATATCGATGAGCATCCCGAATTCTGTGCTGGTAGATCTGCTGCAAAGCTTGCCCCAACTGCGGTCGCAGATTTATTTCAAGTCTTCTTTAACGGCACTGTCCCATGCTATGGAAGACCAAGTTCTAGCCGGGTCAGACCAGCCCTTGGTGATTGCCAGCTTCCAAAAAGAGCGCTTCTATCGACAGGAGGCTCACCGATACCGGCGAATTGCCCAAAGGACGCCTCAGGTATACGTACTGGCAGCACCGGAAACAGATTTCACTAACGGCTGGGACGGGTACGAAACAGTCGCTTTTGAGTCTACAGACGCCTTGAGTCTAGAATGGCATTTAGTAGTGCTTAGTTCGCAGTACGCTACCTGCTTGGTTTGTCGAGAACGACCCGCAATAGAGAACGATGAAATAGGAAGGACAGAGTCTGAACCGGAAAATCCTATTGAGACTGAGCTTCCCAGTGTGACGCTAACAGACCTTACACTTCATCCTTCAATAGACTCGACCCGTAGGTTTGAGGGAATATGGACTTTTGATCGGCAAGCTACATGCGTTGCTGCTGAATTATTACTAAATCGGATTTTCCACTACCGCCCGGAGTTAGCAGCTAAAATTGAGCAGGCAAAAAGGCAGTTTTTAGTCGAACTGCCCTCAGGTTTTCGGAATATTGACCCTAATCCATTTGTCGAGCGCTTGATGACCTACATCCAAGCTTCTCAGTACAAATTGCTCAAAGCCTATCGGGCGATCGCTGCGCAAGAACAGAAAGAGCGCCTAGTGAACTCAATTACCACGACTATTCGTCGCTCGCTCAATCCCGATGAAATTCTGCAAGTGGCAGTGCAGGAATTGGGAAAAGCTCTGCATGCTTCTCGGTGTCTGCTCTATCGCTGTAAGGAAACAGATACTACGGCGACGATCAGCCATGAGTTCTTGGGGTCGCAGATTAGCTCGTTGGTAGGACAAACCTGGCCATTGCATGATAATATCTTGTTTCAAGAAGTCGTGCAGAAGCGAGAGCGAGTCTATGTAGCCGACACCCATATAGATCCTCGCCTGACCCAAGCAGGCAATAGTATTCCCAAGCAGAACAAAGGGACGAGGGCAAAAGGCAAAAGAGAAGAGGATGGGAAAAAAGCCTTAGTGTTGCCTCTGGGTTCTATCCAGGCTCTCTCCAGACAGTTTTCTATTGCCTCTTGGGTGATGGTGCCCATCCTATATCAAGACCGGCTGTTGGGGATGATCGAATTGCATCATTGCGGCCCGAATCAACACGAATGGGAAGAAGACGAACTAGAACTGGTGGAAGCGATCGCCACTCAGGTCGGCTTTGCCCTGATTCAAGCCGAAGCTTATGCCAACTTAGAAGATCTGAATCAGCAGTTGGCAGCCCTCGACCGCACCCGCAGCAACTTAGTTGCGATCACTGGTCACGAACTACGCACTCCCCTCTCTACCATCCAAGTCTGTCTGGAGAGTCTCGCCAGCGAACCCGATATGCCTCCAGAGTTGCGGCAAGTGATGCTAAACTCTGCTCTGACTGATGCGGAACGGATGCGCAAACTCGTGCAGGACTTCCTCACTCTTTCTCGCTTGGAAAGCGGTCGAGTGGAATGGCACCCCGAACCCCTCTCCCTGCAAGAGTGCATTGACTTAGCTCTTAGCAGTATCCGCGCCCGTTGGTCTGAGACCCCTGTTCCCCAAATTAAAACACAGGTGCCATCAGATTTGCCCTTGGTGCGAGCTGATGGTGAGTGGTTGGTGGAAGTTCTTGCTAAACTACTGGACAATGCTTGCAAGTTTACGATGGCTGACGGAACTGTGATAGTTGCTGCTAAGAGCAACGGTAGCCAGATGCTGGAAGTTACCGTGGCCGATACTGGTCGGGGAATTGAATCTAATCGGCTTGAAGCTGTTTTTGACAGATTCTATCAGGAAGAAGGAGCGCTGCGTCGAACAACGGGCGGCACTGGACTAGGGCTAGCCATTTGCCGTCAGATTGTCAATAGCTGGGGGGGGGAGATTTGGGCCGAATCAGATGGGAAAGAGCAGGGCAGCCGATTTCACTTTACTCTCCCCATTGCAGTCATGAACCCTATGGATCTGCGATGCGTTTGATGGAAAATTGGAAAAAGCAAGATTTGCTATAATTCTGAGCAAATTTTGCCGGTGATTAGCTTTTGATCATCTTTATTTAAAGCCAAGATAATTTTTACATGTTACTTCTCTTGCTCCCTTCTGGCCAGAAGATTACCTATCCCTCTTGCTCCCTAAATCCGGGAGGGAACCCCGAGTTCCTCATGCTACTAAGTAGCTATTCTTTGAGTAGGAAGGAAGCCACTTGTTCTGGAACAGGCGTTGTCGGTAGAGACTGGCGGAATCAGGATAGAATGGATTTGTGCTATGAATTATGACGATGACGACCTGACGGTACTTGATACCGATGTTGAGTTAGAAAGTCCTCTGGACACCATTGAGCCGATTGATGAGTCTGAAGCATCCAAGCCAGACCCAGAGGCGATGTTGCTCCTGCTGAGTGCCCCCCAGACACAGCAGCGCATGCTGGCAGCGAGGGCTTTTTGCGAACTCCAGGATGAACGAGCTATCCCTCACTTAATTCACCTATTGACAGATACCTGCCCGTTAGTGCGGGTGAGTGCTGCCTATGCTCTGGGACGA
The DNA here is from genome assembly GCA_964657555.1 of uncultured Microcoleus sp. GTDB lineage: Bacteria > Cyanobacteriota > Cyanobacteriia > Cyanobacteriales > FACHB-T130 > CAZZWA01. The sequence goes on from CAZZWA010000253.1 coordinate 4,643, forward strand.
AATCCCAGTCCAACTGCGGTAGAACCGTTAATTGCTCAACTCAACCGAGATTGGAATGGCTACGTCCGCAAAGGCGTCGTTTGGGCTTTGGGTAACTGTCGCGATCGCCGCTCCTTGGCACCACTGACTGATGCCTTAAAAACTGATATCTCTGCTGTGCGACTGTGGGCAGCCAGTAGTTTGGCTCAAATGGCTGAGTTGAGCTACGATACTGTCTTGGCGACGATTCCACCCTTGATTGAAGCTTTGATCCAAGATCCGGTAGCAGCAGTGCGTAGTAACTGTGCCTGGTCGTTGGGACAGTTGTGCCGCGAACTGCCTTCCAATGTGGTCTATGCTACTGCTATAGATGCTCTCATTGAAGCCTTAGTAGAAGACAAAGATCTGGGGGTGCGAGAAGACACTAAAGCCGCCTTATTGAAAGTGGGAGATCCGCGCGGTCTCCAAATGATTGAAGCGTTAGAAATGGAAGGAATCTAGTGATAATATTAGTCATTTGTCCTTAATTTATGACAAATGACTAATGAAGATTTAGAAGACTTAATCTTCGACTTTCTTGCCCTCAGCTTTTTCTAGAGCTTTCTGTATTTTTTGTTCTACTGACTCTACACCCGCCCTAGTGTTGTCAGGTCGTTTCATTTTCTCAATGTCAGCAGTACCTTGAACTTCATTAAGAGCACCTTGGCTGGCTCTATTCTTCGTCTCTTCTAACGAGTATGGGTCTTTCAGAACTGCTTCTTGCGCCTCCTTTTCAATCTTGGTCAAATTGGCCTCCCCGCTTGTGGGGCTGCTACCTCTGGTAGCGCTGGCAGGCAAAGCCTGGGATAACACTAGCAAGGCGCAGATACAGGTAGCTAGCAACAGACGGAGTGGACGTAGCCAAGCTGGTGGGTTCAAGCGTATTGATTTCATACAAAGCTTCTCCTTTTTTGCGCAAATAGGCACGGTTCTTATTTGATCAAACTTTTGCTCCTTTTACATCTACACCCAGGTATATTTGCAACAAATCTTTTGAAAAAGACACTAAACTCAACAATCTAACTAGGAGATAAAAATTCTACTGTGGGTACTAGTGGGTCTTGAACAATGCCTACACCTGTGAAGCCCCACCTTTGGATCAGATTTTTGATCTGAGTACCAGAGGCAGACTCAATAGTGAAGCGCTCAGCGACGTTAGCGCCATGAGTGTTGAGATAACTGAGGGCGTCAAAGTGCTCGCTAAACATCAGTAGATAACTGCATTCTGTTTGATCGACACCTCTATCAGGGTGGGCAACAAGATATTGGCCATCAACTCGTGAACGAATTAGGTAATAAACTTGAGAGAACATAGTAGTTGCTAAAGAAGCCTATGCAAACTTTACTTACTTCAAGTCTTCCAGACGAATTCGGGGATCAACGGCTTTCAACAGCAAGTCTGCTAACAAGTTGCCCACAATCAGCAACACAGCACCCATCATCAAGCTGGCCATTACCAGATAGAGATCTTTAGAAGTCTCTGCCTGCAAAATGAGACGACCTAAACCGGGCCAGTTGAAGAAATTTTCAGCAATAAACGCACCACTCAGAAGGCTGGCAAACTCAAAACCCAGCAGCGTCACTAGAGGGTTAATCGCATTGCGAAGAGCGTGAACATAGATGACTCGGTTTTCTGGCAACCCCTTGGCGCGGGCTGTCTGGATGTAGTCTTGGCGCAGCACGTCGAGCAACTCCCCTCTAGTGATGCGCTGCAAACCTGCAAAGCTAGTAATGGTCAGGGCGAGCGTAGGCAAAATCATGTGCCAGCCAGTGTCTAAAATTTGACCTAATGGGGTTAGATCTGCATGATTAATACTGGTATTGCCGCCTACAGGAAACAGGGGTGTCGTGTACTGCGCCATAATCAGCAGTAACAGGGCTGTGATGAAGCTAGGAAAGCCTTGACCGATGTAGCTGCTCAGTTGCAGTAGCCTGTCAGCCCAACGGTTTTGGTTGACAGCAGCAATGATGCCTAGTGGGATGGCGATCGCCCATGACACAATCAAAGAAGCAATCCCCAGCTGTAATGTTGCGGGGACTCGCTCTATCAGCAAAGATGTCACTGATCGCTGATAGACAAAACTTGTCCCAAAATTTCCCTGAGTCACCACCTGCTTTAGCCACAGCAGATATTGTACATATGCTGGCTTATCTAAGCCAAATTGTCGCCTTAGTTCCTCTATTCGTTCTGGTGAAATCTTAGGATTCTGCTTTAGAGTAGACAGATAATCTCCTGGAGCCAGCTTGATAATGATAAATCCCAGGATAGATGCTAATAACAGTGTCAAAAGTGCTTGCAACAGTCGCTTGACTATATAGAGAAAAGTCTCGCTGGTAATCAGATTTGTTAGCCAATTCCCACCGGTATCCAACCGATTGCGCAGTGAAGAATCATTAGTCGAAGTCATGTGCCAATTTGGAATGCAAGGATTTCAGTTTTTGGTTGTGACCA
>CAZZWA010000253.1:7212-8599 GCA_964657555.1 uncultured Microcoleus sp.
GCAATCAATATTCAGCCAGAGTCACAATCGGTAAGGAGGGTAGTCGTTGACGCCCACCCAAATCCTTTAGCTCAATCACGAAGGCGAAGCCCACCAAGCTACAGTTGATTTGCTGCACCAGATGAGCAGTAGCACTTGCAGTACCACCCGTTGCTATCAGATCGTCCACGATCAGAACGCGGCTTCCAGGCTGCAAGGCATCTTGATGCATCTGTAGACAGTCCATACCGTATTCCAGTTCGTACTCAACTGTATGAACAGCTGCTGGTAGCTTACCTTGCTTCCGGACTGGGATAAATCCAAGTCCCATTTGATAAGCCAACGGTGCTCCAATGATGAAACCACGCGACTCCATGCCAACGATGTACTCTGGGGAGAGACTGTCACACTTATGAGCCAAGGAGTCAATCGTGTAGCGCAGTCCTGCGGCATCACGCAGCAGGGTGGTGATGTCCCGAAACAGAACTCCTGGCTTGGGAAAGTCTGGAATGTCACGAATCAGAGATTTTAAATCCATAGAGTATGGGAATTTAGGAGTGCTTTTTGAGAGTATCATGCATCTGCTTCGGTAAAGATTTTCCGGCTGGAGTGAAGCTCGAACCATACCTGGAAGAGATGAAGTTCAAGCCTTCATGAGTTTTGTTACAAAAAATACAGGACTATTGAGCGTTGCCCAGAGAATTAGTTAATATATGCGTAACTAAAGTTGGACGAAGTACTCCTCTTCTGCATGAAATTAAAGAGAAACTATAAGCACTTCTTTATAGGTTTGATAGCACTACTTTCCCAGTAGTTACCCATACTCAAATAAAAATATAGGTTTAACGAACAGCTCACAGTTATGCACTACCAAATTTGGCAGCGTTGTCTAATAGCACTGTCGGTCTTTATGACAGTTATAGGGAATGCTAGGGATGTTTCTGGCCGCCCTGCCAGGGTTTTTACTCCTCAATTGGCGCAAATTCAAAATAACCTGCCATTAGGGTTTCTCATGCGCCTGCCATCTGAGATTCGACTTAGTGGTATTTCAGGTATAGAGGAAAGCAAACTGTTTGTCGGCGTCTTTTCTGCCGATATTCCCCCCATGTACACAGTTAGTCTCTCTACCTGCGATCGCGGCCCTATACCTTGCTTAGTTGGTAGTTTTTCCGCAGCTAGAAATACTTCAGCTAGTGCAGTACGAGAATTCCAAAGACATAAGGCAAGACAAAAGAGCGTTACCTTGAGTCAAGGTATTTTGGGCTATCTTTTGGAAGGGCCACAGCAAAGGCCAGCTTATCACTTTTCGTCAGTCATGTGGGAACAGGATGGCATGCTGTATACAGTCACTTTTCCCGCCGCCCAAAGGCAGAACATTCTTTTCATGGCCCATTCAATGGCTCACGAC
>CAZZWA010000254.1:0-8577 GCA_964657555.1 uncultured Microcoleus sp.
GTCAAATTAACATCACTCAAGTCAGCTCCCTCAAGATTCGCACCTGTCAAATCAGCACTACTCAGGTCAGCTGCGCTCAAATTCGTACCCACCAACTTAGTCCTAACCAACTGAGCATTCCTTAGATCTGCATCACTCAAATCCGCACGACTCAAATCAGCCCCATTCAACTGGGCATCACGCAAGATTGCTCCCATCAACTTTGCTTTTCTCAAGCTGGCACCACTCAACTGCGCCTGACTCAAGTCAGCAATTACCAACTTGATGCCATCTAACAAAGCATCCTGCAAATCTGCACCATTCAATAGCGCACCAATTAAATTAGCATCCGGCAAATTAGCCCCTGCTAACTGGATACCCCGTAAATCGCAAGATTGAAAATTTCTGTCCCCTGCCATATATCTCTTAAGTAGTTCTCCCGCATCAGTGACGCTAATCTCTCGTTGTGGGCGACGATTGAAGGTAAAGGTGAAGGTATTGCCACTAGCGATCGCCTGTCGAACCTCCTCATACATGGGATACTTCCCAATGCCACTCAGCTTCACCCAACCGCCTGCCCTAGTTAACGCCACAAACAACTGATTGCGCAAAGTGATATTACTCTCATCCTTAGCAACATTGTCTAAACCCACCACATAGACCATATCCGCCTCGTGTCCCTTGGCACGGTGGATGCGAGACACAGTGAGAGCACCTTCACACCAAAACTTGTTGGGATCGCGGTTTTCTGGGTCGGGTTTTAAGACGTTACATTCCGTGGCACTGGGAATAAAGATGTTAATACCTTGCTCGATTAAAAACCTAGCTACATGGGTTTCCAGTTTCATCGACTCAAAAAACGAGCCTAAAACCACCACCAAAATCTCCTGGCTGGGCCTTAAACCATCCTGCTTGAGGTTGTGCAGAATGTTAGCTGCCAAAGCTGTGAATTCTTTCTGGCGAGATGGGTAAATCTCGAACTCCAGCACTGGCTTTTGCCACAGTTGAGGGATAGGGTTGGGAGAGTTTTCCTGCACACGCCGCAGCGTAATTTCTTGACCGCGAGTAAAGCGACCAGTCACTTCATAGCCAATCGCCTGCCAATCTTCAGTCCTGGTAATGCCTGAAAGCATTCCGGCTTTGCGCAATAACCCCATGCCAATACCATGAGCTGCTGTGAGAATGGGGCTGGGAGTGCGGTAGCATTGATGCATAATTTCGCTCTTTTTGATGCCGCCTGGGTACTGTCCCGTCACCAGATGTGCCAACTCGTCACCAAACACCTCACTCGCTGTTGGGATATTTAAGCTTTCCAGGCTTTGCGCTTCGTCGTATGCCCAGATTAAGCGTCTCGTTTCTAGATGAGTGGGGTCAACAGGCCGCAACGCTTGATAAGCCATCCAATAGAAGGGTTGCTTGTCCTCAAATTTTAACTCGTCATCCACAATTAGGTCTTGCCCTTCATCAATTAAGATGGCATCAAACATCTGAGGAATCATTCCTTTGTGAAGCAACAAGCTGCACGCCTCTGCCAGCGCCTCGTTGGGTTGCTTGCTGTCCGTATAATAGACGGTCAGCGGCTGCACTCCAGCTGCCTCACAGATAATGCTGTAGAGTCCAGGCTGAAACTTAGCACCCCAAGCATGCAGCGATCGCAACTTGGGATTCATTGGGTCATACTGCACCTCGCCATGACTGAACCGGCGCAACCACTTGTCTACTTGTTTGATGATGGGTTCATAAAGGCTGCGACTGAAAAATACTAAGGCGACATCCCAGTCTGGGTGCTTAAGATGCATATGGGCGGCTTTTTGGCACAGCAAGACTGTTTTGCCTGACCCAGCAATCCCCCGAATCCTCTGGGGGCCTGGGGGAATTTGTTTGCCAATCTGTTCTTGTTGCCAATCTAGTTGTGATAATTGTTCCCGCGCCTGCGCTAAAACCCACCCACGGGTTCCCTCCGCAGGAGTTGGGGGTTGGGGGTTAAGGGTTGTGCGTCGCCTAACAGCTTTACGGAAAACTGGTGCGCCACCTAGCACTGATAGCAACAATTTCCACTGCTGATCATTCAGCTTGCCCCCTTTAATCACAGGTGTCGTTTGCTGAATCTGCTGAATTAGTCTGTTGTCCTTTGGAGATTGACTGCTGGCAACCGACTGCTGATTATTCCCTAGATGGTCTTGAAATATGATCGGCGGACAACTGGGGAGTTGGTGAAAGCCTTTTTGCTGCCATTGTTGTTGGGTGATGAGTGGCAGGGCAACCAGAGCACGACCAATCACTTGGCGACGCAACCTAGGTTCGCGATCGCAGTACCCCAGTAAGCCAAACAACTGATTCTCTGCTTGCTCATAGGGGTGTCCATCGCTGGTATAAAAGTTTTGGAACTGCCACCAATGACCAGCAATAGCAACAATCTGGTCAATTGTGACCGACTTAACCTCAACGATAATGAGACCGAGTTCAAAGTCAGCAATTAGAATATCGGGCTCTTTGCGAGTCTGACCTACTTTTGAGAAGATAGGATAGCGCCAGTAACCTATACATTCTCTATCTGCAAAGACCCTCTTTACCGCCTCCCAAACCTTTCCTTCACCCCTGTATCCACTTTTTCCCAGTGGTTCAGTGGTAATAAACTTGCGGCTTAAAGCCGCAGCTTTCACCATCTTCTCAGCATCTGATTAGTAACTAGTACGACATTTTAATGTCTGCTGGATTTACGTTCTTGATAGAAATGTAAAAATGAAGGAATCATAGAAACAATAACAATCAAACCTATAATTGGCAGTAAAAACTTATCAACATCAACAACTTGTCCCAGAACTTTTCCTAATAAATATCCTAGTAATAGTAAACCAACTGTCCAAAGAAAACCACCAATCACGTTATAGATTAAAAACACCCGATATTCCATCTCTCCAATGCCAGCTACAATAGGGGCAAAGGTGCGAATAATCGGCATAAATCGAGCCAGGACAATCATCTTCTTACCATGTTTTTTAGCAAAATTATGCGTACTTTCCAAATACTTTCTTTTAAACAGCCATGAATCTCGTTGAAATAACTGGCGACCAAACTTATCTCCAGTGAAATAGCCAAGACTATTACCAAGGACAGCACAAATCAAAGTACTTACCATCAGAATCACCAGGTTTAAAGACCCTTGGTATGATATAAACCCAGCAGTAACCAGTAAGCTATCTCCTGGCAGGAAAAAAATTATCCATGATTCAGCAAATATAATTGCACACACTCCTACATAACCTATCGATTGAATTTGTTCGCGCAAACTCAGATGCAGAAAATGCTGTATATCGAAATTCATTTAACATCCTCTCCGTAAAAAACTATGATGGCTTGAGTCGGAAAGCTCATCTTTATAGTTATACCATTTCACTCATTTGGCTACAGGAAAGCAGGGGAGGAAGGGGAGGAGTGATTTTTGATAGGTATTTAGCAAAATAAAATGGTATTAGATAGAAGGGAGAGCATTGCCCTCCCTTGTTACTTGTTAAGTTCCAGTTGTCCAGGAATTGATGTACTCGACTTGCTCAGGAGTCAAGCTATCAATCTGAATGCCCATTGCCTGCAATTTCAGACGAGCAATTTCCTGATCCACTTCAACTGGAATAGAATGCAGACCGGGTTCCAGCTTGCCCTTGTTCTTAACTAGATATTCGCAAGCTAGAGCCTGGTTGGCAAAGCTCATATCCATAACGGCACTGGGATGCCCTTCTGCTGCTGCCAGGTTAATCAAGCGCCCTTCACCCAGCACAATAACGGATCTACCATTCTGGAGGTGGTACTCTTGGGTGAAGTTCCGTACTGTCCGTACCTCGGTGGCTTTTGCTTCCAGCGCCTTAAGGTCAAGTTCAATGTCGAAGTGACCAGAGTTGCAAACGATCGCTCCGTCTTTCATTACATCAAAATGTTCGCCACGAATCACATGCTTATTGCCAGTGACAGTGATGAACAGGTCACCTTGAGAGGCAGCTTCCGCCATCGGTAGCACCCGGAAGCCGTCCATAACGGCTTCAATCGCTTTGGTTGGGTCGATTTCTGTTACAATCACGTTTGCTCCCAGTCCCCGCGCCCGCAAGGCTGTACCCTTGCCGCACCAGCCATAACCAACTACGACGACGGCTTTACCAGCCAACAGAATGTTGGTAGCCCGGATGATCCCATCGAGAGTGGACTGACCAGTACCATAGCGGTTGTCGAAGAAATGCTTGGTGTCAGCATCGTTGACATTCACCGCAGGGAATGTGAGGACACCATCTTTGAACATTGCCCGCAGGCGAACAATACCTGTTGTCGTCTCTTCGGTAGTACCAATGAGCTCTTTGATCTGGTCTTGCCGTTCTTGTATTAAAGTGGCAACGACATCACTGCCATCATCAATGATCACGTTAGGACGGTGATCGAGGGCAATTTGGACGTGGCGGCTGTAAGTCGCGGCGTCTTCACCTTTCATTGCAAAAACGGGGATGCCATGATCTGCAACCAAGCTGGCAGCAACGTCATCTTGAGTAGACAAGGGGTTGCTGGCAATCAGCAGGGCATCTGCACCAGCAGCTTTGAGAGCGATCGCTAGGTGAGCGGTTTCGGTGGTCACATGGCAGCAGGCAACCAACCGGATACCAGCGAGGGGCTTTTCTTGCGCAAAGCGATCGCGGATTTGCCGCAGCACAGGCATTTCCCTTCCTGCCCATTCAATGCGCTGCCGTCCCAAAGGGGCAAGGGAAAGGTCTTTGACTTCGTGCTTAGGCTGGGTGAAAGTTGCAGTCATGTAATTGGTTTCTCAACAAGTACTAAAGTAAGTAGTTCTTCACTAGGTTACTCGACTCTGCTAGAAATCGGTACTCTTTTCATCTGTCTGATTTATGTAAAAAATTATACATTTTTGGACAAATAAATGAGGTGTTTAAGGTGCTACATTCGGCACAGAAACTCCAGCAGCTAAGGAGTAAAAGCTAACTTCTCTCCTGCTTCTCCAATTTTATAGTACCCATGTACTATAATAGAGAGGTAGGCCAATCAAGTTAGCTGACATCTGAATCCCTGATGGAGTCAAGTTTTCACGCCATGACCAAGCACTATATTCTCAGCCTCAATCCCACTGCTCAACACGACTGGGACCGCTGTACCTTACGCAACACCCTGACAGGTGTTCGCCCAGACTTAGCTAGCTTGATCGCGGAAGCCGTGGGAGGGGAAGCTGGTTCATACTTGATTGCTGTCAAAATTGAAGTCCAAGTTTTAGAAAAAGCGCCAATGCTCCAGTCTGAGCGGGTGACTCGTGAGTTGCCAGATGTGACTGGACAACGCAAGGAATTGGTTGCTCTGAAGAGGTAATTCAACTACCTATGTATTCTTTGTGTGGAAGATTGTATGAAACTGAATCAGTACCCCGCTACGATCGCTCAAGCTGCCGGAAAAGTCAATTCCTTAGATTCCCAGATTGCTGCTATTGAACTCCTAATTAATCGGCTGGAGGGCAATGCCGATAAGGTAGCAGCCTTTGAGCCAGATCTGAAAAACGAAAATCAACGTAAGGCACGTCGGTTCGATGTGCTACAGGCAAACCTGGAATACCAACGAGCAATTGACTCGTTGCTGCAACTCAACGCTGAAAAGGCGAATGCCGTTGCTCACTTGGAGTATCTGCGCAACCAGTTCAGTGTTGCCAAGTTGGAAGCAAGACAGGCGATCGCCCGACAAATTAACGATCTAGAAGCTCTTGAACTAGTTGGTTTGTAGCCGCTTATGCCTTCAGACTAAAGTCTCTAAGAACCTTTTTTTGCCAATTTTGCCTGCGTACTTCAGAATTGGAATAGCCTACCTGATTCATTTCCACCTAGGCTATTTGTCAGAATCACCTCATGACTCAAGTTACACCAGAAGACATTGCGCTGTTTCGGGCTCAATTGGCAGATTATCCTGACGCTCTAGCTGCTCTTGAAGAAATTGAGGAGTGCGAGGGAGATTTAGAAGATGCAGCGATGGTATTGGCAATTCGAGTAGGACAGCAACCAGAGATAGCCAATTCAGAATGGTTAGATAGTCTAGCTAAGAAATGCCGTGCTGCTATCTGCCAGGAAGAATTCCGGAACGACTTGGTAAATGGCAACTTGGCTCTGGTGATGGAGCACTTAGTAGCGAGAAAACTTTGTCCTCGGCTTTTGGTGATTCCTGTTCTCGTGTATGTGTTTCAGCAGGGCGTGAACAAATTTTGCGAACCTCTTGACACTGTATCTGATAGGATGTAAAGAGTACAGGAATCTCTAGTTTCGATTTCAATGTTTATGGCAGGTTGTGGCAAGCGGATTCGCGCCTGAGGCAGGGCAAAGCGCTTACACAAGCAGATAGAGCCGCACAAATTGTGACGACGTCAGAGTTAAGCTGTTACAGCTTTAGCAGGTGCCAGTTTGGTGTTGGTGGTATTTGTCAATCCGATTCGCCCCTTAAGAGGGGAACCTACAGTGAAAAATATCAAATATGCGATCGCTCGTCAGCAACTCATAACTTTTCTAGAACAAGATAAAAACTGCGAGCATTGCTGAACATTGGTGGTTTGGAGGGTTTGGCGATCGCATCTATCGCGATCGCCAGTTCTGTCCATGTTTTTTTACTTTCTGGGAGAAGTAGACCTTAGCTCACCCAGAATTCCAGTCCTCTCATTTGAACGCACCCCACCCAAATCAAAGATTATGAGTGAGGATTCTTTCGCTAAGAGCAAATCTAGCGGTACTCTTAGCGTTCCCGGATTAACTGGCGTCCTCAGTGGGTCGTCGGAACTTTGGCCGACGAAAACTCCAGAAAGGTGTAAAAACCTTTGTGAGAATCATCTCATTTTGCGTTGTTGGCAAGGGTCTATGTCTCTAGCTAAGTTGAGTTAACTACTCGAAGCTTTTACAGTACCGTCTGTCCCAACATCTCTAATTATATCGTTGCTTTGCCTTTATTGGCTGGACTCCACTAACCCCATCCTAATCAAAGATTATGGAAGGGGACTGCGCTCTGTCATGTCGTGTTCAAGTGACCATGTTCAGCAATACACTCTCCTAAGACAGATAAATTTTCTTTCAGAGTGGTATGTAGTTTAAGCCTATTGGTAGGTACTGCTGTGGTAGCAGGTGGCTACTATCAAAGCATGAAGGAAATGTTGAGATTTGTAAAGGACGATTGACAATGGAAACTCGCTCTACTAATTTACCACCTGTTGCTAAAGAATATAACGGTCAGGATCGTAATGCCTTTCTGTTCGGGTGGACTCCTCAAGCAGAACTTTGGAACGGACGCTTAGCGGCGATCGGCTTTGTGGCTTACCTTCTGTGGGATCTGGCTGGCTCTAGCGTCCTCCGTGACGTTCTGCACCTAATTCGCTAGACTCAATTCGACTTGCTAAGAGCAAACGCTCTACTTTAACTATCTGGTTCAGAACTTTTCTGGCTAGCAGACATCGCAACTTAGGAAAGAATTTAGAAATCAGCATCACTTTTGACTGCTGATTTCTAAATTCTAATTTAAAAACCGACCCTATAAAGCCGCTGGTTACTTTATATAGCCTATGCAAAGTAAGGATGGTGGATTAAATAAGAGCCAATAATTTGAATTGTGTATGGTGCTTTCTTCGAGAGCGTAACGAACCATTTGTACATACTTGTTACCCTGTGGCTACGCCTAACACACCCTACGTTAAAGTTGTAGATTATTAAATACCCGAGCCTAATTGCATAGTAAAAAACTTGCCATATAAGTGGTTAGCAAGAGAAAGTACTCAACATGACAAAGAACTTCGATCTTATTGTTATAGGCACTGGAGTTGCGGGCTCTAGCGTTGCTAAGAAGTGTCGAGCAGCTGGTTGGGAAGTTGCTATTATTGATTCCCTGCCCTTTGGCGGTACCTGTGCCTTGCGAGGATGCACTCCGAAAAAGGTGTTAGTCGATGTTGCAGAACTCCTTGATTGGAATCATCGCATGCAGGGAAAAGGCATCAAATACCAAGATATTCAGATAGACTGGCCAGAATTAATAAATTTTAAAAGAACATTCACTTCCCCAGTTCCTCAAAAAAGAGAACAGCAGTATGCTGATACCGGAATTGCGATGTTCCACGGTTGCGCACATTTTGTCGGAGAGACTGCTATCCAGGTTAATGACGACACTCTGACTAGTCGATATATTCTAATTGCTACTGGATCAAAGCCTTTAAAGCTAAACATACCTGGTGAGGAGTTCCTAAGTACAAGCGATCAATTTTTAGAAATCGAAAAGCTACCGCAACGGATTATTTTTGTTGGAGGTGGTTATATTTCTCTCGAGTCAGCCCATGTGAGTGCCCGTGCTGGTGCTAAAGTCCAGATTCTCCATGAAGGTGAACGACTCCTTGAGCACTTTGACCGCGACTTAGTGAAGCAGTTGGTGCAAGCAACACAAGACATCGGCATTGATGTGCGAGTGAATACGAAAGTTAAAGCTATTGAAAAGGGTTCCGGACATTTAGTTGTCCATGCTGATAGTCAGAACGGTACACAAACCTTTGAAACCGATATGGTAGTACATGGAGCAAGCCGCATGGCGGATCTAGACGACTTG
>CAZZWA010000255.1:0-8569 GCA_964657555.1 uncultured Microcoleus sp.
GACAAATCCCTTGTCATACCAAATCTGCTCTAATAGCCCCCTATTCCCTTCCAGTTGTAGAGACATGCTGCCGAAACGTCTCACAAGGTGAGAGCGGATTGCCTAAAAGGGGGTAGCTAACCCGGATTTGGTATCAGATGGTTCGTTAGCATAGCCCATAGCCCTTACACGTCTGTAAGAGCTATAGGCTATGTCAAAAGGGTGTTTCCCCTACTCCGCCTTCTCCAGCCTTTCAAGCCCGCACTGCTTTGACCAAAGTCTGACATGCTCGCAAGAAGATACCAACATCGACGCCAAGGGCGACATACTGAACTCCCGCTTCTATCCACTGCTTAGCAACTTCTGGACGATCAGCAAACGTGCCAACAGCTTTCCCCGCCTTACGGATGCTGGTGACACATTTGTGCATCAGGTCAACGACACGCGAGTCATCCACTTGGCCAGGAATACCTAGCGACTGCGATAGGTCGTAAGGGCCGAGAAAAATCACATCAATATGGGGTACGCTGACAATCTCCTCGATATTGTCTACCCCGCACCTGCCTTCGACGTGAACAACTATCAGAGACTCCTCATTCATCTGGTCTGTAATTGAAGAACCAGCTGCTGCATAAACGCCAGCGCGGGTGTAAAATGAAAGACCGCGCGCACCAAGAGGGCTATACTTAGCAGATGCTACGCATGCTGCTGCATCAGCCTGAGTTTCAATCTGAGGCACTTGGACACCTGCGCTCCCAATATCAAGGGCGCGTTGAATTTGTGGTCCGTCATTCTTGCGCACGCGGACGACTGGAGAGAGTCCCACACAGTCTGCTGCGCGGCACAAGTCTTCAGCCACCAGTACGTTCAGTGCCCCGTGCTCCAGATCGATAACGGCAAAATCAAATCCTGCGTGCCCACAAATTTCTATAAACGCGGGATAGGCACAGTTGATAAAAGAACCAAGTACGACCTCGCCCTGCTTTAGTTTTCGTTTGAGTTGGTTTTCACGCATCGGTTAGTTTTAATCGAGAAGTATCCAACTTTGAGAATGGACTTGACCTATTCTAGGGTTAAGTAAGATAGCCCTTTGTGCCCCATGCCCTTGATGATCCTTGTTGCCGATGACGACCCAGGGATTCGGATGTTTATCAATGATTACCTGGAGATGTCGGGCTACTCAGTCATCACTGCTGAGGATGGCCAAGCTGCACTGGACTCGGTTGAGAAATATCACCCTCACTTACTCGTCACCGACATCATGATGCCTCGGATGGACGGCTATGAGTTGGTGCGCCAAGTTCGTCAGCGACCGACATTCCGACTGTTACCAGTGATTTTTTTGACAGAACGCGCAAGTACAGCAGAACGTATTCGCGGCTACCAATTAGGGTGTGACTTATATCTGCCCAAACCCTTTGAAATACAGGAGCTGGGGGCAATGATCCGCAATCTGCTGGAGCGATCCCAGATCATTCAATCTGAATGGCGATCGCACATCCAGGCTATAGGAGTCCCTAGGCCCAAAATTGACGTGGTTAATGTCCCCGCGATCGCTGCACCGCCTTTAAACTTGAGCCAGCGAGAACAGGAAGTTCTAGATTTACTAACTCAGGGCCTATCTAACGCCGACATTGGCAACGAACTACACCTCAGTCACCGGACTGTGGAAAAATATGTATCAAGCCTCCTGAGAAAAACAGAAACTAGCAACCGGGCAGAGCTAGTGCGTTTTGCTTTGGACCACAACCTTGTAAAGTAAGTTTTGAGTTGAATAAGTAATGATGCCTAGAGTACTTGTTCCCTCAAGAGAACCTATTCTGAATTCAAAATTCTGTACAGGCGGGTTTAGTTGAGCAGGAATAACTTAATTCGCTTACGAACAAGACCAAACCCACCCTTACAACTCATAACTTTTCTTTAGCCCTTGCTTGCTAACAACATTCTGGAGTAGCCCCTCACAGGCATCTAACAGTAAATCAATAACTTTGTTGAAACCTTCGGGGCCACCGTAATAAGGGTCAGGAACTTCTCTCTCCGTACTACGAGTGCAAAATTCACACATCAGTTTAACCTTGTCTCGATACCGACCCCCAAGGTCGATCGCGAGGATATTTTGGTAGTTCTCCAGATCCATAGCCAAAATCAGGTCAAACTCCTCAAAGTCTGACTTTTGAAACTGACGCGCCCGACCTTTAAGTGTGATTCCTCGCTGCTGAGCTGCCGCACTCATGCGCCGATCAGGAGGATTACCAATGTGGTAACCAGCAGTACCAGCAGAATCGCACACAAGGCATCCGCTAAGACCTGCTTGCTCGATTAAGTGGTTCATAATGTTCTCTGCCGCTGGCGAGCGGCAGATATTACCAAGGCAGACGAATAGTAACTTGTTATAGCCCATGGATACCTAGCGAAAGTCAAATTAAAAAAACAAAAGGCAAAAGAAAAAATTTTTTCTTTCTTTTGACTTTTGCCTTTTGACTTTATCAGAGTCCTGGCAGATTAAGTCCTCCTGTGAGTTCTTCCATCCGTTCCCGCATTGTCGCTGTGGACTGTTCATAGGCATCTATCATGGCCTCGGTGACCAGTTTAGTAAGCTCTTCAACGCCTTTGCCGTAAGCATCTTGAGAGATTTCTACCCGACGTGGTTCCTGGTTGCCCGAGAGAATCACCTTGACCAAGCCTGCCTCGGACTGTCCTTCAATCTCCATTTGCTCCAATTCTTCCTGGAGCTTTTTGGCACCTTCTTGAACCTGCTGCGCTTTCTTGAAAGCTTCAGTGAGTTCTTTCATTTTGCCTAAACCGAAGCCAAATCCTTTTTGTGTCATAACTGGTTAACTAACGCTGAGTTGGACGTGCACGTCGATCTTAATCTTAGTATTCCTGCTCATGAAGCGACATCTTTAGCTGGCGTGAAACTCGCCCAATATTCTAACTTCCGGCTCCAAATACAGAGCCCAGTGCTGTTCTACTTGCTGTTGCACGTACCGAATCAGATGAAAGATATCATTGGCTTTGGCACCTCCGCAGTTAAGGATAAAATTGGCATGGCGCTGGGCAACTTGAGCGCCTCCGATTTGGTAGCCCTTCAGACCAGTTTGTTCTATCAACCAGCCAGCAGTATAGGTGTTGGGATTACGGAAGACACTGCCGCAGGAAGGCAAGTGGTAGGGTTGCGTTGTGCGTCGTAGCTCCAGATTTTTGCTGGTGGTTGCCATTACCTGTGCTCTTTCAGCTCCCGGTTGTAGCTGAAAAGTCGCTTGGGTAACCAAGCGCTTGTCACCTTGCAGAACTGAGCTGCGGTAGCTATAGCCTACCTGTTGAGGGGTAAGAATCTCTACAGTACCGTTGGGGCAGAGAACCTGGATGTTCACCAAGATGTCGGCGATACAGGTATGGTGAGCGCCCGCATTCATCACGACTGAGCCGCCAACTGTGCCTGGGATGCCAACCGCCCATTCCAGTCCTTGCCAACCGTGTCTAGCAGCCTGCCAAGCAAGACTGGCAATGGGGTCTCCGGCACCGACTGTTACCTGACCAGTGTCAGGGTTGAAGTGGGTGTGGCGGAGATGGCGAGTAGAGATGACTAGACCAGGAAGACCGCGATCGCTGACCAATAGATTTGAACCAGCCCCTAATAGAGTGATGGGTAACTCTTGGGACTGAGCCCACTCAAAACTCGCTTGTAGCTCTTCCAGGCGACGGGGAGCTACGTACCACTCTGCTGGGCCACCTACTCGAAAAGAGGTGAGGTTGCCTAAGGATACCTGAGGCTGAATCAGGCAATCAGCCCCTAACAAGCGAATTTGGGGTTTTTGAATTGTCTGTTCTTCCTTAAGTGTAGAAGTGTTCAGACCAGTGGGGGGATTATCTGAAAGAGTCATAACAAAATAGTTGCTTGAATGCCGAGAAAGCCCATATTACGAGAGATGTACAATGGTGCTTCGCGCACGCCGCTTGTGCGGTTGTCATCGCTGCTCCCAAACAGCTAAAGAGCAACACGCTTGGCGTACGCGTTTAGGGCTGAGTGCTGATTCTAGAAGAGTTTTTCTTAACTCCTTCCGCTTCATTTCAAGACTCAGGATTCAATTCTTCAGTTTTTTGATAGAAAGCCATCACCTGAGGAATAATCTGATTCAGGTTCCCAGCTCCCAGAAACAGAGCTAAGTCACCTGGACTGAGGATGGATGTGAGAAACTGACAAACTGATGAGAGAGACGGCTGGTAGTACACCCGAGGATGGTGAGTCGCAATCAGTTCTGCGACTTGAGCGCTAGTCACTTGGTCAGATTTCGGCTCGCCAGCACTGTAAATATCAGTAACCACGACGATATCAGCATTGCCAAAAGATTGGGCAAATTCTTGCAAAAAGGTACGAGCTCGGCTGTAGCGATGAGGCTGAAAAATGGCAACAATCCGTTTTACAGTTTTGAGGGCTCCAGGGGTGGATAAGATGTCTCCTATTCCTTCTTTCTCCATCTTTTGACCCTCTGTAGTTTGTCCCGCTAGCTCCTGTGCCGCCACTTTGCTAGCTCTAAGAACTTCCCCGTTCGGATGAGCATGGGATGAGCCATAGCGGGGAGAAGATAAGGCAGAATTTTTGTTTGTCGCGACAGGGGAAGACTGCCCTTTGTCTGTAGTCTCAACATGCAAGCGGGCAGCTGCAAGTGTTGCACTAATTTCACTGGGGTGATGAGCATAATCATCCACGAATAAAATGCCATTGCACTCGCCGCGCAGCTCAAACCGACGACGGGCTCCCTCGAAGGTCGCGATCGCCAGGGCTATTGCTTTAAAGTCCAAGCCCAACTTCCGCCCTACAGCAACTGCTGCTAGTGCATTACTGAGATTGTGTTTGCCCAGCAACTTCAAGTTCAGTTGTCCCAGGATGTTTCCTCGCTCCCAAACCCTAGCCCTTGTCCCATCAGCCCCATAAGTCACCTCATCAACTGCGTAGTCTGCTCCTGAATTCCTTTGCAGGCTATAGCTGATCGTTGGTTGTAAGCTGTCTCGGACAATGACGTCATCTATACAACCCACCACTGTCTTACAACGCTGGGCAAATATTTGGAAGGTGTTTATTACCTGCTCCAGCGTCTCATAATGGTCTGGATGATCGAGTTCAATGTTAGTGATCACACCAATTGTGGCTGAAAGGTTGACTAACGAACCATCCGATTCATCTGCCTCTGCCACTAAATATGGGCCTTGCCCCAGCCTAGCGTTGCCTCCCCAAGCATTCACCTCTCCACCCACTACGATTGTCGGGTCTAGACCCGCCTGTAGTAGTAGATAACCAATCATACTGCTGGTTGTCGTTTTGCCATGAGTACCGGCGATCGCAATACTTTCATAATCTCGAATGAGGGCAGCTAGTAAATCCGAGCGATGAAAAATGGGACAGCCCCTTTCAATTGCTGCTCGGTACTCGGAGTTGGCTGTGTTGATTGCTGTTGAGCAAATCACCTGTGGCAAGCCTAACCTTCGCTTTCCAGCCGGTAATCCACCGCCAGAGTCCAGAAAAGCCAAATTTCCTGTTTCGACAATAGGCAATTCCTGAGCAGGACTTATACCGATAGCTGTCGTTGGTAACAGTTCACAGCGGTTGTCTCCTGTTATTTGAAAATATTCTATATTAGTGGCATCTTGACCTCCGAAAATATGAGCACCAACTGCCTGTAATCGCTGGGTTATATGGCTAGAATGAATATCTGACCCAGAAACAGGCAGATGACGCTTCGCTAGAACATAGGCTAGGGCTGACATTCCAATTCCACCAATGCCAATGAAATGGAATGGTTTCCCGCTAAAATCAACAGAATTCAGCATCTTAGCTCCTTACACACCACACCACACCGAGTTCACGGATAACACGCGTTATCATATCAAGAATTGTTTTTTAGTGATACATCTGCATACAGAATTTACAGAACAAAGTTCTGTGTGCTCTTGACGTAGTTGTCTTGACATGCATACATTAGCCACCCTGAACATTGACTTGCTTTCTCCCACTCAGGATTTTTCAAGACTGCAAGTGGATTTGGTTCATCTGCTGGGTTGGAATAGCAGGTGAGTGACTAGAGGGAGGATTTTTCTTCTCAGGGCTCATCTGTGTTTTCTTAACCATATTTGCAAGTTATGCGACTTAACTCCCAGATGTTTCCATCCCAAGACGTCTTTTCTCTTTACTCACAAAAATTTATGCCAATCCGGAAACTTCTAGTTGCTCTGGGAGGTTAGGGAGGGACTCCAACCAACGGTAGTTGACCAAGCGCCAGTAAAGTTTTTTCCAATGCTCTAACACTGGCACGGCAAGACCCGCACTGGAGCGGGAAATTGCTCAGCGCTGCCTCTACTCATTCATCAAGCTATCTGCCTAGCAACTCCGGACTTTGGAGTATTTAAATAACTGAAGTCAACTCGAAGGTAGAATTGTACAGCCTTTGCGATATGATTGGGGTCATCGACAGGAATTTACTGAGCTTGAAGATAGAGGGCAAGACGCTGTGATTAGAGTAGCGATCAACGGTTTTGGACGCATCGGACGTAACTTTTTGCGCTGCTGGTTGGGCCGGGGGAATAGCAACATAGATCTTGTAGCTATTAATGACACCTCTGATCCGAAAACCAACTCCCACTTGTTGAAATATGACTCCATGCTGGGTAAGCTTAATGCTGATATCAGTTACGATGACAACTCCATTACCGTAAACGGTCATACGGTTAAATGTACATCGGATCGCAACCCAGAAAACTTGCCCTGGAAGGATTGGGAAATTGACCTAATCATTGAATCGACTGGCGTCTTCACCGACAAGGCCGGGGCATCTAAGCACTTAAAAGCAGGAGCCAAGAAAGTCTTGATTACCGCTCCTGGTAAAGGGGATGACGGCACCTTTGTGGTAGGTGTTAACGAGCATGACTATGACCACGACAAGCACGTCGTTCTCAGCAATGCCAGCTGCACCACCAACTGCCTAGCACCTGTTGTCAAGGTGCTGCACGAAAACTTTGGCATTATCAAAGGCACGATGACGACTACCCACAGCTATACTGGCGACCAGCGCTTACTGGATGCCAGCCACCGAGATGTGCGTCGGGCACGGGCGGCAGCGCTCAACATTGTGCCTACATCAACTGGTGCTGCTAAAGCAGTAGCTTTGGTGCTGCCAGAACTCAAGGGTAAGCTGAATGGGATTGCTTTGCGAGTGCCAACTCCTAACGTTTCCGTAGTGGATTTGGTGATTCAGGTCGAGAAGAATACTTTTACCGAAGAAGTCAACCAAGCCCTGAAGGCAGCAGCTGATGGCCCCCTGAAAGGTATTCTAGAATACAGTGATCTGGAACTGGTCTCATCCGATTATCGCGGTACTGATGCCTCTTCTATTGTGGATGCCAATCTAACAATGGTGATGGGCAATGACCTAGTTAAAGTCATAGCTTGGTATGACAACGAGTGGGGTTACAGTCAGCGGGTGTTGGATCTTGCTGAGTTAGTAGCTCAGAAGTGGGTGAGTTAGGAGTGATTAGTCCTTAGTCATTAGTTCTTGGCTAATGACTAAGGACTAAAATGTTGAAAGCCTTGGTTGAGGGTCAATTGTTGGTCGGGAAAGAGGCCAGTTGAGTCCACTAGCAAGACGTCCGAACCGGGGTAAATGTGCCCCACAATAGCGGCTCCCTCACCTAGCTGGTTTACCACAAGCTGAGCTGTTTCTGAAGGTAGACAGAGCACAAGTTCAAAATCTTCACCCCCATATAGAGACCAGTCTAAAGCCTGCTGGATGGATATCATCTGGGTGAGTGCTGGTGGAATAGTCACACAGCGACGCTCAATTTGGGCACCAACTCCACTACATCGGCAAATCTGGATAACAGCATCGGCAAGGCCATCGCTGCTATCCATCCCTGCAACTCTCCACTCCCCCTGTCCTCCCTGAGTAAGGGGTGGGTTTGACCTGAATTCCCAGAGGATGGGCAAAACATCCAATCGGGGTTGAGGTCGCTGGTGAGCTGCTATTAAAGACAGCCTCTCAGCCTCACTGAGCGGTTGGCCAACTTCTGGGTGGAGTAGCAACTCCAGACCAGCTCGACTCGCACCGTGGAAGCCAGTAACAACAATAGCATCCCCAGCTTTTGCCTCTGAGCGACGGATGGTACGAAGCGGGTCAACTTGTCCAAAGGCAGTAATCGCTACTGTCACCACAGTTGACCGACAGATATCGCCACCGACAATCGGAGTATTGTATTGCTGTAGACATTCGGTCAGCCCTTGGTAGAGCCGCTCAACCCAACTGACAGATAGATCGCCAGTAACGCCTAAACCCACCGTGATTCCCAGTGGAGATGCCCCCATTGCAGCTAGATCCGACAAATTCGCGGCAGCGGCACGCCAACCAGCGTCTTCAGGGCTTGTGGTGCGATCGCTAAAGTGCACCCCATCTACCAATAAATCGGTCGTCACTACCAGTGATTGACCTGGTTGAGTTGCTATTACGGCTGCGTCATCCCCCACTATTTCCGATGGGCAGAATCGCTGCAATCGTTGTAATAAACCCTGTTCCCCGATATCTTGAATTTTCATACAGGTGAA
>CAZZWA010000256.1:0-8565 GCA_964657555.1 uncultured Microcoleus sp.
GGGATGGCTCCTTTTCCGCCCCAAGATTATCTACCTGGCAGCCCAGCTAGCCAAACATCCGTGTTGCCATCTGAGGTATGATTCGCTTTTACCTCCTTGACCGCAGGGAATTTGAGAATAGATTTAACTTAGAGGTGAGAGAAATTAGAGTTTCGATTTCCCAGAGAGTTAGATGTTGACAATCCAGTTTGGTTAAAACATTGGTGAAAGTCGCTAGGGTTTAAGTCTGGCGGAAAAACTACGATTTCCAGTTCTTTAGGGCGTGCCTTACGGGAAAGTGCGATCGCATTTTCCAAAGAAGACGACATAATCGGCATCCATCTGCCAACGTAAGAATAGACAACGACTCGGCTCCTTGTGGATTCTGAGTGCGGGAGTGGATTTTGCCAAGGAGAAACCATGCCAAATTCCTTTGCTACAAGTATTTATACTTCTGTTATGCGCCCTAGTTAAATTGCAAGACTTCTTTCTTAAGGAAGATGAGTAAATTTTCTTCATATTTACTTAAGTTTTGTTAAGGAAGTATCGAGCTATCTCAAGTCAACTTAATTGACGTCGGAACTGACGGATACTCAGTGTCGTCAGCACCATAGCGAAACCCAGCAGCACAAGCATCTGAGGCCATAACGTTTCAAAGCCTACTCCCTTGAGCAATACTGCGCGACTGACTTCAACAAAGTAGCGCATGGGATCTAAGTAGCTGAGCAATTGCATAAATTTAGGCATCGTCGTCGTTGGACTAGTTGCACCGGATAGGAGAACTAGAGGCGAGTTGATAAAAAAAGCTGTCAGTTGAGCCTGCTGTTCACTTTTAGCGTAGCAGGCTAGTAGGATGCCGATACTGATACCTACCCAGAAGTAAACTATTCCAATGCTGAGAAACACCAGTAAACTCCCTTGAACTGGGAGGCCAAAGACTAAGTGCCCAAGGGAAACAGCCAGCAAGGAATCGAAGGTAAGCACAAGTAGGACGGGACAGACCTTAGCAAGAAGCACCTCTGTATTAGAGGCAGGCGTCATCATCAGTTGCTCAATCGTCCCCGCTTCTTTTTCCCGCACCACTAAAGATGAGGCGGTTTGGGAGCCGATAATCGTGATCACCACCGCGATCATCCCTGGCACGATGAACCAGGAACTCTCCAGCCCAGGATTGTAGAGTATTGAGGTTTGTAACTGGACTTGGTAGCGCTGTAGATCTCCACTAGCAGCAGGATGGCTGTTCAGTTGACGCGAGTTGTAGTCGCTGACTAATTGGTTGATGTAACTAGAGGCAATATTAGCTGTATTGGCATCTATAGCATCATAGAGAACTTGCACTTGGGCTGTGCGTCTTCGGGCAATATCGTCAGCAAACTCTGGAGGAATAGTGACACCAACCGTGAGCTTACCAATTGCTAAATCAGAGGCCATTACCTGTCGGTCAGCGTAATAGCGGCTGACGACAAAAGCATCGCTCTGGTTGAACACCTCAATGAATTCGCGAGAGGTGCGACTGTTGCTGTAATCGGTGATGCCAACCTGCAAGTTTTCAAAGTCTGGATTTAGAGCAAAGCCAAATAGGAGTAGTGCAGCAGTCGGCGGCACCAGCATCTGCACCAGAACCTGACGGTTACGCAAAAGCTGCGCGACTTCCTTACCCAATAACGCCCAGAATCGGCTGCCTAAAAAGGTATCTAGCAGGTGTGCGAACCCTATCTTCATCTAACCCTCCAATTGCATACGTCTGAGTTTTTGCCAAGCCAAGAAGAAAAAAAAGCCAGCCAGCAGTCCCAAACCTAAGACTGGAGGCCAGACAACAGGCCAACCCACACCCCGAGCAAAGGCATCGCGAGTCAGGAGAATGTAGTACCGCGCTGGGATAAAGTTGGTCAACCAACGTAAACCAATGGGAATGTTAGCGATCGGGTAGATGTAGCCGGACATCAGTAGCGACAGCAAGAAGGCAGAGAGAGTCACAGCTAAAATCACAGCACTCTGGGCTTTCGTATTGGCACCGAGAAAAATCCCCCAGAAGACGCCACAGGCAATGTAGAACATTGAACCAACAATTAAGGGGCTCGGGTCGCCAGCAAACCAAAGACCAAAACAAGCCCAAGCTCCCAAGTTCACCAGCAGCACCTCTGCCATGCCCACCAGCCAATAGGCTACCGCCTTGCCGAGTAGATATTCACTGCCAGTCAGGCTAGAGGCATAAACTTGGATGATCGTTCCCTGTTCTGGCTCTTTAGCCGTGGCTAGACCAGAGAGTAGTGGGGGAAACATGAAAAGAGCGATCGCCATTGCTCCAGGGCCGATGTACTTGAGTGTTTCCAAGCCGGGGTTGTACCACAATCTAGACTCGACATTCACGGCAGTCCAATTGCTAGTTGAGTGCAGATTGTCTACAAAGGTATTAGTAGTGGCACTGGCATAGCCTTGGACAATATTGGCAGTGTTGGCATCGGTGCCATCTACCAAGATTTGTACTTGGGCTTGACGTTTTCGCCGTTGGAGATCCCGCGTAAATTCTGGGGGAATGATCAGACCACCTGAGACTTGGCCTTGATCGAGCAGTTGGGATACATTCACTGCTGCTCCCTGAGCAACCAGCTTGAACTGGTCGGTGCGCTCAAAGGTGGCAATATACTCGCGGCTGGTGGGTGTGCCATCCAGATCTTGGATTGCCAGGTTAATCTCATTTACATTCAGAGACACTGCAAATCCAAATAGCAACAGCTGAACCAAGGGCAATCCCAGCGCTACTGTCATGGTTAATCGGTCACGCCCAAGTTGGGTGAGTTCTTTGATGGTCTGGGCTAAGATGCGTTTTGGTCGGATCATGACCAACTCTCCTCCTAATCTACTGGCACATTCAAACCGCGCTGCCGCGCCTGTTCTACCACACTGATGAACACATCTTCCAAGGAAAACTCAATTTCCCGCTGGTTTTTAACGGCAACTCCAGCCTCCAATAGCCAAGCTTGGACTTGTGAAATCTGGGTGCGTGGCTCCTCCAAAATGGTGTGTAGACGAGAACCAAAAATAGACACCCGCCAGTGGTCAAACTTCTGCTTCAGTAAATCCGCAGCTGTTTGCAGGGGGTCACATTCCCATTCCACTAACTGCCCAGGCTGCTCGTCTTTAACCTGACGCGGTGTCCCTTGAGCTACGAGTTCCCCTGCCACCATGAAGCCTAAGCGGTGACATTGTTCAGCCTCTTCCAGGTAGTGCGTAGTCACCAGCACAGCCATCCCCTCACGAGAAAACTGATTAATCCAGCGCCAAAACTGGCGTCGCGCCAAGGGATCTACACCAGAAGTCGGCTCGTCGAGAAATAAGACTTTGGGTTCGTGCATGACCGATGCGCCAAAGGCTACTCGCTGCTTCCAACCTCCAGGCAAGTCAGCCGTGAGCATATCCCCTCTACCCACAAGATCACTCATATGCAGCACCCAGTTTTTCTTCGCTCGTCGGTGGCGGCGAGGCACCCCGTAGACACCGCAGTAGAACTCTAGGTTTTGTTCAATCGTCAGATCGTCGTATAGGGTAAACTTCTGAGACATGTAACCGATTTTCTGGCGCACCTCGGCACTGCGCAGTTGACCTGTTTCGCCTGCTAAGCTGACTATGCCAGAACTAGCTGGAATTAGGCCGCAGAGCATTTTGATAGTGGTTGTCTTTCCAGCACCATTCGCCCCTAAAAGACCAAAAACTTCACCATACTTAATGTCTAGATTGATTTGCTTGACTGCATGAAAGTTGCCGAAGACTTTATTGAGATTTGCTGCGCCAATCGCTGTTCCAGAAAGTTGCTCTTGCTGATATATCCTGGGATAGTTGACTCCAGAACTATTGCCTTTGAGTTCTCGCAGGCGAGCCACAAATGTGTTTTCTAGAGTTGGGGTATCAGTAACAAAGCCTTGTACCTGAAGCTGTTGCTGCTCTAGAATACGCCGAATTAAGCCAGTAGCTTGCTGAGGTCGCGCTGTGAGCACGTCTAGATGGTCTCCGAAGCGTTGCACATCTGAAACCAGTTCCTGTAAATCGGGATTTTGCTTTAGAATTGACTCAGCTTGGTCTAACTGCATGATTGGTAGGTAAACTTCCAACCGCTGTACACCCAAACTTGCTTTTACCTTGGCAGGTGTATCGCATTGCTGAATCTTGCCCTCATACATTAAAGCAATGCGCGAACAGCGCTCAGCCTCATCTAGGTAGGGTGTAGCAACTACTGTCGTTATGCTTTCGGTCGCCGCGAGTTGTGCCAGAATGTCCCAGAACTCCCGACGCGAAACTGGATCTACGCCTGTTGTCGGCTCATCCAACAGTAAGATGTCTGGCTGATGAATTAGTACGCAACAGAGGGCAAGTTTCTGTTTCATCCCTCCTGAAAGGCGTCCGGCTAGGCGTTCTTTAAACCGTGCTAAATCTAGCAAGCCCAGGAAGCGATCGCTGCGGGTTTTAAATGCTGCATCACTCACCTCGCGTAAGCCTGCGGCGTAACGCAGGTTTTCCATAATGCTCATGTCCAAGTAGAGACTGAAGCGCTGGGTAAGGTAGCCCATTTGCAGGCGCACATCCCTGGGACGAGAACCAAGCACTTCGACAATACCGCTAGTCTGAGGCATAACACCAGAGAGAATCTGGAATGTTGTGGTTTTGCCTGCCCCATCAGGGCCAATCAGACCAAAGATTTCGCCTTGATAAATGTCCAAATTTATGCCTGCGACAGCTAGCTGGTTTTGCTTGCTGTAGCTGTGCTGGAGATCTCGAATTGAGATTATAGGAGCGTTGGGGCGCTGGCCTTGAGCAGTTAATCGGAGAGTTTGGAGCATTGGAGGATAGGGAGATGAGGGGACGCAAAGATGGAGGGATGAGGAGAGCGGAGATTGTTACCTAGTTACCTACCGCCTACCCGCTACCTCCGGTAGAATCCGGCCATCAGCTGGCATTCCTGGTTTTGCCAAACCTTGCGGATCTTTCAGGGTCAGTTCAACGCCAAATACTTGAGTAACTCGGTCTTTTTTGAAATAGATGTTTTTCGGTGTGAAGCTGGCTTGGGGATCTACCCGAGTCACTGTTGCCACCAAGGGCTGCTTAGGAAACGAATCTAGATAAACTAGCCCCTGTTGACCCAGTTTGACCTTGCCAACCTGTCCTTCTGGGATAAAGCCACGCAGGTAGAGGCGGTTGAGATTTACTAGTGTCAGCAAGGGCGCACCAGCTGCCACTACCTCTCCCGGCTGTACTGTCTTGGTGATCACACTACCTGCTAGAGGGCTTTTGATCACTAGATAGTTCAGATTAGCCTGGATCTGGGCTTGATTGGCCTCAGCATTATGGACATCTTGCTGGGCGCTGGCAATATCGGTTTGAGCTTGGGCAATCTGTTTCTGAACTTGTAATGCTGCGGCAGTACGGATTGGGGCGTTGCGCAAAGCTGAACGAGCTTGAGTCAGCCTCCCTCGGTTTGCCTTGACCTGTTGAAGAGCTGCTGCGACATTGGCTTGGTCAACTTCTACCTGTGAATCATCTTGATCCCGCTGTTGCGCAGACACAGCACCTTGGGCAAACAACTGCCGGGTTCGCCGTTGTTTGATCAAGGCTAGCTTCAAATTGGCTTGGGCTTGTACAAGCTGAGCTTGAGCAGCTGCAAGATTATTTTCTGCTTCTGCAACCTGTCCTTGACTCTGTTCTGTTGCCTGCTGCGTTGTCAGGTTGGCTTGTTGCAACTGAGCCTCTAGGACAGGCAACTGCTGACGATAACGCCGCAACTGATCCTGCTTACCTTTTACCTGAGCGATCGCTCCCCGCAACTGCGCCTGCAAGTCGGAATCATCTATTTGCACTAGCAGTTGACCAGGCTTGACTAAATCGCCTTCTTCTACTGTCACCTCTGCAACTCGACCCCCGATCTTGGCTGACACATCGGTGTTATAGCTCTCAATCCGTCCGCTCATGAACAGGCCATCAGGTTCTGGCTGATAGAAGAATAGGCGATAAGCCCCATAGCCGACTCCACCGAGTAGCGCGATCGCTGCTAAAATCCGCACTGGTTTGGGTATGCCTCGTTTTGGCTTTTGGGGAGGGGGTTGGGGTTCAGAGCGCGGTTTCTCTATGCTATTGGGGTTGCTGAGTACCTGTTGAGAGTGATTAGAAAGCTCTGTCTGCGTTTCTGCCATAACAACTCCATAGTGATGAATTCTAAGATGTGAAATTTTATTGATTGATTAATCAAGTCTGGGTGAAAAAAATTTGTCTTTAAGCTGGGCGATCAGCATCAGGTTGAGAAATCTGCATACCCTGTAGAAAAACCTCAACTACAGTTTTCACCATCATCTCAGCACTAAGCTGCTGTGTGTCAGGCTGCGGGAAGATTTCACGCGTGATCAGGTAGACGATTAGAGGGCCAAGGAAACAGCGTGCAGCTGCACCTGAGTTCATCGGTTTAAGTACGCCAGCCGACATCTGCTGTGCTAAATAGCGAGTTAAGAAAGCGAATGAACGACTAGGCCCAATGGTGTTGAACATTTGAGCGACTTGGGGTTGCCGGAACGCTTCGCCTAGCAGTAGTTTCAAAAGCGCTACTGATGTCGGATTCTCTGTAGCTTTTAGAAACGCACTGGCAAACAGGGTCAGTGCCTCACGCGGTGGTTTGGTCATCATCTCCTCGCTGTGAGCCAGCAACTGTAGCACTGGTAAGCGTTGCTCAAGCACCTGCTCAAACAAGTCACTTTTGTCTTTAAAGTAGTGGTAAATCAGACCGGGTGAGCCAATTTGCGATGCAATGGCAATATCCCTGTTAGTCGCTTTCTCGAAACCTTTGTTGGCAAAGACCTGTAGTGCACCATCAATAAGCTGCTGTCTGCGGTCTTCAAAGTCTTGATCGTCGCGTGGAGGCATAAATCCACCTCGCTGATTGATTGGTTAATCAAAAATATACCATAATCAACAAAGAGTTTGGTGCTACTAAAGAATTCAGAAAGCGGAGAGGAAGGCAGATTTTCCTTAGTAATTAGATGATTTATTCAATCATACGTTTGAATGAAAAAGCTGTCAAGTTCTTCTTGAAGCCAACAGAAGTTAGGATAAAGATGTGACAGCCATTCGTTTGATGAGTGAAGGATTCTGTGTCGAGTCCTGACACCAAAGAACATATTCTTAATGTAGCCGAGCAGCTTTTTGCTGTCCGTGGCTTTGCAGGCACCTCGCTGCGGAGCGTTATCAAGGAGGCTGGAGTCAACTTAGCGGCGGTTCACTACCACTTCGGGTCGAAGGAAGACCTTTTTCTCGCTGTGGTGAAACGTTTTACTACCCCCGTTGTTCAGGAGCAACTCAAACGGCTTGAACAGCTTGAAGCTGAATCTGGGGAGGCACGCCCTCTGATAGAAGGAATACTGGAAGCCTTTTTTGCTCCCTGCCTGCACCAAATTGCGGCTCTTGGGGAGCAAGGTGTAGTGCTAGCACACTTTATGGGACGATGTCAAACAGAGCCGGAGCCAGTACCTTCGCTGGTTAAGGAGCAATTTGCCGAGAACCAACAACGCTTTATACAGGCTATCTCCCAGGCAGTTCCCCAAGTACCATTGGCCGAACACAGCTGGAGATTCGAGTGTATGGTGGCTATCTTGGTCTTCCACTTGCTTAAGATTCAGCAGGTGGAAGACATCAGTGACGTCGAGGCCACGATTCACCGCTTAGTCAATTTCTTGGCTCCTAGCCTGCGATCGCCATCATGCTCTCCTGCATAATAGTGTGTAGCGGCGCAAAATGACACTTCGTGTTGCTCTGTTAATGCGTCTTTAGACCGTCAAAGCCGAAAGTGTAGATACCGCAATGCTTCACCCTTTTTCTCTGTCCAGAGTGACTAAAGAGCGTTAGGGTCGAAGTGTGCAGAATGTAGGATGTAGTTGAAAATGATATGACTGCCTGTTTGATTTGTTCTCTATTTATTGGCATCCTCTTCAGGCAAAAGCATACCCTGCAAAAAAACCTCAACCACCGTCTTTACCATCGTCTCCGATGAGAGCGTCTGAGCATCCGGCTGTGGAAAAACTTCCCGTGAGAGAAAGAAAGCGATCAAGGGACCAAGGAAACAGCGTGCTGCTGCACCTGAGTCCATCCGCCGGAGCACTCCTGCATCCATCTGCTTTTCTAAATAACAAGTCAAGAAGGCAAACTCGCGCACAGGGCCAACGGCGTTGAGCATTTGGGCAACCACAGGACGCCGAAAAGATTCTCCTAACATCAGCTTAAACAGTGCGATCGCCGTAGGGTTGTCTACGACTTTCAAAAAAGTGCTGGCAAAGAGGGTGAGTGCATCCTGTGGTGATTTGGTCATCATCTCCTCACCGCGATCAAGCAATTGCAGCATGGGTATGCATTGCTCAACTACCTGCTGAAACAGGTCACTTTTATCCTTAAAGTAGTGGTAGATCAAACCGGGTGAGCCAATCCCAGAAGCTGCGGCAATATCTTTGTTGGTTGCCTTTTCAAAACCTTTGCTTGCAAAGACTTGTAGTGCACCGTTAATAATTTGCTGCCGCCGACTCTCAAAGTCGTGCTCGTCTCGTGGAGGCATAAATA
>CAZZWA010000257.1:0-4663 GCA_964657555.1 uncultured Microcoleus sp.
CTTTTGATATGCTTGCTGCACAGTAATGCATTTGTTTTTAGTTCAATCAAGTCTGCATCACTTTCCCGAAATTCTCGGCTTGATTCCAGAAAATGTATTACTCCTAATGCTCGCAGCACCTCAACTTTTAAAGTATAGGTTTTCAAATCAGGTAAAAATACCTTGCCATCACCCTTCTTGAGCTGCTGATTCCATTCCTGTTTATCTCTTATTCGGAAATACTCGCTCTCATGCGTTAGATAATAATGGCTTAGAAGCTGTGTATAATATCCTTTCTCATCTTGCTGCTTTAACTGGGGTGTGACTTCTACTCCATAGCGCTGTTTGAGGATATATTTATGCTCTTTGTGGCGCTCCTCATCACTAAGAAAGCGTTTAGCTACTAAATACTCATATTCTTGATGGCTAATATTGGTTGCATTGACAACCGCCTCGGTTGAGCGTAACTCAATCTGATTGCGGATTTTTCTAATTTGATTTTTGATGAATTTAGCTTTTTCACTGCGGTCTGTCGATTCTTTTTGGATTTGGATAATTTCTTGGACTATTTTTTTGCATGCTTCCCAATGATTCGGAACCACTGCTAGGAGCCCCTGACGTAGCTCTCTCAGGCGATCTTTAGCACTCGCATCACTAATTATATTGATCTGATGGCCTTCATCTATCAACCCTTCTAGCATTGATTGCCGATACAGGGTAAGGGAAGCATTCACCCTAGCTGCCATCTTCGCCCAGCTTCTCAGGTGAATAGGGTCATGAACTAAGGGCAAATCTACATCAACTATCTGGAGTGGATTCATCAAAGCCAAGTTTTCTTTCTGATTCTCCTGATACCAGTGAGACAGTACTCGGTAGTTTTTGCTGCCACTGCCAATCAGTCCAATACCTCGCTTGGCACACCAGACAAGACGAGGGACGCTAGGACGGACTCTAGCCAGTGCTTGTCGTGCTTCCGAATCCGGAATGACTCCCTGAAAGATGCCATAGACGCGGTCAAAATGTGGCTCATCAATGCTGACTCCTGTACCAAGACTGGGGGTAACAAAAACTGCATCATAGTCTTTGGCTTTCTGGTTAATTGCTTCAATAAACTTGACGGCTTCATGACCAGGTGTACTGGTTGTCTGGCTGCTAACGACTAGTGTCTTCGGGTACTGATGAAGGAACTGCTCTAGGCGCTGTTTGATGTAGCGGTTGAGTATATCTGAACTGTACTTTCCTGAGCGGCTATCCGTGGTGACGTAGCACTTTCGTCCTGCTATCAGGTCTTGTTCTAGCTGATGAATTAGCAATGTTGGGTTTGGCTGATCGTAGAAAGTCACGTCCCAGCCTGCTCTTGGTGTCCACTGATTCACAACAACCCACGGCTCAATTCCAATGCCAGAGATGCCCTTTAGGTAATCGAGGGGTAGGTTTGATAAGTCTGCATCTTGAGCAATCACCAAACCGCCAGTTTGGATCACGGTGGCAATCAGCTGCTGGAAGACTCTCAAAATCTTGACTCGCTTGTCTTTACAGGTGCCACTGTTCAGGAGATGCCACAAGGATTGCTCAACTTCATCCAGAATGATGATCGCCCCTTGCCAATCTTGGGCTTGCAGCTTCCAGATAGAATCAATACAGAGTCCTAGTGATTGGGGATTGGAAATTGGGGATTGGGAAAATATAGAGTTTAAAGATGTTATTTCCCCATCTTTCCATTCCTCGTGATCTGTGCCTCCACCTTTGCCATTGATCCATTCCACCCCAATTTTGTCACACAAAAACCGCCCTAGATGGATTCTGTGGGTCAGCAGTAAGACTGGTCGCTCTCTTTTTTTGGCTGCTGTAACCAAATCTAAGAGTGCTGTTGTTTTTCCAGTTCCTTTAGCAGACTTGATCCCCACCAGTCCAGATGTAGGAAAAGGCAGTTTTTCTAGATAGCGACAGTTGAGAGTGAGTGCTGGAGGATAGGTTAGCTCCGTGTGGGGTTTGGTTTTGGCAAGGTCAGTCTCCAAGTCTGTGCTAGCGTCATAGACGGCTGAAAATGCAGCAGCACCTCGGGCAAGAATAAAATCATCAACTCCTTTCTCTAATCCGGGAAGCCTGATGACTTGGACAGGACAACCTTTTTCCTCCAAGAGTTCGCCAAGTTGAGCGATCGCATTATTGACTGCTTTGATTGTCTTAAATTGAGTTTCGTAGTCAAAGCAAATGTACAATGTGCGCCTGCCTTGAATGAATGGAAGCAGATCTGGGATCAGCTGTCGGCTGATCGCCTTGCCTTGTGCGTCTCTAGTCACTCGGTACCCGCTATTAATTCCTGGTAAAGCGAGCGCTGCATATCCTTGAGTCAACAGTGCTGCGGCTTTCTTAGCTCCTTCGCAAAGAATCAGGGGGATTTGCTGCTCTACTACCCATGGCCAAAACCCAAGTGCTTCCCCAGCTTCGGAGATCGCGATCTTCTCTGGCATCGGTACCCCATAGCGCGATGAAATCTGCTGCCAGATTTGGAGTGGGACGACCAGACAAAATACTCTTGTCGGTGTGCTGGGGGGATGCTCGTACTTGATGAACTTGCCGTTTTTGTCCTGCTGGGGGTTGTTTGGTTTATAGCACCCCCATTCCATCAAGTGCCAATTATTCACTGGGTCTCGCCCTGAACACCACCAACCGCCTGACGCAACTTGAGCATAGCGACGCATCCACCAGTTGCTAACTTGCCCTGTATTATTCCGGGGAATGCGATCAGAGATAAACAAGTACTCGCAGACAGTATCTCCTGCCAACGAGATAAAATTCAAGCAAGCCAGGTCAGAGTTAATGCCGCTGCCTTCTGTTAACTCTTGGAAGTGTTTGGGGTGTAGACTTGGCTGGTACATGGGTAAGCGCAATTCCTTGCGGAAATCAAGGGCTTTCAGGATTTATGCCAATCGACATCTTTAACCATACATATAGTGTACAGTCGGTATTCCCCACTCTATCTGTAGTGTTATCAATCCTGGGATTTAAGACTCTACCATGCATCTGCAAAATAAAAAGTTCACTTGCTCGCTTTTTTTGTTAACTCTCACCAGAGAGTATCAACGACTTGAGAGTAAGTCGTCTCAATGAACTAGAGCATCGGTCAAGTATTCAGATTCCGGTGGTGCTAAGCAGGGGGGCAGGGTCGCTGGAAATTCACGGATTTTTCGTAGACACATAGAATAGTTAATTTGTCAATCTCGATTACTTGACCGACTCCCTAGGACGCCCAAGCAACGATGCTGGTAGGAATCCCCCGTGCTCGCCGTAAGGCTTAACGGGGGAGGATGTCAAGTCAGACTCCAGATAGCTTGATCTAGAGAGGATGCACTCAGTTGATACTCCTCTTTTGAAATTGCCTCAGTCTCCAGCAATTTCTGGTAATGGCTAAGCTCATTCTGATACTGCAACTCACGATCTAAGTACTTTGTTCCAGCTTCTAAAGCTTCCGGGATACTGCCAAAAAGTCCACTTCCCAGCTGGATAGACGGGCCATTTTGAGGACAGAAACATCTGTATGTATAACCGTTTTGGTGTTTGATTGGGCAAACAAAGAAGTTTCTGTAACTGATTCCTTTATCGTAAAGGTATTTTTTCTCAAGCATGTCCTAATCTCCTAATTCATTTAGGTGTTTTATTTTGTGGCTTTCACCGAAGAAGGCAGGGGGTTTGTACTTTGCGTAGTCTCAAGCCTCGTCTCTTGTGGATGATAGACCTTCTGGGCGAGGAGGTGAATGCCCCACCTCTGGAGGTATTCGCCTTCTGCCCTTCAGCCGTTTGTGTTCGTACTTCTGCCTTCTTTAGTGCGTCAAGGATGCAGCCAAAGGTTCGATTTTAAGCACAGACATGCTTTAAGACAAGCCAATGTCCTAGACACAGGATGTTCAGCCTCCGGATGCTAAATCAATGCGGTACTTCCCCAGGCTGCATCCCTTGTCTCAATAGATTTCCAAAGCGGGTAAATTGCTCCAAACGATCTGAGCGCTTCTAGGGGCTCGCTCAGTTTAGCAGAAGCGATCGCTATTTCCTCCAGTACTTCTCAGGGCTATTCAAAAAGCATATGAATATAAAAGGATTCACTGTACTGAATTCCTTTTGCCTCGATTCAAACTTGTGAGACTATCAGTTCCTAAGAACTATAGCTTAAAGACTCTTAAGTTGACAATAGAATTTGCTCGTGTTCAGACATGCAGCTTGCTTCCACAGGTTATTTTTCACTCAAATCGTCATCTATCTGAAGATATATTGACGAGCTAATTAAGATAGTGTTACTCTACGCTAGAAACTAAAAAAGTCAGCCTAATCCATAATTCAGCGCAAAAATAAGTTCTCTTGTCTTAGCGTTGTTGGAGCGGAGGAACCATATTTTGGGGCTTATCTTTAGCAAAGGCGGAGGGTTCTCCCCTATAACTTACTTAGTCATGGGGATGCATGAACCAGAATAAAGAATCTCTTTA
This sequence comes from uncultured Microcoleus sp., assembly GCA_964657555.1. GTDB lineage: Bacteria > Cyanobacteriota > Cyanobacteriia > Cyanobacteriales > FACHB-T130 > CAZZWA01. Next base: position 4,461 of record CAZZWA010000257.1, read on the forward strand.
TTCTTTACTCATTCTTTCAAGAGGGATATCTCTCAATCCTAGCCCGTCAGCTAACTCCGTAGGCGTTGAGAGGAGACTGAAAGATCTGCATTTTGACAAAATCTGTGCGATCTCATCAGTGTCCTTGGCTGGTAACTGTTCGCTTCGTTGTACCTGTCCTCGGCTATAAGGAGAAGCACACAGTGCACAAACTTAGAGTCTAT
>CAZZWA010000257.1:4763-8542 GCA_964657555.1 uncultured Microcoleus sp.
ACTCTAACTTGGAGAGATGGAACTATGTTTCAACTAGGGGATTTTGTGAAACACCAGAGAACTGGATGCTTTGGTAAAGTTATTGGCTATGGGCATGAGATAGTTGACAGTGTTTATCTACCAACGCTTATAGTACGAGTGGCTCGGGCTGCCGAATTGAACCAGAAAAGTTTTGTCGAAGATTTGTCTTCAGTATGGATGCGCTTTGAGAGAGCGTAACGCTCTTTAATTTTGGGGTAATGGGTAATTGGAAGACGAGGAATACAGTCTAACTCTACTTCAATTACCTATTACCAATAACTAACCAAAACGGTGCTGTTCTTGCTCAAACAGGTAGCTATCTGCTCACATGTTTCTATAATGCAGTTAAGTGCTTGCATTTTAAACATGGACAATTCAGTTCGAAGGACTGTGAAAACTCGTGATCGTCTACTGAAGGCAGCTACTGAGGTGTTTGCGACTGCTGGTATAACTGGAGCTACAACTCGTGAAATTGCCCGTGTTGCTGGGGTAAACGAAGTTACACTGTTTCGCCATTTCCAGAGCAAAGAGCAGCTACTAGGTGCTGTTGTCCAGCAAGCTATGGCTTTGCAGGCTGAAGCGCTTGCTCACCAGGATGAGTGGACTCAGAACCTGTACATCGACCTTATGCATTACGCAATGCTCTTCAATACTATGCTTGAGGAGCATGAAGATTTAATTCGCACATTTATTGGAGAAGCCAAGCGACATCCTGAGGCAGCGCGTCGGGTGATCCATGAAGCTGCTCAACCATTAAGGGAAAAGCTGATTGCTTACTTGCATCATGGTCAAGAGCGTGGTGAAGTTTGCTCACAGGTAGATCCTAGACCTGCTGTGGATATTTTCACGGGTATGTTGCTAGCAGGCATGCTGCGCCGCAGTTCTATCCCAACACCACTAGGCTACAGTCGGGAGTGCTATATCGAAACTTGTATCGAGTTGTTCGTGCGTGGTATTAGCACAGTTCAAACTTCTAAAATGCATTCCTCTAGAACAACATAACTCGGAAGGCAAACTGCAAGTTCAAAAGTCAAAATTAGTCCTTTTTGCTCCATGATGGATGAAAATATTTAGCCTAATAAACACTATGGCAACTCCTTACCACAAGCATCGCCAAGGAAGGTGATAGCAGGGGAAGTTGTATCAGTTTAGATAGACGGTCGCTCATGGGGTAAAAGTGCCACTAATCAGTAGTAAATAGGATTCGTTTTCTTGTTGAACAACCTGCTGTTTCAAAATCATTTTTTCTGAAGAGTCTTCAACCAAGATAATTAATTTTTGAGTGGCATGCTCTTCAGTTGGCTCACCAATTACATAGATATTGATATACTCAGGCCGTAAAGAATTGCTAGCTCTGGCAACTGCTTTGATATCAAAACTTTGTCGTCGGTTTTCTAAAATTTCTAACAGAATAAATTCAATTCCGATCAATTCTGGGAAGGCTAGAGTAACATTTCTATCTATTTCAGCATCAGATGGGTAATCAGAAAAATTTTTGATGCCAGGAGAAATCTCCTTAATCATCAAATTTCTATCAACTATTACATATTCCATATAGTGCAATGCTAAGAGCTTCATCAACATTGGACTCAATGAGATATCTAATTTTTTTGTCTCTTTTGGTAAAGGCTTAAGGCGATAGCCCAAACCATGAACGGTCTGAATCAAATCTTCAGCGCCTGCATCTTTGAGTTTACGTCGCAACCCTTTAATGTGAGTTCGTATAGCACTGTCGGTAGGTGTTGAATCATCAGCCCAAAGGCGATCAATAATAACAGATGGACTTAACACATGCCTAGGATAATCAAAAAATAGCTTCAGGAGTTCATACTCTTTTGGATACAACCGCAGAGTGTTACCTCCATAGCTCACTTCACAAGCGTCAGGATCTAAGCGTAAATCCTCTCGTTGATACATCTGCCGCGTCCCCATCAAACGTGGATAGGCACACACCAATAGAAGTAGATTATTGTGAAGAAGGCTTTTAGGACACTCTCTAGGCGGTCAAGCAAAACCCACTCTCTTCAACCTAACTCCTCAGGTAGCCTGCATAACTCCGTGATCTATTTCATACCTTATTAAGGTTATAAGGTCGCAGCCACCAAAAGCAAGTTGAATTCTCACACAAAATTTTCACATACCCTCTCTAGAATGGGTATCAGTCCAACCCCAACCAGCAATGTAGTGTCAGTAGGCATTAGGAGCCATACCATGCGAAACGATTTCAATCGCCATGAGGGTGTTAATTATTCTCAGGTGCAAATGGAACTATTAGAGGTGCTGCTCTCATCTGACGATGCTCCCTATCCGTGGGACACTACTGCTCCAGAGTCAGAAATTTATTTTATCAGCCGAGAACAAGAGTTTTTGCTTGACGAGTGGTCAGAGACGGCAATGGCAGCGCTGGAGGAAGTTTTCTTGGCCTAGCATAAATAAAATCTGTTGATCAGGATACTACTAAAGTGTGCGATCTCGATTTGAGGCCGTATGCTTTGAGTGAGGGAGCGAACTGCTCAGGCTTCTAAATTGTTGATATTAGCATACTGAAATCTGTCAGATGAAGCATTTTAGAGCCAGCAAATGTATTCTAATACTATTTTGTTAAATATCCATGATCAATCACTCCCTCTGCTCCTCCTGCCCTAATTCGTAAGGAACTTAAAGTGAAACGGTAGATAATTATTGATGGCTGCGCGGACAGTTTTGCAGATCCTGACTTATCAAGTTTTCACTTACTGACTTCTGCCCCTCATCTACAGGCTTTAAGCCAATCCAGTTATCTATCAGTTCGATATCGAACCCTGCCTCTTGGCGATCGCCTACCTGAATTAAAGGACGGCGGATTAGCAAAGGATCTCTGACCATTAATACCAAAGCGGTTCTGGCATCCATCTGCTTAGGATCTATCTCTCCTGATTTTATTCGTGGAGCAGAGGGATTAAACCACTCGGCTACTGGGCGATCGCCGAAAAATGAGCGCAGTCTCTTTTCCGTCCAAGGTTCAGTCAGTAGGCTGTGCGCCTGCACCTGGTGACCAGCTGCCTTGAGCAGAGTTTTCTGCTTGTTATTGTTGATGCAGCCCGGTTTTTCATAGAAAATCACTGTCGTCATTGCTCTATCTCCTCAGCACTTGTAAGTTGAAAAATTTGAGTTGAATGTTCAATGGTTCAGGGCTATGAACCATAAACAAGATGGATGAAAACTCCAGTCGCTTTTTGTTAAAAGTTTTTGGCTGTATAGGTAATCGGGTTAAACTCAAATCGCTCTTTAGGATCAGTTTCACCATACATATTAAAGGTCATGGTTAGTTCGTTATTTATAGCTTCTACACTATGAATGGCATCAGGAGTGAAGCTGATGATATCCCCAGCACTTAGAGTTATATCTCCCACTGGTTCAATTCTGTCCTTAAATTCCAGATCTTTAGTGCGCTTCCACAAGGTATGTTTTTCCTGCCCTTTTAACACCGCCACCACTCCCCAGGTTCCATGATTATGAATTGGCGATACTATTCCTGGCGACATTGTTTCTGTCTGCACCGTCAACGGAAAACCAAGCTCATCATACAGGTTGAGGATGGAAATGCCAGTTTTGAAGCACGGATCTGGATATTGAATTTTCACCCAGTAGGAGTTAGTAATCAACCGCCGCACCAGCATGCGGAGTTCTGGAAGGCGGCTGCATTCATCTGCAACATCACTGAGCACATCTTCTACCTCAGTCAGAAACCGATACAGTCGATAAGAGTCCCTTAATAA
>CAZZWA010000258.1:0-8513 GCA_964657555.1 uncultured Microcoleus sp.
TCGCAATTTTCTATCCAAAACTTAGCGTCATCTTGTTGTTTTAGCTGCTGGAGACAATTATCAGGTAACAACCTAACCTCAAGTGTGCTACAAAACATCTCCCATTCTTTCTCGAAAAAGGGCACTTGTTCAAGTTTTTTAGCCCTAATTTGTTCCGCCTGCTGGATCTCGTTCTGATTTCCTGCTAATGGCGGGAGATTTAAAAGTATAGATAATTTTATTGTTTCATCTTGATTCATCTATATTGCTTTTTTTGTCTACAGTCTACAGTCTGTTACTGCAAGATGGCGGCCCTTAGATATTTTCTGTCTGTTTTGAGGCGGTTTTACAACCTACCGCTGATAGACCTCTATCTTGTACTTCTATAACTTTCTCTCCCACCTAAAATAGAAACTCCCTTCATCAACTTCATCCGTCTCCTCATCTCCTTCAATATCAGACACGAATTCCCCTGATGCATTTGGTTTGGTGTGTTCACCCCAAGTTAGCAGGGGATATTAGATTCATCCTTCGGCGCAAATACTGAAATTCATCCACTTACAGCAGATTGCAAGTTCATGGAGTACATCCCTCCCTTCGTAAAGGAAGGGTGCCCGATAGGCAGGTGGGGTAGTGTACTTCACTTAGATGAAAAGCGCTGTAAATGCTTAAAGAGGTCTGCCAACGCCAAAATCGACAACTATCTGTCATGGTGTCAGCGTAGAGTTTTTATTGTGGAAAGCTATAGTAGAACTCCTGTAGCACCCCAACTACACCTGCTGCGACCAGAGGCACACTTAGGTTATCCGTGCCGTGCGGCGAGACAGCCTCAGCGAGTGTGGCGATCGCACCACCTGCCAGTGCCGCTAAAAGCGCCTGTCCGCTCCCAAAAGATGTTGCCAATGGACTGAGTGACGATCCGGGTAGCAGCAGCAGCACTAGAAACATTGCCGTTGTGCTGGCTATAAACATTGCTGCCGAACCTTCCCAAGAGCGCACACTAGAGCCTACTTGGTATTGATGCTGTCCATAGCGCTTGCCGATATATGCTGCTAGTGCGTCTCCCCAAGTCATTGCCATCACTCCAGCTACAGCGATCGGAGCGCGATCCACTGGCCCATCCGGTCGCCACAACAGTCCGAACAGCAGCGTTACCGAGATAGCGAAATAGACCGTGCCTGGGGAGTTTGAGCTAGTATCCATCGCACTAACGACCCGGTAGCGGTAAAATAGATAGTTAAGGAAGATAAATGTAGCGAAGGGTAGAATTCCAGTCTGCCAGTTGTTGAACAGCACCAGCACACCGAACACCCACATCCCCGCACCGATATGGATGAGCTTGCGGGTTAGATCTGGTTGTAGGCCGAATAGCTTCAATAGCACCTCGCCGACTATCAACAAGCTGGTAGCGTAGGCATAAGAGGCAGCAAGACCGATAAACTCGCTGTTGATCATAGATGTGCAATACTCTAAGCTAATAGCAGAATATCACTCCTTTCGGTTCTTATAAGAGGGCAAGCTTTTATTTAATCCGTTCGGCAATTGGTCTGACTTTTTCCACTACTTGAATAATATATTTATAGTCAGGCACCTTAGCATTGGGCAAATATTCTGCTGCTTCCACCACAGATGGAGGAGCTGATTCTAGAGCAATGCGGATCTGCTCCTGTTGATTACGCTCTACCGTTGGCCCTATGAGGATAGCACCTGAAGGCACATTATGGGAATCTGTGTAAAGAACACGAAACTTCGTCTGACTAAAGTCTGGGCGGTAGCGCTCCAATTCATCTAAGGACAAAGCTCCTGCTGCTACTTCTTTATTTTCGATCCATTGGAGAATTGTTTTTGGTGTGGGAGCAAAACGCACTTTGCCTAGAGTCATACCATAGAGATTATAGATTGGCAAGTAATATCCTGTAACCGAACCAGGCTGTCCTAGGGCAATAGCTTTACCTGCAATGTCTGACAATTTTTGGATAGGGCTTTCCTGGAGTACCACGATTACGGAGCGTACCTTGGCAATTCCTTCCAAAGGAAAAAGTGGCAAGTATTGTTCCTGAGAAATGGCAAGAGCAGCTAAACCAGGAGGCGCAAACACTAGAGACCAAATTTTTCGCTTAATTTGGTCGAGAGCTTTGACTTCGTTATAAACAGGCTCTAATTCTAAAAACGTCTTGAGTTTAGCTGCTAAGTAGTCATTGAGAACAGAGTATCTCTCAAGAGAACGAGTACCTTCATCATAACTGACCACTCCTATACTTAATTTCCCTTGCCTGGGAGTCTCAGATGTAGCACAAGCTGTGAGTAGGAATAAGAGCTTTAACAGGAAAAGACGGCGTGAAAACATACTTAAATCATCAAATAGTATTGCAGATGCTCTTTGATTGACCTCAAATTTTTCAAGCATGACTAATCCAATTTATGATATAAATTTATTTTACAACAAGTTAGAAAACATCAAATAGGAAATTTAAGGAGTATCAAATGTTAAAAAAACTCAATTTAGGCGCTAAGCTCAACTTACTATTGCTATTCATCTTTGTAGGAGTAGTGGCAATCAGTGGTTTAGTATTATCCAGGATTTTAGAGGGCAATGCTCAACAAGAAGTCACGTCGAAAGCTCTGATGTTGATTGAAACCATGAGTTCTGTTCGCAATTATACCGATAAAGAAATTACTCCAGAGCTAGCCTCTCGATTAAAGACAGAAAATCACTTCTTAGCACAAACAGTGCCTGCTTACTCTGCTCGGCAAGTCTTTGAAGATTTACGAACTCGTGAGGCATACAATAATTTCTTTTATAAAGAAGCTACCTTAAATCCAACCAACTTACGAGATAAAGCTGACAAGTTTGAAACAACTATCGTTGAGCAGTTTCGGAATCAACCAGGACTAAAAGAATTGACAGGCTTTCGTTCCACTCCTAGCGGAGATATTTTTTATGTTGCTCGTCCTCTGAGTATTGACCAGCAAAGCTGCCTGCAATGCCATAGCACTCCTGAGGCTGCCCCCAAAAGTCAGCTGATTACCTACGGTCGTGACAACGGTTTTAATTGGAAGCTGAATGAGATTGTGGGAGCAAGAGTTATATCAGTACCATCTACTGAAGTGTTTAAGGAAGCTCGGCGATCACAGTTCTTGGTGATTGGAATTCTCAGCGGAGTTTTTTTGGTAGCAATTTTGCTACTTAACCTTTTTCTGAAATTCTCTATTATTAAACCCCTCAAGCAAATGTCTCAACTTGCTAAACAAGTGAGTACTGGCAATATGGATGGAGAGTTTGAACATCAGGCAAATGACGAAATTGGAATATTAGCCGCCTCTCTTAACCGGATGAAAGTCAGTCTAGAGATGGCAATGAATATGCTCGATCAAAATTAGGGCAATTAATAACCTTTAAAGTAGACGCCGCTTAAACTCTAGTGCTTGCTTCTGGTTAGGAATTTGTTGGGCTAAAGCTTCTACAAATTCGGTTTCAGAAAGTTCTGGACTCCGGATCAGAGTACGCTGGCAGACAATAGAAGCAATTGGTCCAATAAATTCAGCGAGTTCTTTTTTGCAACGATTGAGAAAACCAGATTCAATTCGAGATTGAGTCTGTGGCGGAGTATAGGGTACAGTGGGAGTGTTTGGCTGGACAGATGACTGGGTTGGCACAGTGCCAAAACTACTCTCTGACTGAGCCTTTATGAAACTTGCCTGAGAAATCTGCAAATCTTTCTTAATCTCTGCTATTTGTTGCAAAATTAGATCAGCATTAGCAGGGCGTTGACTAGGGAGACGTGCCATCAGGCTATCGAGCAAGTCAGCGAATTGGAATGAGCTCCCAAGGGCAGCATGACGCCAGCGCAATTCGTGAGTGTGGGGGTCATAAAACTCACGCGGATCTTTGCCCGTTAGTAAATAAACAAAAGTGCGCCCCAAGGCAAAGAAATCAGATTGCAGCACTGCCTGACCATTCATTTGTTCGATTGGAGTGTAGCCTGGTGAAACCACTCCTGTTACATTACCCAAGGCTTGTTTTGCCACATAGGTTTCTGAGACTGCCCTAGCTGTGCCAAAGTCAATCAATACCAGATGCCCATCTGTCTTGAGCATAATGTTAGACGGCTTGATATCGCGATGGAAAAAATTCTGGCTATGTACTACTCTCAAGATTTCTACCAGCTGAGTGAGCCATTGAATTGCCAATTTCTGATCGATAGGGTAACGTCGCTTTTGTAAATACTCAGACAAATTCAGTCCTTCGACTTTCTCCATCACCAAACAGTGCACTAGCTGTTGGCTATTTGCCGGAGAAAAGGTGAAATAAGAATCCGGTTCCACTTTAGGAATGCTAGGATGGTGCAATTGGCTGAGAACTCCAGCTTCTCGCTGGAATAGCTCTACATATTTGGGATGATTGTGAGTGAGAATTTTGAGGACTTTGAGAGTGCTGTCGCGATCGCTTACCTCATACGTCTTGCCAAAGCCCCCGCTCCCCAGCAAACGCACTACCCGATAGCGAGCTTCCAGCAGCAATTCAGAGCCACAGCCTTGGCAGAACAGCTGGGTGTCAACATTTTCCGGGCTTGGACAATTGGGGTTAATGCAAAGGCTCATCGTGATGACACCCACAATAGCACTGGTCAATTCATGAAGGGTCATACAACTCCTACTAAGAGAAGTAGGATTGTGGGTGCTTCCCAACCTAAGTTAACTGACACCCCATACTGATTTGCCAACAGCACCTGAGGTTGTGTAATACACGATACATTACCATACATTACGCCTTCAACATATGTGCGCTCAAAGATACACCTTGATGTACCTCCACGATATCGCAAAATTAGGCTGGCTTACAGTCATGCCAGAAAATTATGTGGATGCTACTTTCAAATTATTGTTGACAGTCAATGCCTTTGCTTCACTCAGCTAGCTCACTCAACTGGGTGATTTAATTTTGGCACCAGACACCAGGTTAAAAAACAATTACCCATTACTCGCGATTCCCCCGCTTAAAGCTTGGGGGATGAATTGAAGAATTTTTCTAAATATAATGATTTTATTAAGTAGCAAAATGTTGCATTTTTAGAGAATTGCTCTACTAGCAGCTTGATAAGAACGGCACAATTGCGCCCTCAGGTATCTGCGTTGAGATCCACTGTGTAGGATGATCAAAACTAGAAATGTATAGGCTAGCCAAACATGCGCGCTTCTACCTAATCCAGATAGTTCCTGATTTCTACTAATTAAGTTCGGTAGCATGATATTGGTACCGAATATCTGTATAGGATGGCCACCCCAATAGGAAAACAAGTAGCCGCTTAGGGGAACTAACAGCATAAAGAAGTAGAGAGCTGAGTGGAGAGCGAATGTTTGCCACCAGATCCTTGTTAGCTTAGGCAGATGTCGCCTATATTTGTGTTGGAGCAGGAGCAGGAGCACAAAAATCCTCGCTAGCAGCAAACTCATAACAATGACTCCCAAGGTTTTGTGGAAGTCATAGAATGAACCTCTATACGACACACTTCTTGGCAGCTCAGTCATATATTTGCCACCAACAAACAGCAGTAGGTAGAAACTTGCCATGAGCCAGTGCAGAAACCACAATCGCTGAGCAGATAATTTTTTCACCTGACTCGTTCTCAATGGAGCAATATTCACTTAAGTGACTCCTGAAATTCCTAAATATTGAGTTATTAAAGCTGATTGATCTGACAAAATTTTTGAGATTGACTTCAGTATAAGCTGAAGGTTAATTGCAATATTCAACTGCTATAGTTGTCACAGTTATCATGATATAAATCTTCAATTTATTGCTACATCGCCAAAAAGTACTGTGTTATGTAGAGAGAAGGTCACAAATCCCAACATGACTTTGGTCATAGACTAACATTCAGAAGATTCTTTATTAAGCCGACACGCTAGTCAATTAGCTATTAGACATGATTTAATTTAGAGAGGTTCAACACTGTAACTTAGAAACGGTAGTTACAGCCTAGCTGTAACTACCCATAACCCCTTTGATAAAGGAGAGCAGAAGTAGATCCGCTTTTATGCGGATGAAATCCTTAAGGGATAAAGTTGCCAGAGTCCGCAGTCTCTTCCCTCGATTGGAAGTAAGAGGATACTGGCATTGTTTGATGAGGCGGCAATCTCTAGTTTCCTGGGTGTATTTGTCGGCATTGAGATGCTCCCATCAGAACAAATACTTATAGAGTGCAAAAAAAGCTGATGTTTGGAGATTTATGCAGATTTTCTCAAATAGACTAACCAGGGTATTTTTGACACTCTTCTTCATGACATTAGGCACAGTATTTGCTTGCTCAATGTTCTCACCGCGAACAACCCCTCATAATTTTGTGATCTTCGTTACCGATGGTCTGCGCCCTAGTGTTGTCAATCCTCAAGACACTCCTACCCTCTACGAGATCCGACAGCAAGGAGTGAATTTTGCCAATAGCCACTCTTTGTTCCCCACCTTCACCACGGCCAATGCTTCCGCGATCGCTACAGGGCATTATCTCGGTGACACTGGCGATTTTAGCAATACGATTGACGTGGGTTTTCCTGTCAAAAGCGCCAATAAAAGCCGTGTTCCTTTCTTAGAAAACGATGCCGTTTTAGCTCAGATAAACGAAAAATTCGGCCAAAACTACCTCAACGAAGAAAGTCTTTTAGACGTAGCACGCAAGGCAGGGTTTAGCACCGCAGCTGTGGGGAAAGTGGGACCCGTATTAATTCAAGACATTGCTCAAGTGACTCGACGTAGTGGTCAACTCACTATCATTATTGATGATGACACTGGCTCTGCTAGGGAAGTTCCTTTGAGTTCTGAACTCACCGAAATGTTGAAAAAAAACAATCTGCCGCTAGCAGCACCTTCTCGCGGAGACAACGGCAAACCTGGTAACAGCACCACACCCGGAACCAAAGTTCCTAATGCAGTTCAACAGCAATATTTTGCCGATGTCACCACGAAAGCGATCCTGCCATTATTCAAGCAACAGCAAAAACCCTTTGTTTTAGTCTATTGGTCACGCGATCCAGACGGAACCCAGCACAATCAAGGCGATAGCCTCAACAGCCTCACTCCGGGGATCAATGGCCCCACCAGCCAAGCGGCTCGTCAGAATATGGATAAAAACCTCGCTCAAATCCGCAACACTCTTAAGGATTTGGGTTTAGCGGCCAATACGAACATATTTGTTACAGCAGATCACGGTTTTTCTACCATCAGCAAGGAAAGCAAAACTAGCTATGCGGCAACGCTTTCTTATCCAGATGTACCCAAAGGATTTCTGCCTCCTGGTTTCCTGGCCATTGACATCTCTCAAGGATTGAAATTACCCATAGCTGACCCAGACAAACAAGATGCAGCTTTTAATCCCACAAAGGGTCAGTTTGCTAAAAACGGTCTGATTAGGAAAGACCCCAAAAATCCTGATGTTGTCGTGGCAGCCAACGGCGGCTCGGATTTGATTTATTTACCCGAAACCTCCAGTAATAAGGACAATAAGGCGCTGGCTCTGAGGATTGTGAATTTGCTGCTGACCCAAGACTATGTCAGTGGTTTGTTTGTAAATGACACATTGGGGCGAGTTCCCGGCACCTTACCCTTAAGCTCAATTGGCTTGCGCGGCGCGGCGCGTACCCCTACCCCCTCAATTGTGGTGAATTTTAGGTCATTTAATACCGGCTGTAGCGGCGACCCAACTGCCTGCGGTGCAATCGTGGCTGACACTCCTCTACAACAAGGACAGGGCCAGCACGGAAGTTTTAGCCGTGCTGATACTTTCAACAACATGGCAGCTATTGGGCCAGACTTCAAGCAAGGTTTTACAGACAAAGCTCCGGTGAGTAACGCTGATGTGCCGATTACCGTAGCAGAGATTCTGAATCTCAAAATTCCTGGTCGAGGAAAGCTCGTGGGTCGTGTTTTAACTGAATCCTTAGTTAAAGGGCCAAGCGAGGTTAACTTTAAGTCGGAAACTCTGGAATCTCCTGCTGGTAACGGTTTGAAGACGATTCTCAAGTATCAGACTGTGGGGCAAACTCGATACTTTGACGTAGCTGGTTTTCCGGGTCGTACCCTTGGTCTATAGGAGACTTCTGAGCAAAGGACATGCCTCTGTTACTGAGTGGTTCCGCCGCTGAGAAATCTTAGCACAGCAGCATTAAACTGCTCTGCTTGCTCAATGTTCGGTGAGTGACCGCAGTTGTCGATAATGAGCAATTCTGACCCAGCAATGTCATTGTGAAATCGCTCGCTCAACGCTAACGGCGTGATTTGATCGTCGCGTCCTTGAATGATCAACGTTGAACTTCTAAGCGTATCCAGCCTACCGTCGAGAACATCGTCGCGGCGCGTAAACGACTCAATGAAGCGTTGGTTAGCGTAACCCGAGCGCGCCGATGTCGCAAACAAGTCATCCACTGCTGCTTCGCTGGCAACGGTTTTTGGGTCGTAAACTGCGAGTGATAACAGTTACCGTGCCTCTGATCGCGTTGATGGATTAATCAGGTGCAGTGTGCCAGGATTGTGCCCTAAT
>CAZZWA010000259.1:0-8491 GCA_964657555.1 uncultured Microcoleus sp.
GAAACCACCACGGGGGGATTGCCCCTACAAACTCTCCCATCAATTTAACCTAGAAAGACTAGTAGTCCGCCAAGGCAACTTTGACGAGTAGAGAGATAGGGTAATGGGTGTGGGTATTCCCCTTATCCCGCGCTGTCGCGCCGCGGCGCTAGTGTCCCCAAATCTATCTCAACCAGTCAATTTTCGGTTGGTGATCTACTAGTAGTAATTGGTAATGGGTAGTGTTTGTGACTCCATACGCTAAGCGATCGCCATCCTTGTCTCGTCTACAGTCGAGATTCCATAGAGTGCTGGAAACCTCTCAAAAGGACGAAAAATCAGTTGCACTTTTGAAATCAGAGTAATATCAACTTTGCCCAAAGAGTCCCGCATCCGACTACCCCCCGTTTTCCCTCTAGCAGGAGGCTCTGGATCTGAGGGATTGGGGTCAGCTTCACTACTGCTGTCCATACTCTTGCACAAATTAGCTACTACCGCTGTGCCTAAGCTAGGAATGTAATACGTAGATGCCGCATCCGCAGTTATAGCCGTGCCGAGTTTTAGGACGGTTAGGGCGCTCAGCGCAAGGCTAGTTTGATATTCCAATAGTCTCATACCTTGCTCCTCTTTGGCGTTAAGAGTTTGTAGTACAAAACTACAAACTCACCAAGAGAAATCCGGAATTTTCTTCTAACCACTCATAATTAATGCAAGTTCAGAAAGCCGCTTGTTCCCTTAACCTCTCGCTCAACGTCCTTGCCGCAAGGGAATTTCTATCAAAAATTCTGCCCCTTGCCCTGGTGGCGACACGCACTTCAAAATTCCACCATGTTTTTCCACAATTATTTGGTAGCTGATGGCCAACCCCAGACCAGTACCTTTGCCGACTGGTTTCGTGGTAAAGAAAGGGTTAAACATCTGTTTTCTCACCTCCTCAGTTATTCCCGGCCCATTGTCGGCAATTCTAATGGCCACGCGCTGAGGCGAGCCGCCAGGAGCATGACCTTCGGTTCGCACTTCTGTTTTGATGGTGATAGTGCTGGGGTTGGCTTTGATGTCAGAGGGCGCTCGTTGTTCTTGATCCTCATCTAGGATGTCAATTGCATTGATAAGCAGGTTCATAAACACCTGATTGAGCTGTCCGGCGTAACACTCTACTGGAGGTAGGTTGCCATATTCTTTAATCACCTGAATTGCCGGACGATCTGGTTTCATTTTCAGGCGATTTTGCAAAATTAGCAGCGTACTTTCAATGCCTTCATGAATATCCACCGCCTTCATTGCGGCTTCATCAAGTCGAGAGAAATTTCTTAAGCTGCACACAATCTCACGAATTCGTTCTGCCCCCACCCTCATAGAAGACAGCAGTTTTGGCAGGTCTTCTATCAGAAAATCTAAGTCTATGGCGGCAATTTTCTCGTGAATCTTCAAGGTAGGGAGGGGATATTCCTGCTGATACAGTTGCACTAAGCTCAAAATTTCTGTGGTGTATTCGCTAGCATGAACCAGATTGCCGTAAATGAAGTTGACCGGATTGTTAATTTCATGAGCTACCCCGGCAACCATCTGACCCAAACTAGACATTTTTTCACTCTGCACTAGGTGAGTTTGGGCCTTTCGGAGTGCCTGCAAAGTTTGCTCAAGTTGCTGGGTCTGTGCTTGAGCAATCTCAGCAGCAGTGCGACTTTGACGTAAGAGTTCTGCTTGGTCAATAGCGATCGCCAGGTTGTCTGCCACCGCTTGCAGCAGTTCCACCTCGGTATCACTCCAGTATCGTGGTTCACTACTATGAGTGCAGCATAATATGCCAATTTCACCAGACTGAGTGTGGATCGGCAGTATCAATGTAGCAGTGTGTCCTGAAGACAGGAAGAACTGGCGCTCGACTGGAGCGGTTAAGAGTCCGCTATCCTCTACTCGAATGATTTCCTTATTGAGCGCTTTTTCTGACATCGGCTCCAGTTCTGCAACAGAGCTGCGAAAATCAATAAGGCTGGATAGCTCCAAGTTCCTCGCTTCCTGAACAACCTCCCAGTAAGGTGCCTCTTTTTCAGGTCGATACCAGGCAAAGAAACATCGATCAGGCTGCAACAGATTGTAGATTTCGTGCAAAGCTGTTTTCAGAATGGTATTAAGATCCAGGGAGCTGCGAATCTGGCTGGCAAGACGGTTGAGTAGCTCTTCTCTTTGAGCGAGTTCTCGGAATCGCGCTTCCGAGAGCCGTAATGCTTCTTCTGCCTGTTTGCGCTCAGTGATATTGCGAGAGATCGCAATCAAACCGATAATGTTTCCCTGTGGGTTACGCCAAGGGCTTTTTGTGGTTAGAAACGTCTGTGAGTGCCCATTGTTGCGTATAAGCTCCTCGAAAGTTTCAGCAACGCCCACTGTCATGATTTTGAGGTCTTTCTCTCTAATTTGATGGGCTGTTGACGGCAACAACTCTATATCATCCTTGCCAATAAGTTCCTCTATGGGTTTACCAAAGAAGTGGGCAAAAGCGGGGTTAAGCATGATGTAGCGCCCTTGAAAATCTTTGACAAAGACTATGTCGGGTATGCTTTCAAGAATAGAATGTAAGAGGTTATAGCTTTCTTGGAGTGCTTTTTCTGCATTCTTGCGCTCAGTGATATCAATCACGACTCCATCCCAAAGAATTTCGCCGTTGGCTTGTTTTTCAGGACGAGAACGAGCTTGTAGCCACTTGATTTGACCCGACGGCATGATGAGCCGCCACTCCCAGTCCCAAGGCTGCAAATTCTCGGCTGAGACTCTAATTGAGCGATTGAGGTCTTGCCAGTCATCTGGATGAACCTGGTCAAAAGTACAGTTAAAATTCTGCTGAATTTCCTCCGGCTCTCGCTCATATAGTTCGCGACAACCAGCACTGATATAAGAGAAATAATGAGAGCCATCTGGACTCAGTACGTACTGATAAATCATTCCCGGTACGTTAGCAGCTAGTTTTTGGAACCGAGCCTCACTTTGCTGCAACGCCAACTCTGCCTGTTTGCGCTCAATAATTTCCTGCTGGAGTGTTTCGTTCGCCTTAGCGAGTGCATCTGTGCGTTCTACCACCAGCTCTTCCAGGTGTTCTTTGTAGCGCCGCACTTGCGCCTCTGCTTGCTTGCGCTTGGTAATGTCCAACAACAAGCCATCCCAGAGAATTTCTCCGCCTTCCAATCTCTGCGGACGGGAAGCTCCTTGAAACCACTTGATCTTTCCAGAGGGTGTGATAAAGCGTAGTTCCTTGTACCACGGCGTCAAAGTTTCGGCAGAACTCGCTATCGATTCCTCCAAGGATTGCAGATCCTCAGGATGAAAGAGTGCCCAGAGTGGTTCAGTACCCTGTTGAATAACTTCTGGTTCTAATTCAAACATGTCACGGCAACCAGAACTCATGTAAGGAAATATTTTGGAACCATCAGGGCGTAGCAGAAACTGATAAATCACACCAGGCATATTAGCGGCTAGAGATGAGAGTCGAGCTTCACTTGCCCTTAACGCCGCTTCAGTCTGCTGGCAATCAATAACTTCTCGTTGCAGCTCTTGTAAGGCTACAGCCATATTGGCATGAGTCGCTGCGTCGGTTTCCAGCTGTTGGTCAATCTCACCTTCGACAGTGCGATCGCACTGTCGCACCACGAACTCATCACACTCATCGTTTATTTGTCTGGCGACAGTCGAGACTTCTGCAAATATGACGATGCCGCCAATTTCACCAGACGAGTGATGCCAAGGATGGATCTCCCATTTCAATGATGCCGTCGCACTATTATGTCGTCCACAACAGTCTTGCTTGCCTTGCTCCACAACTCCTGCCAAACAGCGTTCATGGATTAGCTGCCAATGAACCGAGGTTTCTGGAAAAATCTCGTAATGAGAGCGTCCGATAATGTGTTGGTTATCTAGGTCATAATCGGTCAGCCATTGAGAATTGGCAAGTAAGTAGCGCATTTGGCGATCAAATATGGCCACCGCTACGGGTATGCGTTCCAAAAACAGATGCAACAGCTCAGGATTGTCTAGTCCGTACATTAGGTCAAGAACATTTATTCAGGAGAACTAACTATAGGGCACCAAGTATTTGTAGGACTTTCTCCATATCATCCAAATCACCTACAATTCGCCGCACAGGCTGTGGCCAGACTCTAACCAACGTGGGAGTAGCAGTGATATAGTTAGCTTCTGCTTGCTCTGGGTGTTTAAAAACGTCAACGACCTTTAATGTGTAGGGTTGGCTCAGGAACTGCTCCAATAGTTGGTGCAAACTCTGGAGCGCGCGCTCTGTCGTTGTACTATTGCCAGAAACAAATAGGCGAAGTACATAGCCAGAAGTTGCTGTAGTTTGAGGATGAGGTTGGACTCCAGCCTGCTGGAACTTCACTATCAAGTCGTGGTCTTCCCAGAGTTGGGGAAACTGATCACGATAAGTCTCTATCACAATGGGATCGCCCAGCTCATCTGGCCAAGGAGCAACTTGCCAGAGCTGGTTACCCGTCTGGAAAACAGCATTGAGAAGCGCCTGATACCGTTGTACTGGTGGATAGACCTCAGCTGCTATACGCAACTGCTTGGTGCGAGGATCGATCCATCGGTCGATAGTTGCTGTGTAAGCTGGCACTAGAAAGTGAGGAGGCTCTGGCAGTTCCAAGATCTCCTGAAGCCCAGCACACAGATGCAAGTGCCAGCGTTCCTGCTTATCGGGGTCGATGCAGTAAATTAAATCTCCCCCCGGCGTAAACAGGGCAATGCCTTTAAACAGCATAATAGGAGTTCCGAGTGTTCAGTGTTGAGTTTTGAGTTAATAGATTCTTTTTCTCTAACTCAAAACTCAACACTGTTTTATATGCGACCTCGCAGCATCATTGCCATCTCATTGGGAGTAGGTGACATTTCGAGCGCGGTTTCCTCTGTAATCCGCCCTTCTTGGTACAGATTAAAGAGCGACTTATTCATCGTGACCATGCCATCGAAATCACTATCATTCATTATTTCTACAATCTCGTCATTTTGGCCCTTGCGAATGTAATCCTTAACTGTCTCTGTATTAATAAGGATGTCATGAAAACCTGCGCGTTTACCATCAGTCGTACGACACAGCCCTTGAGCAATGACAGCAACGAGAGATTCTGCTATGGCTACCCGCATCGCTGGTTGCTCCTCAGGATTGTAGAGAGTCAGAACCCGCTCGATGGTTTTAACTGCACTGTTCGTGTGCAGGGTGCCCATAACCAAGTGACCAGTTTGAGCAGCTTTGAGAGCCGTGTTAACAGTTTCTTTATCTCGCATCTCCCCAACCAGAATCAGATCTGGGTCTTCCCGCAAAGCTGCCTTCAAAGCTCGATCAAATTGGAGCGTATGCATGCCTACTTCTCGGTGCTTAATCAGAGACTTACGGCTTTTGTGAACAAATTCAACTGGGTCTTCAATGGTGATGATGTGCTTTGGCATCTCACTGTTGATGTAGTCAATCATCGCTGCCATCGTGGTGGACTTACCAGAACCTGTTGGCCCCGTTACTAAGATTAGACCTTTATGGTAGTGGCAGATATCTTTTAAGACTGGCGGTAACCGCAACTGCTCTAGGGTCAGAATCTTGAGCGGGATTAATCGCATTACCATGGAGGGACCAGTGAGGGAGTCAAAAATATTGATCCGCACGCGGGCGAAGTCGTACTGGGTGGCTCCATCAAAATCGAGGTTGTCTTGAAAACGGCGAATTTCTTCGTCGGTAAGCACTTCCCGCAACCAGCTCATGAACGTTTGTTCATCAGTCATCGGATAGTTAGTGGCCTCCATTTCACCACGATTGCGGAAACGGGGCACCTCACCTACACCTACATGAATATCAGAAAAGCCTTTTTCATGAGCTTCATTGACGAGCTGAGATAAAGTTGGATGGCCAGGAGAGGGGCCAGCTCCACGAGGCGGCATCCGCGTTGCTGGGGGTGGGGCTGCTGGGGGGGCGCTGAGTCGCTGTCCTGGAGGCGGTGCGGCAGGGGGAACTTTGGCCGCAGAGGCAGGAGCACCAGCATTGGCGCGGTTTTGTTCTAAGGTTTGCAAAGGCATCCGCTGAGTGGGTTGGCCAGATGCTGGTATAGCTGGAGGGCGCATTCCCGGCGGAGGTGGTGCGGCAGGAACGCGGGGTAGAGGAGGTGGTGAGATGGGTGGACGCTGTGGTTCTGTCATTTTTCTAATACCACTGATTTTGGCTTGATTGTAAACTCTTATTTCCAGTGTTCCCAAAAGTTGTAGGCCAATACCAATGATTGAAAACAATCGTTAACGAGCTTTCACACTTTTTACACTTTAGGTATATGGATACTACCTGCTCAAAGATTGTTGATCAAGCCCAGGGAGAAATTTCACCAAAAGCTGACAAAGTGGTCGATCTGGGACAGGGTAGTATGGGCTGCGAGCCAAGGAAAGCTAGTCTGGGACAAGAGAGCGTTACAAGCTTTAATAAACTCTACGCGAGCGCTGCTCAACTTTCCTGATTTCAACCTGTTTCTGGGCGTAAAATCTTTCTGGACAAAATCTGAGAAAACATAACAGAAATGATAAGAAATATTAAGGCTTTAGTTCCAGTGTTGTCGTGAGTCTAAATTATGCAGTTTGGTGGTGTTTTTATAGGTATTCAATGACAAGCTACAAAAACTCTAGCTTTATGTCTTTTGGTGGATGGATATGCTGGTTGGATAATTAAGATATAGCTTTGGTGAAAACTTCGCAACTTAAAATAAATTCTCAATTTTTTTGTAAATTTAATTTAAGATGTCCTCATCTAACTAGATAGATTTCTTATACTAAATTTCACACTAGTCGTTCCGGTGGGAGCGATAAAAAGCTATTTTCTGAATTTAAAACTTCTTTATTTAACTGCGGAGGCAGAAACTATGGAACTGACTCAAAGCCACGGCATGGGAAAGATTGACTCACTGTCAATGCTCAGAAGCTTTTTAATCTGGACTTTTACACTGGCAGTTTGTTTGCTGGTGGTAGGTTTTCCGTTAGTTGTGTTAATGGTAACGGCAGGCTCTCTGATGGCGATCATCCTGCACTCGATTTTGCCA
Organism: uncultured Microcoleus sp.; assembly: GCA_964657555.1. Taxonomy (GTDB): domain Bacteria; phylum Cyanobacteriota; class Cyanobacteriia; order Cyanobacteriales; family FACHB-T130; genus CAZZWA01. Next base: position 7,053 of record CAZZWA010000259.1, read on the forward strand.
GTTAGCTCGGTTCTGCTGGTGGCAGGAGCTGTAATTGGGGTAAATGTTCTGGCAGTTGTTGTTAGTGCGGCGGTGCTAACTTTTAAGGGTGTTCATCCCAATCAAGTTCCTTGGTTGCATTGGCTAAATGGTGAAGCGGATACCCGTAATACTTCGGTTTATGCAGCCTGTCCACTCACCTGTGAAGTGAAGTTTTAATTGAGCTTCAAAACAAGCGGCTTTGTCCAGTCTATTGTGAAAAAGTCCTGCTACCCGGTAAAGCCGGGTTTTTTATTGGTAATTGGACATTTACCTTGACAAAAGACAAATGACAAAGGACAAAGGACAAAGTCGCACTTTTTCCACACCATGTCTCCAATCCAAGTCTGCATTACCCTGGGAACCCGCCCTGAGGCGATTAAACTAGCTCCTGTTATCCAACAGTTTCAGCAATCCTCAGCCTTTAAAACCCACTTAGTTTTAACTGGTCAGCACCGAGAAATGGTTGAGCAGGTCATGCAGTTATTTGAGTTGAGGGCAGATCAGGATTTGGAGATTATGCAGACGAAGCAAACATTGACAGACATTACCTGTCGCAGTTTGCAGGGGTTGGAAACTGTTTTTAGGCAACTTCAGCCCCAGTTAGTTTTAGTCCAAGGAGATACAACGACAGCTTTTGCCGCTACCCTGGCAGCCTTTTACCAAAAAATTCCTGTAGGTCATGTGGAAGCAGGTTTACGCACAGACGATTTGTTTAATCCCTATCCGGAGGAAGCCAACCGACGGCTGATTTCCCAACTGGCTAGGTTGAATTTTGCGCCGACTTCCCTGGCAGTAGAAAATCTACAACGTTCCAGAGCCATTGGTGAAATTCACCGCACTGGTAACACGGTGATTGACGCCTTGTTGACTGTGGCAAAGCGTCAGCCTGAGTGCAATGTACCTGGTTTGGACTGGACTGGGTACCGTACCTTGCTGGCGACAGTCCATCGGCGGGAAAACTGGGGCGAACCTCTTGAGGACATTGCTCAAGGATTTGTGCAAATTTTAAATAAGTTTCCAGATACAGCATTGCTGCTGCCTCTGCATCGCAATCCTACAGTTAGAGAACCACTCCAGAAGCTTTTGGGCGATCGCGATCGAGTCTTCTTAACTGAGCCTTTGGATTATGCCCAACTTGTAGGAGCGATCGCCCGTTGTTACTTTATAATGACTGATTCTGGTGGTTTGCAGGAAGAAGCACCAAGTTTGGGCAAGCCAGTGCTGGTGTTACGCGAAACAACAGAACGACCAGAAGCGGTGAATGCTGGCACAGCTAAACTTATTGGAACTGATCCAGAAAAAATTTTGGCAGCAGCAAGCCAGCTGCTGAGTGATTCATCTGCCTATCAGCAAATGGCAACGGCGATTAATCCGTTTGGGGATGGTCACGCCGCAGAACGAATTTTGCAAATTGTGAT
>CAZZWA010000260.1:0-3931 GCA_964657555.1 uncultured Microcoleus sp.
CGAATTATTAAGGATTAGAACGCCCAAAATATCCATTGGGAGTTGGGGTTTAACTTTAACCTGTCCTTCTTTGGTGAATTCCCGAACACGGCGGTGAGATTGCGATAGAGAATGCGATCGCCGTTCTGCAATTTGCCGCAACTCTTCCTTCAGTTCCTCAATTCGCCCCAAGAGTTCATCGACTTCCAAGCGTTTCATCGCTGGCGGAATATCCCCCACAGGTTCCGCTTGTTGCAACAGTTCCATTGCCTCTTCTGCTGATAGCCACAGTGGATTGGATGGTGCTCCGGTGAAGCCAACAACGAAGCATTCTTCCGCTAGCAAACTCTGGTGCTTCGGACTGTCCAAGAGGTGCCGAAGTCGCACCAACAGCAAAGTGGTACGCTTTTCTACAGCATCCGTAACCGTGAAGCCACAACGGGCAGCCGTGGGATTTGGCACATTATCCAGTGCCTCTTCCAGCAAATGACGCGCCAACCCCTCAACCAATGAGTGATTCCGTCCGATGTATTCCACCCCTTCTGGTACGGGAGTTGTAAAAGAAATCAAACGCGGCTTATCTCCCAAAACGGCTTTCAGGCATTGAGGCGGCGATTGCAGCAACCACCCCTGCTTTTTCTTAATCAATGAACTGTTCAGTCGCTCACAGGCTGACTTGACAAAACGCTCAACATCTGATTCACTTCCTAAAATCTGGTCAGACTCCACCAACTCCTGCTCCACTTCAGCAGGCTTAATAGTCCGTTGAGCAAACCGAGTCCGACTAAGTTTTTCCCGTTCGACTGCCCTGTCCCAGCTTTTATGAACCTGGCTTAGGGGAGATTCTTCAGAATCGAGCAAGTCGAATAACGATAGCTGCTTCGCCTCTGGGACGCGATCAAACAGAGACTTAAACACCGCCTCCGTCACCGTGGCGCTATCCATCGGGACGGGTACGGTAATGCCCAGTGTCTTGTGGATTTGTACCGCCTTGCGAATCAACACCTCCAGCACCGCACCATCCACTGGGTTATCCTGACCGTAGAGCAAAAAGCTTTTGACAATTGGCGCAGGTTGCCCATAGCGGTCAATCCGTCCCTCCCGCTGTTCCAAACGATTCGGGTTCCAGGGCAAGTCGTAGTGTATAACAGCACTAAAATGTTCTTGGAGGTTCACCCCTTCACTCAAGCAATCCGTAGCAACCATCACCCGTTGGGGATAGGACTTCAACTCGGCTAAACGGATTTCCCGTTCGTCTTCCGACAGTTCCCCAGTAATCGCGATCGCGCGGATATTGCTGCCTTTCTTCTCCAGCTTCTGCCGCAGCGCTTCGGCGACATAGTTAGCTGTGGCAATGTAACGACACCAAAGGATGGGGTTGAAGCCCTCTTTGATGAGAGATTCAACGGATGCGATCGCCTGCTGCAATTTGGCATCCTTTTCTCCGTGGAGTTTCTGGGCCGCTTGGACAAACGCCCTCAACTTGCGCCTATCAGAATCTCCGTAGGATTGCTGTCCCTGTTCCACAACCACAGTCGGCGGCGCATCAACCGCTTGTTCCTGTTCCGTGGGGTCATAGACATAGGCACTCAGAAACTCCTCATCCAGGTCGCCGACTAACTCATTGACATCTCCCTCCTTACTCACCTGGCGGCTGAGGGTAGCGACAGCAGCAGCAGGAGAGGACATGACGCAGCGAATCAAAGCCAAAGCTGACCAATACCGTCCCCGGCGCTGTGCATAAGTGAGGCGGTCATCTGCTGTTTTAACTAACCCACGGGCCAAGTTATATACATCTTCAAATAAGCTGCGGTATTCTTTCGATAATCTATAAGGAAGTTCTAACGGCTCTCGTTGGGGAAACGGAGTTTCATTGCCCAACCACAATTTCACATCTGCCCGTCGTCGCTGGACGAAGTGACTGGCTAGTTGGATGCGCTGTGTCTCTGTTAGGCGGTCAAGATTGAGCTGCTCAAACTCTGGCTTTAGCAAACCCAGGATGGACAAGAACGAAGCTTCAATCCCACTGTGAGGAGTGGCTGTCAGTAAAACCAAATGTCGGTCTGCTTTTTCGGCAATTTGCTGCACCAGCTGGTGACGTTGTTGTACTGCAACCCCTTCAGAATTGGCACGGGTGCAGGTGTGGGCTTCGTCCACAATCACCAAATCAGGGCAAAAGCTAAGTAAAGCGGCACGGCGACGGTCTGATTTTGCGTAGTCGAGACTGACAATGATGTGTCGGTAATAGCCAAAGATATGGGGAGCGCCATCAGGTTTTGCCCGTTCCAGTTTCGACACAGTCCCGGAACGAATGACAACGGCATCAATTTGAAACTTCTCCTTGAGTTCCCGCTGCCACTGGTCGCACAACTGCGGCGGGCACAAGACCGCTAATCGCTTGACTTCGCCTCTATCCAGCAATTCGCGGGCAATCAGTCCCGCTTCAATGGTTTTGCCAATCCCTACATCATCGGCAATCAACAGCCGCACTGTATCTAGACGCAATGCCATCAACAAAGGCACCAACTGGTAAGGACGGGGACGGACTGACAATCGCCCCAAACACCGGAAAGGGCCAGCACCGCTACGCAAACTCAACCTTGCTGCATCCATCAGCAGTTGGACAGCAGTGTGGTCTTGGACGGTTTCAGGTTGGGGTAGGGGAAATTGAGCGGGTGCGATCGCTTCCAGTCCCAACGGCTGATAAATGCCACAAATCTGGTCTTCATTCCCACTTAAGGGACGCAGGCGGATAATCTCTGGGTTTTCGGAAGGTAGCACCACCCATTGGCGATCGCGACAAGAGACGATTGAGGCAGGTGTGGCAATAAAACTGTCTGTCGTTGACTTAGACATCTGTAAATAGAAGCTTTATTGAAGGATTAATGAAGCTACAGCTTGTGAAAATTTCGACAGCAAAAGAATAAAAACTTTACTGTTTTCCGGCAAATATTCGTTATTGCTTAATAAAGATGCACTTAAAACTATCTCTTGAAGAAAAATGCACCCATCTTTATCAGGTCTTTTTGTTTGCCTAGCCTGATATTTGCAGATGCGTTTAACTGCACTGTAGATTACTCAGCAAAATTGCGCGAGCTGCCCACGTCCAATAGCTGACTAGCTATCATGATTGTAATCCAGATCTCAAAACCACAATTGCAAACTACGAATTGCAAATTAATTTTTCCTCAATTCAATACCTTTAATAATCGCCTCTCAAGCTTTCTCTCTGCATCAGCAATTCTATCAACTACTGCAAAACACAATTCAGAATTTCTACGGTGGTGAAAATAAAACTATGTGGTTTAGGTACTAAAACATAATGTTAGTATATGTGTACTATTTAGAATTGTGAAACCTTGATCAAGCGCCGGTTTCAGGAAATTAAACATAGCAAGTAAAAAACAAAGTGGCATTAGCAAGGGTAGGGACAATTCCCTTGTGGCTGCCCCCAACTTGGCAGGGTAGGCACAAGAATAACCCCTTCTCTCAAATATGGGAGAAGGGGTTAGGGAATGAGGGCATCATGTTTTTGCGAAACCGAGATGCTCCTCTCTGTCTCAAGCCGTCACAGCAGCCATTGCCCGTTCTAAAGCTGACAACGCCGTATCGACTTCCTGGGCAGTGACAATCAGCGGTGGCACAAACCGGATTACCTTTGGGCCTGCTGGAACAAGCAATAAACCTTCGGCTGTTGTCCGATTAACAACCTCTGCTGAAGTTAACGGAATATCTGCTTTTAACTCTACGCCGTTGATCAAACCCCAGCCACGCACTTCGGCAATTTGGTCGGGATATTTAGCAGCAAGAGCACACAGCCCCGCCCGCAGTTGCTCACCCCGTTCCTGCACATTTTGCAGTAAGTTTTCCCTCTCTAGCGTCTGACCAACAGTCAAGGCGACGGCACAAGCAAAAGGATTGCCGCCGAAGGTGCTGGCATGATCCCCTGGCT
>CAZZWA010000260.1:4031-8490 GCA_964657555.1 uncultured Microcoleus sp.
GCGACGGCACAAGCAAAAGGATTGCCGCCGAAGGTGCTGGCATGATCCCCTGGCTGAAACACATCGCAGTGTTTCTTGCACATCGTCGCGCCGATCGGAATGCCGCCGCCCAAACCCTTGGCAGAAGTGAAGATATCTGGCTCGATACCTAGATTCTCATACCCCCAGTACTTGCCAGTGCGACCCATACCCACCTGCACTTCATCCATAATCAGCAGGATGCCGTTTTGATCGCAGATTTGTCGCAACTCTTGGAAGTATTTAACATCGCCTGGACGGACGCCTCCTTCTCCCTGTAAAGCTTCCAGCAAAATTGCTGACACAGAGCGATCGCCCTCGTCTAGTTCAGTGATGGCTGTCTTGATTGCCTCAATATCGTTGTAAGGCACATAGTGAAAACCGGGCATCAAGGGGTCAAAGTTTTTCTGGTATTTGGGTTGACCTGTGGCAGTAATTGTTGCTAGGGTGCGCCCGTGAAAGCTGGCATGGGCGGTCAAAATGATTGGCTTTTCTATTCCTTGGACTGTGTGCGCGTACTTGCGAGCCAGTTTGATGGCTCCTTCATTAGCTTCAGCCCCAGAGTTGCAGAAAAACACTCTATCTGCACAGGAATGGTCAATAAGCCACTGTGCCAATTCCCCTTGCACTGGAATGTAATACAAGTTGGAAACGTGGTGCAGGGTTTGAATCTGGCGGGTGACTGTTTCCACCATCGCTGGGTGAGCGTGTCCGAGAGCGCAAGTGGCAATTCCAGCCACAAAGTCCAGATATTCGCGTCCCTGGGTGTCCCAAAGGCGGCAACCCGCACCTCGCTCTATGGCGAGGGGGTAGCGCCCGTAGGTAGTCATGACAGAAGCGTTAAAGTTAGATGGGTCGTAGGGTGCAGACAGGACAGGTGCTGATTCAGCTGGGATGGAGGGATTTTGAACCAGAGCTTCTATACTCACAGATTGCTCCTTCTTTTTCTTATGCTTATTGGCATATTAACGCGATCAAAGAATTCCAAGACTTCTAGTCGTGAAAGTATCAAGAATAGCTGAATCTGCTGCACTTGGGCTAGCTGACCTGATTAAGTGAATGTCGATGTGTAGTAGCTATGTGTCAAAGAGAATAGCCATCACTCTTAAACTAGACGCGAGGGCAGGTAGTGTACTCTACTCTAGAACAGAAATATAAGCGCCTCCGCCAAGAGCTGATTGCTGGAGCAATTGGTCTTGGTTGTGTTGCCCTAATTGGGACGTTATGGTATCGACTGGTTGAGGGATGGCATTGGTCGGATGCTGTTTACATGACGGTGATCACCCTATCTACCGTTGGGTATGGAGAAGTCCATCCACTGGGCGATCGCGGTCGGCTCTTCACTATTACTCTGATTTTGCTGGGGATCATCAGCATCGGGTATATCGTCAACCGCTTTACAGAAGCCCTTATTCAGGGCTACTTTCAAGAAGGAATACAACTGAGGCAGCGCAAGCGTTTGGTGGACTCTTTAACCGAACACTATATTATTTGTGGATTTGGGCGCACTGGGCGTCAGATTGCTCTGGAATTTAAGGCTGAAGATATTCCGTTTGTAACGATTGACTCCCAAATGGAGCAGATAGAGGCGGCTCAGGAAATGGGTTACATTGCCGTGCTAGGTGATGCCACTCTGGATGATACTCTATTAAAAATAGGGATTGACCGGGCAATCTGTTTAGTAGCGGCATTACCCTCTGATGCCGAAAATCTCTATACCATACTATCGGCAAAAACCCTCAATCCTCAAATTCGGGCGATCGCCCGTGCTAGTACAGAAGAAGCTGTCAAAAAGCTGCAACGGGCTGGTGCAGATGCTGTTGTCTCTCCCTACATTACTGGTGGCAGGCGTATGGCAGCTGCCGCCCTCAGACCCCAAGTACTGGATTTTGTGGATGGCATTCTTACGGGAACTGACAGAGCCTTCTACATGGAAGAGTTTCGGATCGATCCCCAAAATTGTCCCTCTGTAGGAAAAACTTTGAGGGAAGCACGGTTGCGATCGCAATCTGGTGCTTTAGTTTTAGCAATTCGTCGCGCTGATGGTACCCTCATCGGTGGCCCGACTGGTGAAACAAAACTAATGTCAGGAGATTCGTTGATTTGTATGGGTACAGCTGAACAACTACGCCAACTGAACCAAATCCTTAGTCCCCTTGGTAATCGAGGACTGCGGTTACCCAAGCATACTTAGATCTGCAAACGTCAGTCCGAGTGCGATTTAAATCTTGCAGCTTAAGCTAAAGTACTCTTAAGAGGACTGAGAAAAGATTTCAGTCCATTTCAATGGACTTCAGCTGTTAGCCCGGAACTTGAGGATACTGTTTGCTAATTAGTTGAGGGGTAACACCCCTCAACATTTGAGACAAGGTTCTTAGTCAGGACTTTAGTCCTTTCTTCGTCCACTATTCACAGTCAGAACTAAAGTTCTTTCCTTCCCAGCTTTAAAGCACTAAAGTGCTTTCTGCAAACCTAGTGAGGGTCTGACCCCTCAGTCGATTCGCCAACAGTATCCTTTAGTTCTGGGCGGGACATTGAGCTTTTTGAGAATGGTGCAAGATGTCAGCAAATGAACAACTTGCTGGCTAGTTGAAATTTGAAACTGATGGCCACTGAGTCCATGCTGAATGCGAGTCTTCCTCAACAAATCCTCTCTTGTCAGAATCGGCGGCACCTATCACCAACACTTTAACTGTTGATGTATGAGAATTGTTTAAGTTTTTCCGTCCGTAACCAATAACTTTACCCACATTCCCAGTTTTTTGATTTTGTACGTAGTCTCCAAAATAAAACATCTTGTCTCGCATCCTTAAAAGCGCTCTGCTATCTTCAACCCAATACATAAATAGTCTTCTAGATGGTCGTCTTTGTTCCTCAGCAAAATCACTTAAATTGCATTAGCCAAATGGCTGATAGGAGCTGCGATATCAACGACTCTTAGATTCAGATCGGCTCAAAATGTTGACAGGAGGGACAAGTTGCCAACTGCTGGGGTTTCTGATTACTGAGTGGGTCATGGCTCTCTCTTACAACAGCGATCGCACTCTCTCAATTGGCTCATTTCGATAACTCTTGATACTAAATCTTTAAATTCAATTAGTAAAAACCCGCTCACGCCAAACAACTTATCTAGATCTGTAATAGCTATTCTGGTCTTTTCTTTCGTAAAAACATCCAACAAAAGCCGACCAAATTGCCATAATTCTCCATCTGTGACAATGCCATAAGTCGGCGAATGCCATAATTCCTCTAAAAAGTATTATTCATACGATTTCAGCGATCGCCACTTTCAAATGAGTAATCCGTCATTCCAGCCAATATCTAAGACTAAGTAGCGTCTTCGCTCATCATCAAATAGAACTTGGGAGTCATAGCTGTCAGGCAGAGAAGCCCGATATTGAGCGTGTTCTTGCAGTATTATTTTAATGATGTCTCGGTAGTTTAATCGGGTATCCATTGGACAAGATTTATCTATCGAGTATCAAGCCTGACAATTTGCAGATGCATCAAATAAACAGCGTCGGCGACACCTTGAAGTAATCGCCAAGCGCCTTGGCTTGTGCCTTACTAATTGATCGCTTGCCATTTACAACTTCGGACACCACACCACTCGATCCAACAACACCCACTAAGTCTGCTTGACGGGTGCCACTCGACTCCATGATGTGTTGGAGGATTTCATGAGGTGAGGATTGATCCATCGGATAATTCTGTGCCTCATACGCTTCAATCAGCGTCACTAGCAACTTGTGTAAAGCCCGCTCCTCTGGAGTTCGGTTTTTTTTAAATGTTAGCTGCTCTACCACGGCTAAAGCATGATCGTACTCCTCTTCTGTGTCAATCACTTTGGGAGCGACTTCAGCGAGTAGCTTGCGATAAACATCTTGGTCAAAAGTAAGGGTCATTTTTCCACTTGCCCTTGTCGTATTCGGCATGAGTTAAAAAGTATTTGTAGTAAACCGTTTGGTCTTCGTAGTCGATACCGACAATCAGGCGATAGTCATTGCCTTTGATATTGAAGACGGTGAAGTTCCCAACTGCTTCAGCATCTCGGTAAATCTTACGAACATCCTCCAAGTTCTGCCATTGCGCCTTCTTAACGGTTGCGTACCAGGCATCGATTTGCTTGTTGACATCAGGGTACTGGGCTGCATCAGCTCGGAGGTTGCGAATCGAAATTAAGTGCACTTATCTTTAGTTTCTTTCTCATATGCAATAACAAAGATAGGTTTTACCCTTATCATTTCATTTTGAGAGGAAAGTGTCAAGATGTGTTGATGTTGGACGGGAGTAGATGTTGGATAACAGGAGTGTCAACCCAACCGGAGAGTGAACTTGCGATCGCACTTGAAGAGTTATGATGTCCAGGTTCAGCAATCACTCTATCCCTCTTTTGTCACTTTGAGTAGAGAATAAATATCGAGCCTTTTTTCATATGGTT
>CAZZWA010000261.1:0-3365 GCA_964657555.1 uncultured Microcoleus sp.
ACCTTGCGATGGTGTACCGCAGTTAGGGCATCGGGTTTAGAGACACGACCCACTTGGACAGTGCTGTAAATAGTCCAATGGTCGCCACTCTCCATACGGCTAACAACTTCGCACTCCATATAGGCAAGAGCATCTGCGAGGATGGGAGAGCCGTTGGTCGCCTGGTAGGTCTTGATACCAGCAAAGCGGTCGGCACCGGGGGGAAAGCGCTTCAGGAAGTGCTTCATCAGTCCCTGATAATTTCCTTCTTCCAGAACGTTGAGGACAAAGTGATCGCATACATGCATTAAAGACTCAATAGCACGGTCTTTAGCGACGGCAATTGTTACACCCAGGGGTTTAAAGCTGGCTTGCGCTACCCAGGAAGCCAGCATGGCACTGCTAGTATCGCCCTTGCGAGCGGTGATAATATACAGTCCACCACTGAGCTTTCCTAGGGCTTTTTCTAGCTCAGTATCTATGGCTTTGAGTTGTTTGATACTGCGATCGCGAGATAACCACTGCCCCAAGTCCGTTCCAGCTTCTTCACACAACTGGTATACTGCTTCTGTAGGTGTCTCTTTGACCAAAATTGGTGAGAATGCAGGGGTTAGCCCTAAATCCCGGAACTTATTCAGCAATGGATAACTCGGTTCGTTATCCTCACCCCCAGACTCAAATACACCCACAGACTGCTTAGCATTGGCTGTAGCTAGGATGGTGTTGATCGCCGTCTGGGCATTAGCAGCTGCTGGGCCCGAAATCGGAGGAGTGCCAATCACTACTCCGGAGGCAATACTCACCAGTTCTCTCACATCCTGGGTATCAGCTGACTTCAAATCCATCATTTCCACTGCAACACCCGTTTTGGTAACGCCATGGGCGATCGCTTGAGAAAGACGGTCACTATACCCATAATTGGAAACATAGAAGATAGCAACTGTCGTTTCTGCCTTGGCTTGATCCTGGCTCCATTGACGATAGCGGCCTACTAATTCTGTGACGTTGTGATGAAGCAGAGGGCCATGACCTGTGGCGATGGTGGCAATTTCTGGCAACTCATTCATCCGTTTGAGGGCAGATAGCACCGAGCGAGCATTCGGCCCCATCAAGCAGTCGTAGTAATACTGAAAGTCTTCTTCAATCAGGTCTAAATCTTCATCAAAAGTGTGATCGTCGCAATAGTGCATGCCAAAGGCATCACAGGTATATAAAATCTGCGTTTTTGCATCATATGTGAATATGGTGTCCGGCCAGTGCAAGTTGGGCGCAATCACAAATTCTAGGACGTGCCCGTCACCCAGATCCAAGCGATCGCCATTTTTCACAATTTGTTGCTTAAACGGCTGATGCACCCAGTTTTCCAGAAACTGGATTGCGACTTTTGAACCAACAACAGTCACCTCGGGTGCCAGTGCTAGTATATCTTTGACTAATCCACTATGGTCGGGTTCGGTATGGCTAATAATTAGGTAATCCAGTTTGGCCGGGTCAATCACCCCCTGTAGCATTTCCAAGTACAGCTGGCGAAACTTTTCATGGGAAGTATCAACCAGGGCGGTTTTTGTTCCCTGAATCACGAATGAGTTGTAAGTTGTGCCATTTTGTAGCCCGAACTCAATGTCGAAGCGCTCTCGATCCCAGTCCAATGCGCGAATTGCTGTCGTACCAGGGGCAAGCTCAACAGACTGCATCGTTAACCTGCTTTGAACTCTGTCAGCCAGTGCTATCATCGGGAGCCTCCTTCTGCTTAACTCAAAAACCCTATGTCGATTAACATAGCAAAAATTTGTTACAAAAACATTAATAATATGATTTCAATAGGAAAATGTATCAATAATAAACTATTATCATTCGTCTAAAAAAGTGCTTACACCCTATTTCTGCGCCAACATTGAGTGAAGTCTAGAAGTTGGCAAGAAAGTAGTACAAAGTACATAGAAAACTAAATCAAGCAGCCTATGAGCAGTGAAGTGACAGAGCGCGCTTTAGAAAATAGGGGAATTGAAACCAGAGGAATTGAGCGAGTTTCTCCAGCAAATCGCGACCACGTTCGCATCTTCGACAACTTTACCCTGTGGCTCTCTGCTAACCTGGTAATCTCTACAGTTGCTCTAGGTGCTTTGGCAACTGGTGTTTTTAAATTGGGTTTTTGGGATGGGGTGGCGGCGATCATCATTTTCAATGCTCTTGGCATCCTACCCGTTGCCTTTTTCTCTACACTAGGGCCAAAGTTGGGACTCCGGCAGATGACAATCTCGCGGTTCTCCTTTGGCTGGGTAGGGGCCATGATTATGGCGCTGTTTAACGTTGCAGCTTGCATTGGCTGGTCAACAGTTAATGTGATTGTCGGTGGTCAGTTGGTTTATGCATTAAGTGGGGGAGCAGTTCCTAGGTGGGTAGGTATTCTCGTGATCGCCATCATCACAACACTGGTTAGCCTTTACGGTTATAAGTACGTGCATCGTTATGAACGGTATGCCTGGATTCCCATGCTATTCATTTTTTCCCTGATATTTTTTTTATCAGTTCCTAACTTTCATGCTGTACCACCATCGGCCAGGGGAATAGTAGAATTTGCTTCTTTCATGTCTTTTGGGGGTGCTGTTTATGGTTTCGCAACCGGATGGAGTTCCTATGCTGCTGATTACAACGTTAACCAGCCAGAGGATACCCCGCCTCAGCGCATTTTCTGGCTAACTTTCCTGGGTGTATTCATACCTTGCGTACTGTTAGAAACACTTGGTCTTGCCTTGACGACAGTTCCTGCTTTCAAAGGCAAAGGTGGTGGTGAACTCTTAGCTGCTGCTGTTAGTCCGTTGGGCGACTTTGGCACGTTCATCTTGGTGTTGCTTGCTCTCTCCGTGGTAGCAAATAATATTCCTAATGACTACAGCCTCGCTCTCTCAATGCAGTTACTCGGTCGTCGTTTCCAGCGCATTGACCGCACAGTCTGGACTTTGATTGGTGCGGCAATTTATGTGGCGATCGCCCTTCCGGCTGCCAAAAACTTTGACAAAACCCTGGAAAGCTTTCTACTGCTAGTTGGTTACTGGCTTGGGCCTTGGTCGATTGTTCTAATTATCGAACACTTTGTCTTCCGGCGCGGACAGTACAACATTGACGATTGGAATAATCCTAGTAAGTTGCCGAGTGGTTGGGCAGCGATCGCATCAATGGTCACTGGCCTAGTAGGAGTCTATCTGGGTGCAGCACAGGAACACTTTGTTGGTTCAATTGCTGGCCGATTTAACCCTCCCTTTGGTATGGATGTTGGCTTTGAATTGGGCGTCATTTTTGCTGGGGCAGCCTACTTTGGCTTACGACGAATTGAACTACAAACTAGTCAAAGATATTAGAACCCACATTCGGCATACTTCGACAAG
>CAZZWA010000261.1:3465-8471 GCA_964657555.1 uncultured Microcoleus sp.
AGTAGCCACCCTCAACAAGCTTGTGGATGTTTTTTGGTAATTGGAAAATGTGAAATGATAAGTTAATAATTAATATTTACCGAACCAATGGGGAGAGCGCGATCGCCCTCAACCTACGCGACTAATCAGTGTTGCAACTGTATTTGCCTGCGCTGCAACAAGTTTGGTTAGTTCAGCAATGTTGTCAGTTTGTTTCTCGGCTATTCTCAAATGTGCGTTGATAGCATCAATGAGTCGCTCAAGCTTGATATCGATGGCAGTTAGATGCTCCGACATCAACCCAACCTGATGCTCAATACGAGTTGCTGACTGCTGCATTTGTACTGTTGAGTGCTCAACACGAGTCGCTGATTGTTGCATCTGTGCTGCTGACTGCTGCATCTGGGACACAGCATAATCAACATTCTGGCTAGTTCTCTCTACGGTGGCATTTAAGGTAGTTATCTGCCGATCTGTTACTTCACGACTGGCGGTGATCGCCTCTGTCAGCTGTCGTATTACGTTACTGCTAGATTCTGTCACCTTTATATCCCATCTCTATTAATTCCCCTCAATCCTTGCAGACTGGGGGCTTCCCTGCTTTTATAGCCTGCGTTACGTTTCATATCATCCATTTGCCTTGGCGGTAGTTTTAAGTTCTCCTGTCCCCTCAACCCGCAAACTAGATGATTTTCGGCCAGATTAAATTCAATTATGAGGAGTTTTCTGCCTACATTATAAAGATGCCAAATCTTCAAAATTCACATCCAAAAGGGTTGGAGGGGTTAGATCTACAATCAAGTTATATTACGAAATTTTACGTTCCCTCAACTTTCATGAAGTCTATCACCAAGTTGGACACCATAGATGTGACGCGGTTGTTCTCTAACCTTACACTCGAAGGAAATAGATTTAACCATCAGCCAGGAAGCCTGTTGGGGTGTACTGCTCTTGTAGCTGGGACAACAGTCGGTGCGGGCATTCTCGCCCTACCTGCTGTTACATTGCCATCTGGGATTGTGCCATCCACAGTCATGCTGATTGCGGTGTGGATCTATGCGTTAGCCTCGGGGCTGCTGCTTGCAGAAGTGAATGTTAATGCCATGTACAATCTAGGGCGACCAGGCCTAGGGCTGTTAGCGATGGTTGAGGGAACACTTGGTAAGCTAGGGGCACGGGTTGCAGGTGGCGCGTATTTATTCTTGCATTACGCGCTGCTAGTCGCGTACATCTCCCAAGGCGGAAAGGTTTTGGGCTCTGCCTTCGAGATGGTTAGAGGTGTCTCTGATAGTCTGCCAAACTGGGTAGGTACACTCACCTTCTCTATCCTATTTGGCGGGATTCTATATTTTGGACAGGCGCGTCTGGTTGAGAGATTGAACAATGTCTTTGTGGCGATCGTGATTGCCTCGTTTCTGGGACTGCTACTGCTTGGCTTAACGAAGGTCAATCTGACACAGTTTTCTTTCCAGGATTGGCGGGCGCTTAGTCCGACAGTTTCTGTCATGTTTGTGGCACTCTTCTACCACAACGTCATCCCCGTTGTCACCACTCAATTGGAGGGAGATGTTGAAAAAATCCGTCACTCCATTGTCATAGGATCGGCTATTCCCCTAGTAATGTTCTTGGCCTGGAATGCCGTGATCCTAGGCAGTGTCAGCCCTGATATGTTGCAGGATGTCTCTGATGGCAACACCGTTTTTGACCCATTGCAAGTTCTTCGCAACGGTCAGGCAGGGGCATGGTTAGGGGTGCTCATCTCTGTTTTCTCAGAGTTTGCCATTGTCACCTCATTTATTGGCTTTGTCTATAGTTTGCTCGACTTTTTCAAAGATGCGTTGGATGTTGCCCCACACGACAGCTCTATGCGCTTGCCGCTCTACTCTTTGGTGCTTTTGCCTTCTACAAGTCTGTCGGTTCTAAATCCCAGCATCTTCTTCACTGCATTTAACTATGCAGGGACATTTACTATCTCAGTGTTAGGTGGCATCATTCCTGCCATGATGGCGTGGACACAGCGTTATGCTCAGCAGCAAGATTTCAAAGCTGTAACTAAGCCACTGATTCCTGGAGGTAAAGTCACGCTAGTGGTGATGATTGCAGTTGCATTGGGTGCGATCGCAGAACACATTGTTTCGATAAATTGATAGAGTGTTGATTCAGTCATAAAGATTTGGGTGATATCTGTTCTACCAACACTCCCACAAATGATTAAAATCCTGGAAATTAATTTCTGGGCGGTTCAAGTATTTTTTTTACAAGAAGTCTATTGTTGAGTGTTATGAACTCTGAGTAGCTGCTCATCATGAACGTTGGTAATTACTGAATCTACGCCTGGGAAAGTTATTTTGTCTCAAGAGGGTTGATAGTCCAGATAAATGGTTTGATTGGAGCCCACAACTGCAATCCCCTTAGTTCCTACGTGAGTCACATCTGTATGGATTGTAGTTGGCAAAATGACAGGACCAATGCCAGCATGTGGCGGCCAACCGGAACCTTTTTTGATTTCAACCACTCGATAAGGCCAATACTCAGGCTGTTTCTGGTGTTCCACAACAGAAATGTGAACTTCCCAATTGAAACCAGACCGTTGAGCAACGACCTCCAGCAGGACTGGAGCAGTACCAATAGGATGCAAAACGAGCTTTGCAGAGCGGACATCAGCCAATTTTGCTGTATGATTTATCGATTGCTCTTGGTCTACTTGCTCTGATAAGACTTTCTTATTCTTGAGAAGAGAAGTAATTACTGTAACTGAGAATCCAGCAGATGCCAAAGCTGCCCTCAAGATTTGGCGACGGTTAAAATGCATTTGTAAGCCCCGCAGTGAACTTTGGATCAAGTTTGTTCAGAGTATAATTAATGATTAAGCTCATCCCACTCCCTTTGGGAATGGGATTTTGCGGTAATGGGTAATTGCGATTTAGTTTTTTCCCCATTACCCATCATGCCCAGTCGCTGACTTTCTGCAATTTTGATGCCAGCCAAGTTCCGTGGGTTGTAACTATGAAGACAAGCTTGCTAACGTGCTTGTTCCTAGAGAGTCGGTCAAGTAATCGATATTGACAAATTAACTATTCTATGTGTCTACTGAAAATCCGTGAATTTCTACCGACCCTGCCCCTCCTGCTTAGCACCACCGAAATCTGAATAATTGACGGATGCTCTAGCTCATTGCTGGGGGTTTTTGTTTGGCCAGAATGTATGTGTGTTTCTTAAACAGCAGGCGTTATATCTTCAATTAGCACTTGATCGCGGGGTACGCGAAAAACCTTGAGAGTTGAGAGTATTCCTCCAGGTTTTGTGATGTCATCGATTGCTTTCAACGTACAAGTCAGAGTTTCTGGTGTCACCTCTACCAGGTTGTAGCCATGGGTAGCAGAGTTGAAGTACTGGATGTGTGGATTACTGCCCTGAAGCACCTGAGTCAGGATATTGATCGGGGGTAGGGACGAGCCAGTAGAACTGGGACTGCTTTGCTCGGCAAAGTTGGAGGACGTAGTTGAGCCAACCACAAATTCCACGCTTACAGGTGGGTCAAGTGGGTCATCAAAGTTTACTTTCTGATACCCCGTGACAAAAGTATGAAGGTCGCCAGTGATAGTCACAAAGTTTTTGATTCCAGCATCTCTCAAAGCCCGGAATATGAGAGAGCGCTCAGCAGGATAGCCATCCCACTGATCTAGAGTCACAAACAAATCTGGAGTCTGCTGCCCCAACAGTTGGGTAGCAAAAGCTGACAGTACCTTGAGTTGCATGGTCATCACTTCATTCCCCCAAATCTTCCAGATACAGGAAGAATTGCAGATTTGATTGAGAAACCATTGGCGCTGTTCGTGGCCTAGCATGGTACGTCTTGAATCGCTGCGTTCGGGACAGTCCGGTACGATATAACGCTTGTTTTGCAGATAATGATTCTGCTGCGCTACGAGGTCGTCGCAGGGAGGGCCATTCCGATAGAGGCGTTCATCCGTCATCACTAGCTCTAGCAGATTGCCGATTTTAAAGGTGCGGTAAATTTGTAGTGAAGCGAGAGGGCGATCATCAGCATCGAAAGGGATACTGGTAGGTGTATGCTCAGCCCATGCCTGGTTAGCGGCTTGACGAAGCTCTGGTTTATGGAATGGGAACTGGTCAGGAGCATTTACCTTGAAGCAATCGTTTGCAAACTCATGATCGTCCCAAATAGTGATGAAAGCAACCTTCTCCCGCAGCTTTTGTAGATCTGGGTCAGCATTGTAGGTCTGGTAAAGAAACCGATAATCTGAAAGTGTAGAGGCTGCTGGCTGACCACTGGGTAGTTGAAGAGGTCGTATCCCTCTTTGAAAACTGGTATCACCCACTGTTTCATAGATGTAGTCACCCAGGAAAACTACAAAATCTATATCCTCTTGAGCCAGGAATCTATAGACATTGTAATATCCGTTAGTATAATCCTGGCAGTTGATATAACCGAAGCGAATCTTGGCGGGCTCTGCATTAGGAGCTGGCAATGTTTTAAAACGACCTGTTCTACTCGCTGCCCCCTTGTAGGTGAATCGGTAGTAGTAAGTAGTGTAGGGTTGGATAACCCTGGAATTCAACCGCACTTTGAGTGTGTAATCTTTCCACTCATCTGTCTCGGCGATACCACGCAGGACAACTCTGGCAAAGCTAGGGTCTTTAGCAACCTCGAAGCCAACTAAGACAAGACCAGGCTGAGGCGGAACAACACGAGTCCACAAAGTAATCCCTTGAGGTTGCGGATCGCCAGAGGCCACACTCTGGGGAAAGATTGCTGTCGCAGCATCAGCAGGCTTGACCGCAAAAAGTTCACCGACTGCCGATTCATCTATTCCCAGAAGTTTGGGAATCTCTTTGCCCACCCAGATAACTACGCCAGTCGCCAGTGAGTACCCCAGAAAAGTCCGTCTATCCATCTATTTATCCTCAAGTTATTTTAAGCCAGTCAACTGCATCAGTGCAATCACGCAAGCGCTGCTGCAAGATTATGTATAAGTACAGGCAGCAGTGATTTCCAACTTAAG
>CAZZWA010000262.1:0-1604 GCA_964657555.1 uncultured Microcoleus sp.
GGGTATAACGGGGGAGAACGTCAAAATCGAATTACTCAGCTCAAGTTTCACCTTTCAAATTCAAAGCTTGTTTCCTGGCTGGTATTTGTAAGCTGGCTTGTGTGTCTTTTGCAGTTGTTAGATAAGCATACATAAAGTCTGCTTCTTTTAACGATGGAGAACCCGTATTCGGTGGCAATACGGCGAAACCATCTGGTCCTTTTAAGATCGGCGAGGCCAATGGGCCAATGCTCAGCGACTCTCCACTAAGCAGTGAAGCCTCTGGATGAATTTCTACTCCGTACTTGGGAGCGACAGCTTTAAATTTTTGGCGATAGTCTTCATAGTTCCCCCTTGGCGGTGCCGACTTATCAGTCCCTGGTTGGCCCACTTCCGCAAACAAATTCTCCAGTCCCGAAGGAACTGTCATTGACAAAGCATGTACTGGTGAAGTCCCGAGGTTTTTAAATTCGTGGATGTGATGTTTGGGAAGATAAATAAAGGTTCCGGGGGTGGCCACCAAGGTTTGATTCTCAAACTGGAGCGATAAATCCCCCTCTAGAATATAGAACGCCTCGTCATCCCGACTGTGAATGTGCGGTGGCGGTCCAGCCTTCTGGGGGACGTAAAAATCGAAGAGCGAGAACTGTCCGTTGGTATCATTACCAGTTTTGAGAAAGGTATACAGACCTCCTGCTACCCAGAATGACTCTCCAGTTTCTGCCTTCTGCTCAATCTTTAAAGGTTCGCCTTTCTGAAGGCTGCTAGCAGCAAAAGCGGGAAAAGTACTAGAGAAAAACAGTAAAGCACAGACACAAGCCGCCAGTAGCAAGCGAACTGGACAGAGTGCAGACAAGTTAAGGCGCAAAGATTTCATCCGGAACTCAACAGAAGTGCAAAAGTTTAGGAGACTGCTTTTTTACTACTACCAGACCCACAAATCAAAACATTGTTTACGGTTTACGCTAAGCCACCATTGACCCGAATATTCTGGCCGGTAATCCAACGTGCTTCCTCGCTGGCAAGAAAAGCGACCACATCGGCAATATCTTGTACTTCTCCTAAGCGACCCAATGCAGCCATTTGAGCGAAACGATTTATCTGCTCTTCGGTCTTGTCTGCTTTGAAAAGCTCCGTATCAGTAGGTCCGGGAGAAACGACATTGACTGTGATGCGACGCTCACCCAACTCTTTGGCAAGTACTCGCGTTATTTGCTCGACTGCCCCCTTGGTTGCTACATAGGTACCATAGGTAGGTAGCATCAAAGCGGTCACCGTAGTCGAAAAGTTGATAATGCGCCCTCCAGAGGCCATACGTAGTGCTGCTTGTTGGCAAGCAAAAAAAGTGCCCTTGACATTGATGGCAAAAATCTTGTCAAATTCCTCTTCAGTAACTTTAGCAATAGGCTTATAAAAGTTGGTTCCCGCAGTGTTTATCAAAATATCCACGCTTCCGAAGCGTTCAATAGTTTGGTCAAAAAGGCGATGGATATCAGAGGTTTTGCCAACATCTGCTTGTACAGCAATGGCTTGTCCCCCTTTAGTTTCGATATTTGCTACCACCTCAGATGCCTTGTCAGCACTACCAGCATAATTGACCACTACTGAAGCACCGTCGCTACTAA
>CAZZWA010000262.1:1704-5189 GCA_964657555.1 uncultured Microcoleus sp.
TCTTTAACTTTACATAGAGAATTTCTTCTTGTCTAACACCATTATTAAGCTGAACTAATACCTTGAGGATATTAATTCATTACCTGCCAAATGTTCGGCCTTTGCCGAAGACGCGATCGCCAAAGGCTGGACTAAATCTGGCGCTAAACTGGACAGTGTTACCTAGAGTCCAATGCTATGTCATATCCCGAGCAACCCTTAGCCTACCCACCCAGTCACAAAGTTGACCAAGTCGATGACTATCACGGCACCCAGGTAGAAGACTCATATCGATGGCTCGAAGATCCAGATGCAGACGAAACTAAGGCTTGGGTTGCCGATCAGAATCGGGTAACGTTTAACTATCTCAACGATATCCCTGGGCGGGAACAGATTAAGCAGCGCCTTACTCAATTATGGGATTACGAAAAATATGGCATCCCTTTCAAAGAGGGAAACCGCTATTTCTATTTTAAAAACGATGGGCTCCAAAATCAGAGCGTATTCTACACCCTGACTGCCCTCGAAGATGAGCCTCGCGTGCTGCTCGATCCTAACAAGCTTTCAGAAGATGGCACTGTTGCCCTTTCAGGCTTATCCATCAGCGAAGATGGAAACCTGATGGCTTATGGGATATCCACCTCTGGTTCAGATTGGCAAGAGTGGAAGGTGCGTGACGTTGAAACTGGGGAGGATTTGTCAGATCATTTGAAATGGCTCAAGTTTTCGGGTGCGTCTTGGACTAAAGACAGTCAAGGCTTTTTCTACAGCCGCTACGATGAGCCGAACGAACAGACCAAGTTAGAAGATGTTAATTACTTTCAAAAACTTTTCTACCACCAGTTAGGCAAACCCCAGTCAGAAGATGTGCTGATTTACCACCGTCCCGACCAGAAAGAATGGGGTTTCAACGGGAGTGTCACAGAGGATGGTCGCTACCTAATTATCAGTGTGTGGCTGGGAACAGACCCAAAGAATTTAGTATTTTATAAAGATTTAACTGACCTCAGTACAGAAGTCGTGGAACTGATTAGTCAGTTTGAGGCAAGTTATAGCTTTATCGATAATGAGGGTTCAGTCTTCTGGTTCCGGACTGATTTAGATGCGCCACGCGGTCGAGTCATTGCCATTGATACTACGATCCCCCCCTCGCCTTCCCTTACTAAGGGTGAAATTAAGGAGGGGTGGCAAGAAATTATTCCTCAAGCTGCTGAAACCCTTGAAAGCGTGGGATTGCTCAATAACCAGTTTATCGCCGACTACCTCAAAGACGCTCACACCCAAATCAAGATTTTTAACCTCAATGGCTCGTTTGTCCGGGAGATTGAATTACCAGGCATCGGTTCGGCTGGTGGCTTTGGTGGTAAGCGTCACGATACTGAAACATTCTATAGTTTTACCGGGTTTACCACACCTGCAACTATCTATCATTACGACCTGATCAGTGGTAAAAGCACCATTTTCCGGCAGCCCAAAGTCGATTTTAACCCAGATGATTACGAGACGAAGCAAGTTTTCTACAGCAGTAAAGACGGCACTCAAGTGCCTATGTTTATCACTCACAAAAAGGGGCTACATCTAGATGGCAACAACCCGACTTATCTCTACGGCTACGGCGGCTTTAGTGTCTCCCTAACACCCAGTTTTTCTGTGAGCAACATTGTGTGGATGGAGACAGGGGGAGTTTATGCAGTTCCCAATCTGCGTGGAGGCGGCGAATATGGTGAGGAGTGGCACCAGGCAGGAACTAAGCTGAAAAAGCAGAATGTTTTTGATGATTTTATAGCAGCGGGTGAGTGGCTAATTGCCAACAAGTATACCTCGCCAGCAAAACTTGCCATTGGCGGTGGCAGTAATGGAGGCTTATTGGTAGGTGCGTGTATAACTCAGCGCCCCGATTTGTTTGGTGCGGCGCTGCCATCGGTGGGCGTGTTAGATATGTTACGGTTCCACAAATTTACGATTGGGTGGGCTTGGACGTCTGATTATGGTTCGGCTGAAAACCCAGAGGAGTTTAAGGCGCTTTATGCCTACTCACCTCTGCACAACCTCAAACCTGGAACAGCCTACCCCGCTACGTTGATTACCACAGCCGATCATGATGACCGTGTAGTGCCTGCTCATAGTTTCAAATTTGCGGCGGCTTTGCAAGCATCTCAAGCGGGTTCAGCACCAGTACTGATTCGGGTTGAGACGAAGGCAGGACATGGTGCTGGGAAGCCAACGACTAAAATTATTGAGGAAATTGCTGATAAGTGGGCTTTCTTAATGCGATCGCTAGATGTACAGGTCAGCGAGTCATTAACTAGGTGAACATAATTAAACTTAACTATGTCATGACTTTGTCATTGCGAGTGGCATGAAGCAATCCCAACTCTAAAGCGATTGCTTCGGCAACGCTTTGCCATAACACCACTATATTTATGCTTAGAGCTTCCACCATTCTCGGTAAGCAGTTAGCTCTTACCCGGAGTTTTGAACTCCGGGAGCATCTCCTCGTTGCAAATTTCTCGTTGACCCTCACCCTAAATCCTTCTCCCATTCGGAGAGAGGGACTTTGAAATCATCTACACCCTTTCTCCCTCTTTGAGAGAAGGGGTTGGGGGGATCAAAGCTTGCATCAACACAGCCAAATGGTATGAGGTGCTCTCAAAATTCCAGGCTAATAGATTTAAGTCTTCTTAAGGGAACTCAAAGCTTATATTACAGGAATTTCAGTCCACTTTAGTGGACTTTGAGCTGAGTTTGAACCTACCTGAAATATATGCATTCATAATTTAATTCTTTTGTCAAGATGTAAGACCTAGTAGATGATCTAGAGAAAGCGGATTTACTTAAGTAAAATTACTGAAGTAACCATCATAACTTACTCAATACGCATTGACGGAAAGAAAATTGCGTGCAATTAGTCCTAATTGCGATTGTAAGATGAATTCGCAAACCATCGAGATATGTGGGTTTTTCTACATTTCATACCAATTTTCAATAAGGAAGCGGTTGACACAGTTTAGCGATCGCCACCAGGTGTAGTTTTTTTTATTACACTCATTTTGGGATTGCTTGGTATCAAAATGATACCTATATACTGTATGTATAGCACAAAGAGCAATTTATTCATAATTTGTGTTTTTAGTCAATGCGTAAATCACCGGATATTTCACTTATACAAATTGATAAAGTTAAATAATTCTACGGAATACAAACGAAATTAGATAGGATTAAATTTTAGAGAAATGTAAAGAACAAACCACAGTCAAGCGTGAACAGCAAACACACTCGGCGGCCATTCTTCCCCAGCCTGTTGGCGCTTTCTCTTCCTAGCGTGGTGTGGTAAGTTCCATTGAGAGACCGATTGCCATAAACCCGGTATGTAAGTTCTCATACTCTCTTGGCATGATTAACAAACCGAAGTTTAAAAGTTGTTTTCATACTGAAACTATAGGAAATGATCTATTTTTGCTATCTGAAAAAGATTATTTCGTGTTAAGCGGTCGCCTTTATCAACT
>CAZZWA010000262.1:5289-8471 GCA_964657555.1 uncultured Microcoleus sp.
AAAGTGGGGTGATACATAGTTATTCTGCTGGGCATAACTTTGCAATGATGTTCGACGATCTATACTTTCTGAATAAAACTATTCGCAGTCATAGTGGTGGTAAAGGAAAGACAGATATTCAAGCCAAGGTAAGCGCGCTTGGCGAAGCGATCGAGAGATATTCTGGGATATTTCAAGGAGATGAAGTTAGGCAGAAAACCACATACAAAGCAATGGGGAAAATAGCAATTCATCCGAATGACTGCTTGAATTTTAGCGAAGAACAGTATAAGAATCGTAGGGAATGGAATGCAAAGTCTGCCTTTAATCAAAGGATTCCAGAGCCTTTTGATGAAGAGGCAGAAGTTGAATGGACACCCGTTTGGTCTTTAACTAATCAAAAATTTAAATACCTCCCAACAGCTTATTGTTATTACGGGTATCCGAGGCAGCAAAATCCTTACTGTTGGGCTAATTCTAATGGCAACGCATCTGGTAACACTCTTGAAGAAGCCATCCTGCAAGGCTTTATGGAGTTGGTAGAGCGAGATAGTGTAGCCTTGTGGTGGTATAATTGCGTGCAGCGTCCGTCTGTTGATTTAGAAAGTTTTGACGAACCGTATTTTCAAGCCATAACAAATTATTACCAAACGCTCCATCGAGAGATTTGGGTTTTAGATATCACCGCAGATCTGAATATTCCCGCTTTTGCTGCTATTTCTAGGAGAACAGATCAAGAAATAGAGGATATTATCTTCGGTTTTGGAGCACATTTTGACCCTAAAATCGCTATTAATAGGGCAATAACTGAGGCAAACCAGATACTGCCTGGAGTTTCATCGATTGCGCCTGATGGTAGTACTCAATATCGCTTCTCTGACTCAGTGGCACTAGATTGGTGGAAGACGGCTAAATTGGAAAATCAGCCTTATATAGTTCCCGATGCTAGCACTAAACCTCGGGTTTACTCTGATTATCTACAGCAATGGCGGGACGATCTGTGCGATGATGTCATGACTTGTGTAAAGATTGCTGAAAAACAAGGTATGGACATGCTTGTTTTGGATCAAACACGCCCAGATATTGGCATAAATATTGTGAAAGTTGTTGTTCCTGGAATGCGCCACTATTGGAACAGATTTGATGCTGGACGGCTTTACGACGTTCCTGTTAAATTGGGCTGGTTAGCAAAGCCCAAACTAGAAAGTCAGTTAAATCCATTCCCCATGATTATGTAGTAAAGCATGCCCCACACATATTAATATCAACCAACAGCACAAAGAGACAACCATATCTTTTATGTATCTTTATTAATAGCTCCACCATGTCACATCCCTTTGTACTCTCTTTTAAAGAAAATGTTTCTCTCATTGAACAGTCGAGCGATCGCATTATTATTAAATTACATCCTGTTAGGGGGAATATTCCCTCTCATTTTCTGACCCTTCAGCAGATATCTCCAGGCTTACTAGCTGCTATGAGAATTCTTGTTGCTGATGGTGCTACGGAGGAACATCTCAGCGATCTAGTGCTAAAAACTGATGATTTTGAGGCATTGGCTAAGTTTTACTACTATCTGCAAAAATTTATCAATCTTGGCATGCTCTGCCATACCGTCCTTTGTGAAGGATTACCCTTAGCAACTAGGATTCCTATTTCATCTTATGATAAATTTCTCCCTAGAGATATATCAATAAACCGAAAGTTGGTTTTATCACGCTTTGCTTATTGTCATAAAGACAAAGAGCACCTGGTAATAGAATCTCCCTTATCTCATGCAAAAGTTATCTTAGCTGATTGGAAAGGTATAGCAGTAATATCTGAACTTGCCAATCCCCAAGCTCCCAGCGAAATATGCACTAAAATACCTGGCATTTCGGAAGATGCAATTCATTTATTCTTAAATTTACTCTTGAGTACTGAAATACTTTGGGAAGTCAAGGGAGATGGAGAAATTCAGGAAGAAAAAGACGATTCTCTTGTACAATGGGAATTTCACGACCTACTCTTTCATTCTAGAACTAGAATAGGAAGACATAGCAACCCTGTCGGTAAAACTTTTCGTTTCTTAGGAAAAATTGAACAGCTTCCTGTTGTCAAACCAAGAGTTTCAGATGAGATTATTGAGCTATATAAGCCAGATATCCAACGACTTCAAGAGATGGATCGTCCGCTAACTCTAGCTATAGAACAGAGAGATTCAATTAGAAGTTATCAAAATCAACCAATAATCGATAAACAACTAGGGGAATTTCTTTACCGTTCAGCAAGAGTTAAAGCAATATTTCCAAAAGATTATGGGGAATGTAGTATTCGCCCTTATCCAAATAGTGGAGGGCGTTACGAGTTAGAACTATATATCACCATAAATATCTGTGAAAATATTCCTTCTGGTCTTTACCACTATTCTCCAAAAGAGCATCAACTTTGTAGAATTTCTGAGATGAACGGGCAGGTAGAAGCGCTTTTGGCAGAAGCGAGTTCTGCCACTGGTCAATCATGTATCCCACAGATTTTGATAACTGTTAGTGCACGTTTTCAAAGAGCTACATGGGTTTATGAATCTATTGCTTATGCTGGAGTCCTGAAGAATGTGGGAGCCTTACAGCAGACAATGTATCTGGTAGCAACAGCCATGAATCTTGCACCTTGCGCAGTTGGATCTGGTAACGCTGACCTATTTGCGGCATTGGTAGGAGCAGATTACTACAAAGAATCATCCGTAGGAGAATTTATTTTGGGTAGCAAACCAACACAACAAACTAGCCCTGTCTATCCTTGATCAACCATTTTTTAAAATAGTTAGATAGCTGGATTTTGCCCAGCTTTATTTTTAAGGAGTGTTAACGGAGTCCATTGAAATAAAAGCGACATTAACATCCAACTTACTTAGCTTGGCAATCTCCACAAATTATGATATAAAATTATTAGTTGTTAACTAGGTGTAAACTATGTCATTCGCTTTAGGAAATAGTCAAGAGTCTCAAAAAGTTCTGTCGAAACTCGTCGCCAAGGCATGGTTAGACGAGAAATTCAAAAAACGTCTTATTTCCGATACAGTGAAAGTCCTTGAGGAAAATGGGTTGACTCTCCCTAGTGGTGCTCAGGTAAGAGTGAATGAGAACACCTCGTCAACACTGGCAAGTACAGATGTTAATTTAAATACTGATGGGGTCTACGAAATACCACTGCCTCCCAAGCCA
>CAZZWA010000263.1:0-8463 GCA_964657555.1 uncultured Microcoleus sp.
TCCCAGTCCCAGTCCCACCGTCACCTTCTGATGGGCCACCGCCAGACTGTTGATAGATGTTGCTGCCAATGCTGTAAAGTGTCTGCTGCAATTCTGGTGTAAGCGTCTTGATGCGCTCGTCATCTTCTTTAGTTACAGCATCACGCAGATCTTTGATCAGCCCTTCTGCCTTGGTCTTGTCAGCCTCTGGCACCTTGTCACCCAGCTCGGTGAGTTGCTTCTCTGCCTGGTAAACCAAGGAATCTGCCTGATTCTTGCGGTCAATTTGCTCCCGACGCTCTTTGTCAGCAGCCGCATTTTGTTCGGCCTGCTTGACCATGCGCTCAACCTCAGTCTTATCTAAGGTAGAAGCACCAGTGATGCTGATAGATTGCTCCTTACCAGTCCCTCTATCCTTAGCTGTGACATTCAGGATACCATTAGCATCAATATCGAAGGTGACTTCAATTTGGGGTACGCCACGAGGTGCGGGTGGAATTCCATCCAAACGGAAGTTTCCCAGACTCTTGTTGTCATTGGACATTTCCCGCTCACCTTGAAGAACGTGAATCTCCACATTCGTCTGACCATCCACAGCAGTAGAGAAGACTTCTGACTTCTTGGTGGGGATAGTGGTGTTGCGAGGGATGATTTTGGTCATGACGCCGCCTAGAGTTTCTACACCCAGAGATAGGGGGCTAACGTCGAGCAGCAGAATGTCTTTCACCTCACCAGCCAGCACACCAGCTTGAATGGCGGCACCAACTGCCACGACTTCGTCTGGGTTAACGCTCTGATTGGGGTCTTTACCCAATGCTCGCTTGACTAGCTCGTGTACAGCCGGAATCCGGGTGGAACCACCGACCAACACAACTTCATCGATCGCACTCTTGTCGATCTTGGCATCACGTATAGCATTTTCTACAGGAATGCGGCAACGGTCAATCAAGTCAGAGCAGAGTTCTTCAAACTTGCCACGAGTTAGGGTTGTATCCAGATGCTTGGGGCCATCCTGAGTAGCAGTGATGAAGGGGAGGTTGATTTCTGCTTGCGTGACGCTGGACAGTTCAATCTTGGCCTTTTCAGCAGCTTCAGTCAGGCGCTGTAGGGCTTGCCTGTCTTTACGCAGTTCAATGCCTTCAGTTTTTCTGAACTCTTCAGCTAGGTAGTCAACGATTTTCTTATCGAAGTCGTCACCACCCAGGTGAGTATCCCCAGATGTTGCCAGCACTTCAAACACACCGTCGCCCACTTCCAGAATGGAAACGTCGAAGGTACCACCACCAAGGTCAAACACCAGGATGGTTTCGTTGCTCTTTTTATCCAACCCATAGGCTAGAGATGCTGCGGTAGGTTCATTAATAATCCGCAGGACTTCAATCCCGGCAATCTTACCAGCATCTTTGGTAGCTTGACGCTGTGAGTCGTTAAAGTAGGCAGGTACGGTGATCACAGCTTGGTTAACTGGTTCTCCCAAGTACTTACTAGCATCATCGACCAACTTGCGGAGGACTTGCGAGGAAATTTCTTCTGGGGCGAATTGCTTGCCAGCAGCAGGGCAGTCTAGCTTGACGTTGCCGTTGCTGTCGCGCAAGACTTTGTAGGAAACTTCTGTGGTTTCGTGGGTGACTTCGTCAAATTTGCGCCCGATAAAGCGCTTAACCGAATAAAAGGTGTTTTCGGGGTTCATCACCGCCTGACGCTTGGCAATTTGACCTACCAGGCGATCACCATTCTTAGCAAAAGCCACAACAGAAGGTGTGGTTCTAAAACCCTCTGCGTTAGCAATCACCGTGGGTTTGCCACCTTCCATTACTGCCACGCAGGAGTTTGTTGTACCTAAGTCAATTCCAACAACTTTACCCATGGGGGTTTACGGCTCCGTATAACTACAAAAACTTTATGGGGCAATACACGATTACAAATCGAACCAGCCTGGTTCAACCAGCAGCCAGTCCAGCTTCAATACAATTGGATTGGCGTACTGATCTTATATAGTGATCGTGATGAGCCTTCCTCATGAAGGGGGGTTTTCCGAACCTGATTGGACGGTTGTAGTTCATAAGGCTCGTGGCACAGGCATCCAACCTGTAACTTTCGCTGGCTCATTCACGTAAGTGCTGATTGGTTTCACTGTGTCTAATGTACGCAAATCTAAGGCTGCCAGTAGGGGTGCTAGCCGTATATCATTAGTTGTGTTTGCCGTCTTGAGTGAGAATTTTTACAGATTTTGTACTTGTGCGACAAGAGGGCATGAAAGCCATTATCCCTCACAAAGCTTAGTTCGGGGGCGATCGCCAGATTGAACACAAGCATTTCACTCTTTCGCACCTACAGGCTGCGCTTCTTATTAAGTTGATCCCTAGCAGAGACTGATAGTCAAGTGTAAGACAGCTGATGATGTCAGACGAAAGCTTTCTTCCTTATGGGACTGGAAGCGCTCCCTAAATGTTCTGAAACTTACCTTCTAGGTTAACATACCCAACTATGCATAAAGAATTAGCACGGCTGTCAAAGTTTGCTTCTCCCAGTTCTCCGTCTAACTCTATTGCATTTGTTTGATCTTTACTCACAAAGTTACATGACGATTAATCTCTATTTTAGTTTCTTCATCAGCTAATATGAATACATTACCTGTGCGCTCATCAATGCCTTCTATGTGAATTGGCAAATACATCTTTATTAAACTGTAACCAAGCATAAAGCACTTCAATGTCTGCGCTGCTGTAGGAATATTAGATACTACCTGATACTCTTCATTAGCTTAGTTTAAACTATTACCATATCCATATATTTAGATTGCATTAATAGATGTGTAAAAGGTAATATAATAGAGGGATTCCCAGGCTCAAGAATTGTGTGTGGTATTGCCCTGCTAACTCAGACAAGTAAATAGGAAGCATAATATGCTACTTATATAATACAAAAATCTACAATAAAGAAGTCAACTGACGGCGATACTATGGTTTCTCTATCTCCTAGTCTGCAAGCCAGACTCTCAACCCCACTTAAAATTGGCTCTTTTGAAGTCAAGAGTCGCGTTTTGCAGTCGCCTCTCTCCGGGGTCACAGATTTAGTATTTCGTCGATTGGTGCGGCGCTTTGCACCGGACTCAATGATGTACACCGAAATGGTCAATGCAACAGGGCTGCACTATGTCAAAGAGCTACCCAAGATTATGGAGGTAGATCGTAACGAAAGACCAATTAGCATTCAGTTATTCGATTGTCGCCCAGATTTCTTGGCAGAGGCCGCGATCAAGGCGGTGGAGGAAGGGGCTGATACAGTTGATATCAATATGGGTTGCCCCGTTAACAAAATTACTAAAAATGGTGGCGGTTCTTCGTTATTGCGGCAGCCAGAAGTTGCTGAGGCAATTGTGCGGCAAGTGGTTCAGGCTGTTAATGTGCCAGTGACAGTGAAAACTCGGATTGGCTGGACAGACAAAGAAATTAATATTCTAGAATTTGCCAAACGCATGGAAGATGCAGGGGCGCAGATGATTACAGTACACGGTCGCACCCGCGCCCAAGGCTATAATGGCCCAGCCAAGTGGGAGTGGATTGGCAGGGTGAAAGAAGTTCTTACTATCCCAGTGATTGCCAATGGAGATATGTTTTCGGTTGAGGCAGCAGTAAGGTGTCTGGAACAGACAGGTGCTGATGGGGTGATGTGTTCCCGTGGGACGTTGGGCTATCCGTTTTTAGTAGGGGAAGTCGATCACTTCTTGAAGACAGGGAAGGAAAAGACGCCAACAACGCCAGTGCAACGTCTGGAATGTGCGCGGGATCATTTGCAAGCACTCTGGGAATACAAGGGCGATCGCGGTATCCATCAAGCCCGCAAGCACATGACTTGGTATGCCAAAGGTTTTGCTGGTGCTAGTGAGTTACGCGGGCAATTGTCTGTCCTAGAAACCGTAGAGCAAGGGGTGGAATTGATCGACCGAGCGATCGCCCGACTGGTTGCTGGTGACATCATATGGCACGAAGATGCTCAGTCTTTAGCCTTGAAACCCAGTATTTATCACTAGAATGAACGGAACCGACCATTCTATGTTGTTAGTGAGGAAGAGCATACTGACGGGCTGCTGGTGACACTCAAAGTCCGTCAGGATCGTGAAGTGCTCCAGTGGTTGCTTGGTTGGGGTTCGCATGTGAAAGTGCTAGAGCCGGAGTCACTACGCCAGCAGTTAATCGTCGAAGCAAAAGGTATTCTCCACAATCATCAACCTGACAAATGGCCGCTGACATAACGCTGTCACTAGCAATACGGATACTGATGATGTAGGTTATCTAAGGTGATAGTAATGTTGCTCAAGAAGCTTTCTCCCAATTTGATGGTTGAGGATGTTAATCAGAGTGTCGAGTTCTACCGAGATGTTCTGAGATTTGAGTTGGTAAATAGCGTTCCCAAAGCAGGAGTGTTTGACTGGGCAATGATGAAATCTGGCCAGGTGGAGATCATGTTTCAGTCAAGAGCAAGTCTAAGCGAGGAAATTCCTGCATTAGCAACCAAAGAAATTGGTGGTTCGCTGACCTTCTACATCGACGTGGAAAATCTCCAAGAGTTATACGCCAAATTCAAAGATAAAGCTACTCTCGTGCAGAATTTACATACAACATTTTTTGGCAAGCAAGAATTCTCTATTCGAGATTGCAATAGTTTTATCCTGGTTTTCTCCGAAGCAGTTTGATTCTATCTTCCTACTTAATTTGTGAACGTAGTACGAGGTTCTAGACTTGCTAAAGCGTTAAAAACTGTCATATCAAGTCCGGTTAATCACTTGCTAAAAACGCTTACTTGTCATGCTGAGCGAAACGCAGTGGGGCGAAGCATCAAGGGAGTTCTTCGCAACGCTGGCGAATGACAACTACTCAAGCGAACTTGATATCACCCTCAAGTATGACGGCTTATGGAACTGCCCCTTTCCTTACTTAATGGCTTGGTTCCAAGCACCGACTGACGGTCAACCTCATCCGGAGTCATATCTGCACGCCGAGTTCTATCCTCCGTATCGGACTCGGGATAAGCTTAAGTACTTAGCCGGAACCGAACTGGTAGTAGGAATATTTGCTAATAACGCCCTCCCAGAAGAGAAAGCTAAAGAGTTGCAGGCAGTATCGGTAAGAGATTATGCTGAGAGTCTCCTGCTGCTAACAGGTATTTTGGGATTTCTCTAATACCTCATTTCATGAAAATCGGTCACGGTCGTGGAGTTCATCAAAATTAATAATTGGCCCTTTAGGAACAATTCGGGTGGGATTGATATTGTTATGACTCTTGTAATAGTGCCGTTTGATATGGTCAAGGTTGCACGTTTCCTTGACCCCCGGCTGCTGATAGAGGTCTTTGAGGTAGTTCCACAAATTTGGATAATCAATAATGCGGCGCAAGTTGCACTTGAAGTGCCCATAGTAGACCGAGTCGAAGCGCAACAGCGTTGTGAACATGCACCAGTCTGCCTCAGTGATGCGTGCGCCGCAGAGGTAGCGTTGTCGTCCCAAGACCCCTTCCCAGTGGTCGAGAGCAGCGAATAGTTCTGTTACACCCTCCTCGTAAGCTTTCTGGGTCGTGGCAAATCCTGCCTGGTAGACACCGTTATTGATGGGTTGGTAGATGGCATCAATAGTTTCATCTACAGCCGTCTGTAAGCTTTCCGGATAGAAGTTGACATCTGCTTTGCTGAAGGCATCAAATTCCGTATCCAACATGCGGATGATTTCGCGAGATTCGTTGTTGATGATCGCAGCAGTTTGTTTATCCCAGAGAACCGGCACAGTCACCCGTCCACTGTAAGCGGGGTCAGCTTTGAGATAAATCTCCCAAAGATAGCGAGTGCCATTGACAGTATCAGGAATAGCACCCGGTTCGTCGGAGAATTCCCAACTGTTCTGATCGATCACCGCAGCAACAACTGAAAGGCCAATGATATCCTCTAGCCCCTTCAACTTTCGCATAATCGCAGTGCGGTGTGCCCAGGGACAAGCCCAAGATATGTAAAGATGATAGCGACCCGGTTCAGCTTTAAAGCTGCTAGACCCATCTGCTGTAATCTTGTTGCGAAAAGTCGTCGATGGACGAACAAATCTTCCTTGCGAGTCTTCTTGATCGCGTTCAGTTACCCACTTCCCGTCTAGCAGAACACCCAAACTCATAATTTCCTCCTGAGTTATTAGTCATTAGTCCTTATCCGTTGCCAATGACCTCTTGACTAATTTAGTCATTAATCATTAGTTTTTTGGTACAAGCTTCAAAGAGCAAGTGGCTCTAAACAACTCGTGAGCCTATCCAGCCACATCTCTCGCGAGTGTAGTCAATAATAACTAAGGACTAATGACCTACTTTCATTCTGGAGTGTTGAGAATTTTCGGCACTTTGAAGAAGTCGCCCTCTTGGTCAGGCGCACCGTTGAAGATCGCTTCCCGATCTAGATAGGGTTGCAGATTATCTGGTCGCGTCACATTGCTGACATCAATTGCCCTTGTGGTAGGCTGCACGTTACTGACATCTAGTTCGCTCAACTGCTCAAAATATTCCAGAATACTGCCCAACTGGGTGGTAAATTGATCTTCTTGCTCCTCTGTTAGCTCTAAACGAGCGAGAAGGGCCACTTTGCGTACTTGCTCACGGTCAATCATCGGGTTGTCACTAGTCATTGGTCATCGGTCATTAGTCATTAGGGAACAACAAATGACTAAATAGCTAGAAAAAAACATCTGTGTGCGATCGCCCAGTAGTCTTTAGCCAGTTTTGCGCCTCAATATAATTGTTGGGGGCAATGCTAATCGCTTGTTTCCAATAGTTGGCGGCTTGATTGAACAGCTCTTCAGCTCCATCTTCATCCCCAGTTTCCTTAGCCCTTTCTCCTTGGAAGTGGTAAATTACGGCGATATTATTCAGGGCTTGGGGCAGACGGGGGTTAAGCTCAATCGCTTGGTGATAATATTCCAAAGCCTTGTCGTGATCGCCATTGCTGGCATAAATCAATCCCATATTATAGAGGATGTAGCTGCGATCATAGGCGTCTTCCTCTAGTTCTAAAGCTTCGGTGTAATTGTCCAATGCTTCAGCATATTCTCCATCTGCTTGGGCGGACATACCATCGCGGTAATAGATAAAGGCTTCTTTTGCTTTTTTGTTAGCAGGCAGAATCTTCAGGATGATGTCTGCCATAACAGTGAAGCTCTTGTCAATAAAGTTATCGTTTTTCTGTGTTCTAGGCATTCTACCTCTCCTATTTTATATTCACTGAATTGTTTTTATACATCTATACATAGATGATCCTGTCAGCGAGCGCTTGTGCAAGGGAGGCTAACGTGCGTTTAGAAGCTTAGCAGAAATGTCATATTCCCACTAACAGCTGCTTACAGATGAATTTCTCAGCCGTCTAGCCAGCGATCATCAAGCCAAGGTAGGCTTGGGTTCGCTTCCCTTAGCCAGAGGCTAAGCTTACTGCCAGCAAAATGATTCTAGCAGTTACAGGGAACTCGGATGAAAGCCCTGTGTCTTTGTCCGGTTTTGCTGCCTCAGCTAAATTGTTGTGAGGCCAGCTGAGTGTAAAGTATTGGTTTTCGGAATGACACAATACTGCCACCCTTTATTTTAGCTGGCCACAGCACTTCTGAGCGTTCTGACAAAAGTCCCCAGCAAAAGCTAAAGGTACGGAGAGGCGAAGGCTGGCAACCAAGTAATCGGTGGAGAAGGCCAAGCGATGATTCATCAATCAAAACTGGGTGAATATCCGCATTATTTACCTGAGAGCTAATAGCTAAGTGCTAATTGGCAGAAAATCCTTCTTAGTATTAGCCATTAGCCAAAGACTTTCGTGTCCGTCCACCCATAAGCAACTTCATTGAGTGTTACCCCACCAACCTCAATCTGCTTTCCATGAAGCTTCTGACCCCCAAGGGCTTCATAGAACCTATATGCTGGATTATCTACTAAGACCCATACCAACATAGAGTGTAAACCTAAGACTCGAAGTCTTTCTGCAATAGATAAAGTCAGCCTGCATCCGATGCCCTGACGCTGGTAGGCTTCTAGGATGTAGATAGCGTATAACTCACCCTTGTAGATAGGGTTGCTAGTTCGCTCTGGGCCACCATCAGCAAAACCAATAATTTGCCCTGCCTGATCTTCAGCGACATACACAAAATGGTTGTTTTCTGGGGCAGTGCTGAGCATTTGAACCCAGCTACTCTCTCGCTTGGCGTAAGACAAATCCGCCAGCACAATTTCTGGAAGCAGTCCACGGTATGCTGTCCGCCAAGTGTCTATGTGTACCCTGGCGATCGCCGACGCATCATCTAAGTTAGCTTCTCGCACAATCATCAGACAGCAGTTCCATCTTGGGGAGCTAATTGCTAATTGTTCAAGAGCCAAGAGCTTGTCTTCCAGGAGCAGCCAAAGTGAAAAAGCTCGTTTTTTGCCCAAGAGCAGGGCGTGACTCAACAAATTATAAGCTAATCAGCATTCAAGTTG
>CAZZWA010000264.1:0-8458 GCA_964657555.1 uncultured Microcoleus sp.
TGATGCTCCCACTGTTTCCTTGATGACATTCTACGAAAATCTTCAGCAAAAACCAGATCGATCTGAAGCCTGATGGCAGGCAATTTTGACAACCAGCAAATAACACCCCACCGCCAAGGACTGGCAGTATTGACTCTGCTCGGCGAAGTAGAATGATCCAATCTAGTCAGGCAAAACTCAAAACTCTATTTCCTAACTCCTAATTTGTTTTGTAAGAGTTTTTTCGCTTTCTCCACTTCTGACTCTTGAGCGTAGTACCGCTGATAGTAATAGGGCAAGCCAGTTGTATAGCGCTTGAGTCCATTGGCTACTATACCTAAAATGGAGGATGAAGAAATTTTTAACCCATCTAGAGCCTGCATCAAGAGGCTACGGTCTGTCCGCCCCAGTCCTGCTACCAGGATAATTCCCTGCGTGTGGGCTGCTAGCAGTTTACTGTCTGCCAGACCTAATAGAGGAGGAGTATCGTAGATCACTAGATCAAAAATGGCGTGGAACTGCTCCATCAAATGCTGCATCTTTTTAGAGCAAAGAAGGCGGGTGGGATCTGGCGGTATCTGACCGGCTGTTAGGACATAAAGGTGATCCCACATGGGCAATCGCTGGATCGCCTGCTTCGGGTTGAGACCTGTAGCAATAACATTGCTCAGTCCATGATGGTTGGGTAAACCTAATACTTTATGAACCTGAGGACGGCGCAGATCTGCATCTACCAACAAGACCCGCTGACCCATAGCGGTTGCTGCCTGCGCCAAGTGTACAGCAACAGTGGATTTGCCATCGCCGGGTGCGGCTGAGCTAATCACAATCGATTGGATTGGCGTATCAGAACCAAGAAAGCTGATACTGGTATGAAGAGAGCGGAAGGCTTCTAAGAAGGGAGAAGCACTATACCACTGTGGCTGGCGCTTTCTGTCGGACTGGCGGTAAACGGGTACATCCTCCTCAGGGTTATAGCTAGGAGCATCAGTGCGGTCGCTACCTTCAGCAGTTATCAAACTTGCCATCTGCGCCACTGGCTTTAGATGCTTGAGTTGTTTGTTGAAGGGAACAACACCCAAAAGCGGCAACCCAGTGCTGTCTTTGAGTTCTTCAGGGGAGTGGAACACGTTGTCGAGTCGCTCTACGAGTACAGCAGCTCCCATTCCTAACAGAAAACCAGCGATCGTTCCTAAGATGATATTCCGCTCGTTACTAGGGGCAATGATTCCCTGTTTGGGACGCATAATCAGCTGCCAAGGAAGCGCTTTTTGAGCAGCCTCAATCTGGAGACTTTCTCGGACAGCGAGAAAGCGGTTCAAACTTTCAGTCCCCACCTTGAGTTCCCGTTGTAAATCAGTGTACTGGCGAGCAATCACTGGTAGCAGTCTCACTTGTTGACCGATTTGTTGTTGAGTGTAGGCATTGGCCTCTGCACGAACCTTCAAGACTTGCATCTCATTTGCCGCATCCACCATTTGCTTGGTCAAAGCAAGGCGAATTGAACTGGGTGAATCTGTTGCTCCTCTAGCCTGAGACACCGTACTTCCCAGTACCCTTAGTGCCTCTTGACGCAACAGGGGCTGCAAATTTCGCTGCTGATCTCGCAGTGCCTGGATGGTGGGACTTGTTTCTGTGAATCGGGCTGATTCCAGAGCTATCTTGGTTTCTACCTCCTTCATCTGGTTGAGTAACTGTTGGTAGCGAGGCGCTTCGCTCAAGTTAGCGGCAGCGATCGCTTGATTCTGTGCTAACCCCAGCTGTCTTTGCAGCGTTGTATAGAGCTTGCGTGTTTCATACAGTCTGGTGTTGGTTTCCACTTGCTGTTGCTCAACCTGACCAGCTCTTACAGATATCTGTTGCCCTTGAACTTCTGGATCTAAAAGGTTGTACTGCTGCCGGAATGTTTGTAGTTGTCCCTGGAGTTTATCCACTCTCGTATACAGGTTGGGCAGTTGGCCATCCACAAATTGGATTCCCTTATTGACGTTGGCTTGCCGCTCATTGAAACTGTACCGGAGGTAGCCTTTCGCGACTTCGTGTAAAACAAACTTAACTTTTTGGGCGTCTGGATCGCGGTAATGAATTTCTAGGATTTTAGTTTCTTTTAGTCGGGTAATTGTAAGTGTGTTTCCACCAATTAGAGAATCGTAGCTGATGTCAGGATACTTAGTCTGGAGCTGCTTGATGATGGGAGCCATCAATTCCGGACTGCGTAAAACCTGAATTTGTGTTTCGTAGTCCAAACTATCCTGGCCATCGGCACTAGTACTCGGCGCTTGCGCCATTTTAGCCAGCTTCTTTTCTGCTGTAACGGGCTCGACAAGCAGCTGAAACAAACCTTCATACTTGGGTGTACGAGTGTAACTCCAGAAGGAGATCGCAGATACCGCCGCGATCGTCACACTAGCAATGACAAAAAATCTGCGTTGCACAATCATCAACAGGCGACGCAGGTTCAAGTCCTCTTCAGCATTTTCGCGGTTAGACGCAATATCTCGCGTCTCTACAATTTTGGGAGGCAATGACTTGGAAATGGGGATACCCCCAGAGTTGCCATTTCCGTTTGACGAGCGCGGTTGAGAATATTGCCCCGTTTCCATCTTTTTCTTTGGTAGTTGTTAGTTGCTGATTGTTAGTCGTTAGTCGATGATTTATGGGCAAATGGTTCATTATTGATGAACTGCCAACCCTGAATCATGACCACTACCACATTACTGGAAAATTTTAAATAATTGGAACACTTACGGAACCTCTCTACAGGATTTAACACTGTAGTCTAGGGTTGTCTTTTCAAGAAGGCAGAAGGGATAATTTGGCAGGGGAGTCAAAACCCAGGCATCTTGTTGCTTCTCTCCCTGCTCAAGAACAGCCTCTCCTGCTGATTTTCTGGCTAGAGTAGAGCCGCCCACAATAATCAGCTTGCCATCGTGCAGGAGGGCCTTGTTTTGCTTAGTTGCCCCCCAACGTTCTAAATATTCCAATTGTTGAGAAAACTCCTGTAATCGGAGCTGTAATTGTGGTCAGAGTGTCTGAGATTCGAGTTAGACCATTTCGCTCCACAACAATCACATCATTATTTTGTACGGTAGGATTGGTTCTCTCATCAATTCCCTGTTTAAAATCTAGCTCTATTGTCCTTCTAGTGACAGTGCCATTTGGGTTAAGGCGAAGCAGCTGAATCTTATTCTGCTTAGCGCGAGCGTTATTAAAGCCGCCAGATGCCAGCAGAGCCTGGTTCAAGGGCGTATTGGGTGGCACTTGGACAGGGCCTGGTCTTTGAACTTCGCCTACCACATTCACTGTAATGGAAGTGGGAGAAAAGCTAGCCGATGCGATTGTTGATGCCTCAGTTGGGTCGAATTTAGTAGCTTTGGGTACTGTAATAGTATCCCCGTCTTGCAAAATCACATCTTGAGTGAGGTCACCTGCAACCAACAGTTGCCACAGGTTTATTGGGATGACTTGTGCTATTCCATTTCTGGGAGAGCGACGGACTTCTATAGAGCGGACGTCAGCTAAAGGTGTAATGCCCCCAGCCCCTTGCAGAGCCTTCGTCACGGTCGGTGGACTACCGCTGCCAACCGAAGTGCCAGTGGCAGTAGCACCTGCGGCAGTTGTACCAGCAGCAGTTTGGTTGGCTGCCACAACATAAGTTCCTGGACGGAACACTTCACCCACTACGGCAATCTTGAGGGGTTGCTGATTTTGCTGTGAGGCAGCTGCAAAGCTGGCATTTGAGAGTTGAAGAGCCTCAGATGGGTTGATTGCCGTTAGCGTAGGAATAATGATGGTATCTCCATCTTGCAAAGGGATGTCTTGAGTGACGTCGCCTTGCAAGAGTTGCCATAGGTTTACATCAATATCTCGCGTTGAGCCATTTGCAGAAAGGCGGCGGACTGTTACAGTGCGAACATTAGCTGAGGGTGTAGTGCCTCCGGCCAGTATAAGAATTTTTGTTACGGTTGGTGGTCTGCTTGCAGGATTCGAACTCACCCCATTCGTAGTCACTTGGTTACCACCTGGGTTGTCTGGTATCACTGTGTACGTTCCTGGGCGGGCGACTTCACCAGATACAACAATATTGAGTGGCGCGAGTGACTGTGCGCCAAAACTGGCATTTGTTAGCTGACGCGCCTGAATCAGATTTACCGTAGTTGCTGTAGGAATAAAA
Source organism: uncultured Microcoleus sp. (assembly GCA_964657555.1). GTDB lineage: Bacteria > Cyanobacteriota > Cyanobacteriia > Cyanobacteriales > FACHB-T130 > CAZZWA01. Next base: position 4,154 of record CAZZWA010000264.1, read on the forward strand.
ATTGTGTCTCCATCCCGCAAGCTAATATCTTGACCTAGATTGCCCTGTAACAATTCTGAGAGATCGAGATTATAAGATTGTGTAACACCACGCCGCCGGAGTACCACCTGGTTGATCTTGGCTGCCTGTGTGATTCCTCCAGCCAACTGCATGGCTTGCGTAAGTGTAGGATATTGCCTGCCATCGCTTACTGGAATAGTGTAGGAGCCAGGACGATTGATTTCTCCGGAAACAGCTATTTTGACAGGCCGAGGTACCAGCAGACTTATGGTAACGATGGGACGTCTCACGTAGCGAGCGTATCTAGCACTCACTAGATCAGTCACTTGTCTAATTGTCAAGCCTTGAACCAGTAAGCTGCCGATGACTGGCAGGTTGAGGGTGCCATCTACCAGAACTTGGTACTCGCCAGTGTATTCGGGAACGGCAAATATATCCAGACGCAGGCGATCGCCTGCGCCCAAAGTGTAAGGGGTTTCTGGTAATTGGCTGAGCAAAATAGCTGAGCCCTTGGAGGCAACATGCGGCACAACCGGCAGTTGAGCAGCCATGCCTGGAGTTGGTAAGAGTGCGGTAGCTACTACAGCCAGCAGGGTCAAACCAGCAACTGAGCGCTGACACCAAATTGTGCCTTGCGTCATTTCACCAACGCTTCTGTACGGGCTGTACAAGTTGTCACCAATCATAGGGAAAGGATAGAACATCTCAGGAGATCTTTGTGGGCTCACACTAACACGTCCATTACAATAAGTTAAATTTTTGCATCAGGCTATACAATGGGACGCTAAATAATCCGGAAATGATTCACGGTTTTGCTGTACAGTTAGCTTGCAGATTTTTTATCTGTGGAGAGCTTAACTATTTGTTTTCCGAGCACCTCTATGTGAATATAGCTGTGTAAATAAGATTTGTGAAAGCTTACCATAATAGACAACTGCTCTGGCAATAGCATTAGCTTGTCTATAATTTTGCCAAACTAGATGCATTTGGGGAATTTATTATTAGAATTGGTGCAGAGTGGGAGGAGTGGTTAAGTTATGATGCCAGCAAAATGTACGGGTCGTTTCTATCAAACACGCCAGAGAATCTGCCATTGGAGGTTTATCTTAATTAGTTACATTCTGGGCAGCGCTGTACTGTATGCATCGGCGAGCGTTGCTAATCCTGTTGCAGGACGTAACACACCTAAAGTAAATGGTAGCGGTTCCATGGGTGCATCGCTCCTGCAAACAGTTGTAGGGGCTGATGCACTGCTACCCTGTACAAGCTCGGCATGCCCCTATCCATCTGGAACCATCAGCACTGGTTCAAATCAACAGGCGGCAAGCCTAACGATGCCGTCTTCCGGGGTAACGCCGCCCCTGCAGCAAATAGCTCAATCAAGGACTTTCCCAGATATACAGGGCAACTGGGCACGGAGTTTTATTGAAGCATTGGCAGCGCGTGACATTATTGTTGGGTTTCCGGATGGTACATTCCGCCCTGACGAGCCAGTGACGCGGGCTCAGTTTGCCGCTATGATTCGCAAGGCTTTCCCTAAAGCTCCTATTCGTCAGGCGGTTCCGTTTGCCGATGTACCTGCCACTTTCTGGGGTTATACGGCAATTCAAGAAGCCTACCAGGCTGGCTTTTTAGAAGGTTATCCCAATCGGGTCTTCCTTCCTAACCAAAACATCCCCCGCGTCCAAGTGTTGGTGTCTTTGGCAACCGGACTGACCCTGACAGCCACAGCCCCACCAGCAACAACTTTGACTAATTCCTTTCAGGATGCTGCCCAAATTCCTGCCTATGCCCGCGATCAAATCGCAGCAGCAACAGAAAATAGCATCGTTGTCAACTATCCAAATATAGCTTTACTCAATCCCAACCAGCTAGCAACCCGTGCTGATGTAGCAGCATTCATCTACGAGGCTTTAGTCAAAGCAGGTCAGTTACCCCAACTGCCTCCTACTGACGTTGCCACCCAATATGTGGTTGGCTACAAACCACCAATAGCCCAGAATCCACCTCTGACGCCAGAACAGCAGGCAGCCCTGCGGCAACAGTTGCAAATTCCAGAACCGCCAGTCGTTGAACAGTTTAGGCGGGTCATTGGTGGTGCAGCGAGTATCACCACGCCAACGGCTTTTGGAGCTGACAAGTTCCAGGGTTTTGTAGAATTCGGCTACCAAAATAGGGCACGCGCCACAAATCGGGATGATGGCGTATTAGCAGGAGGTATTGGGATAGGCGATGCTGAGAGATACGTTGGTCTGGAAGCCACCGCTGCTTCTTATTCCACTATCCGGACTGGATTCTTCGATAATTATGGCATCAGCTTCAAGCTACATCATTTATTCCCTGGCGAATTGGCGGTGGCGGCTGGTATAGAAAATTTGATTTACGGTGGTAATCCAGACCCAAAATACAGCAGCGTTTATGGTGTGGTTAGTAAGGTGTTTCCGTTAAAAAAACCGGGAACAGCAGACTTTGTTCCCTATGTCGTCACGTCTGCGGGCTTTGGTGGCGGTCGTTTTCGCTCGATATCGGATATTAATCGGGGACGCGATTCTGTTAATCCGTTCGGTAGTGTGGGTTTGAGATTTGCTGAACCATTAACATTGATTGGAGAATACAATCAAGATTTGAACTTGGGCCTTTCCATTACCCCCTTTCGGAATATTCCCTTAGTAATCACTCCAGCCGTTGCTGATACTACTAGCAGAGCTAACAATCATCCCCGGTTCATCCTGGGTGTTGGTTATGGGATTACTTTCTAAATGGTTAGTATTTAGTTAAATGACTAACTGCTAACAACCCATAACCCAATAAATAGCAACTTATGAAAATCAACCGTCTTCCCTTTCAGATTGCGTTATGTTTGACTGCCTTGGGGTCTCCCCTATTACTTATAGGGACAGCACCACAAGCCAAAGCCCAAAACCTTTCAGATGTGACTGGTCCAATTATGACTACCAGTGATACTGTCGGTTTTGGTGGATTCAGAAGACGCAGATCTGGACTCGCATTCAGAACTGACCGAATCCGTGATGCTATCTACCAAGCAGCAGCATCTGCGATCGCCCAACTACAAGCAGGGAATCTTGTCGTCAATAGAGGTGGCACAAATGTGCCTATACCTGCAAATGTACAGCAAGCTTTACTGACTGTTCTGACTGGGCGAGGAGATGTGCAGGGAAGTACGGCTCTGCTTGTCAGCGGTCTGGCTAATCCCGCTCCCGCCCAAACCAAAGCCGACTTAAAAGCTCCTGGCAATCTTGCCCAAGGTACAGAACGTACAGCGCTAGCCCAGCAACTGGTCTCTAGCCTCACTGGACTCACTGCCAACAGTAAGGTCGATCCGGCTAAGTTGAGAGCATCTGTTGCCGCCAGCAATGCTCTGATCAATGCTAGTGGTGGAGATTACCTTAGTAATCTTCCACCAGAATACTTAGCTATTCAAGCAGTATTGTCAACATTACTTAATGCTGCCACTAATGCTGCTTAAAGTTAGTTCTTGGACATCGGGTATAGGGCATAGGTCAAGAGGGAATGCTTGATCAAGCAAGCATTATAGACCGCTCAATCAGGGAAAGCTGCTCATCATAACTAAAACTGATTGTTGGACAAAATGCTTGTTAGCTCAGGGTTTTTCCAGGCTCTATGCCTAGAAAATAAAAGAGCCCTTACGCATTCGTTTTCAATTCATTCATCTGGGCTCTAATTGTCTCTATTCTTTGACGATTGGCTCCCAAATCTGACTGTCCTAAGCGTGAGGCAGAACGAACGTGGATGAGTTTAGCTCCTTCATCTAGATAAAATTCCACATCGTCAACATACCCCATCAGCGCGCTGGTAAACTCCGCGTATAGGTAATTGTCTTTTTCGGTGATGATTTGAGTTCTGGGCAAAGACTGAATAACTGTCTTCAGGTCATCTAGAGCCTGTTTTGGAGAGGAGCTGTAGGTCAAAGGCTCGATACTGTGCACGGCATCCCGGCTTTGGCTGCTGACACAGTTGGGTGAACTCGGGCAAGGTGCTAGTTGACCTGACTGGACACCAATGTTGGTAGGTCGAGTTCCGGCAAACAAAGTTATTTTGCCGGGAAAGGCTTTCATCACCCCTATCCACAGTGCAGTGACTAATAGCAAAGAGATGAGGATGACAAGCACTCGTACATTTGCTGAGGGAGATTGGATTTCAATATCTGGCATAGCCTCAATACCTTAAGGGGTATTAATAATCATTAACTGGAGATCATTCTACTTGTTAACCTAGACTTGAGCGAAGTGAGACGATGCTTCCGATAACCTCTGTCCTCACATG
>CAZZWA010000265.1:0-2327 GCA_964657555.1 uncultured Microcoleus sp.
TTGGGTTTATATATTTCTAAATATGCTTTAGCTTGTAAAGTTGTTGTATTATAAAACTTCTTGACTCTGTTTAAATCTTGTAATTTCTTCATAAGAGAGTTGAAGTTCCAGGCTTTAGCACCTATACTGTTTCTACCATGCTGTCTATATAAAATCGTAGGAACATCTATATCACCTATTTGACCAAAAGCTGACGCCACTAGACCGATCCACCAGTCATGCATGATGGCCGCTTGCGGAATAGGCAAAGATAATTCTCTTAAGCTCCTGTTCATCATCATGGTACAGCCTGTAACTACATTTTTAACTAATAATCTATTTAAATGAATTCTCTCTGGATACAGGTTTTGGTATTTCCAAAAAGAGCTAGCAGTAAGGTTTAGCTCTTCGTCAACTACCTGCAAATCTGTATGAACTAACAAAGGTCTATCCCGACCATAATCTTTCTCCATCTGTTTCATTTTATTTAAAGTAAGTTCAATTTTATTTGACAACCATACATCATCTTGGTCGCAAAACATGGTATAGTCAGCTTTAGAAAACTTTAAAAGTCGACCAAAATTTTGACTTGCTCCTAAGTTTTTATTGTCATCCTCCAATAAGATAATTTTGTGAGGATATTCTGCTTGATATTTTTTGATAATACCTAGCGTTCTATCATTAGAGCCATCATCTCTAATTGTTAATATCCAGTTACTATAACTTTGATTTAGCACAGAGTTGATTTGCTCTTCCAGATGAGCTTCTCCATTATAGGTAGCTAATAAAATTTCAATATTAGTTTCTTGTTCACTTTTGATGGACATGTTTGTTACCTTTACTTAAGTTTGATTGTTCTGATCACCTTGTACCTAAAAGTCAATTGCCTTTTAGAAGCAGAACTGCGAAATCATCCCAAATCCGGCTCTAATACGCGATTTTTTGGCGATTTGCTCTCATATAGAGACGTTCCAGCGGAATGTCTCTATGATTGAAAGGGAAAAGAGAGTTTTACAAGCGGATTTGGGATCAGTGGGTGCAGTAGGCATGAGTTTGTTCAGATTAGTCGTTATTCTAGATTTCACCAGTAGGTTTTGACTCCATGAGCTGCTGTCTGATCTAGCAGGAATTCTCAACCTTCAACGCTGTAGCTTTCTTAAAAGCACAGGCGCTTCCTTAACAACCACTCTCGCTGTCTCCTTGGCAGCGACTCCCAAACCGCCTTCGACAATTCCCCGCAGCCCTTCTCTCGGATGTCCTTGGGCGCAGAGTTTTAGATTCCAGAGATAAGAATCTATATTGAGCGCCCATTGTCTCTGTTGCGCTGGAGCTAAGTTCATCGTTAAATGTTGCGGCTGAGTCTGACCAGTTTTCACTGCCCAGACTTGCTCGTACAGCTGTTCAATCCCAGCTAGTGTTTTATCCCAGGTAAGGTGGCTTTTTATAGTTTGGAGTGCTGCCTTTGCCAGTTGAGTGCACAATTCCGGAGATTGAATAAGACGTACAATTGCTTGTGCGGTTGCCTCTGCATCACCTTTAGGCACAACTAGCCCGTTAATCCCATCCTGTATGTAGTCTTTCACAAGACCTACTGGTGTCGTTACCACAGGAGTTCCGCACGCCATGTTGTTCAACACTGGGACTGGGCCACCCTCAATTTTTGCTGTCACTACATATGAGTTGAGGGCGTTATAACAAATTGGCATCATTTTGTCTGGCAGAAATGGAAAGTAGTAAACTTCAGAGATGCCATAGCTTTTTATCTGGTTGACAACTTTATCCCATCCAGGCCCTGTAATGATAACGCCGAATTTATGACCTGCGGTTGCCAGGATATGCAGACTTTTTAACAACACATCCACCCCTTTACGTCCGCCAGCATCGCTAGTGTATTTAGAGCTATATCCAATCAAAAAAGTGTCTGAATGAATCCCTAGTTGGGTTCTAGCAGATATGCGATCACCTAAGGGATAGAATTTTGCTGTATCTACGCCATTATTGAAAAGACAGATACGTTCTGGTGGTACCCCCCGCTCACAGAGGAACTCCTTCCACTCATTGGCTACAGTCATAGTCGCATCGTTCGTTTGCGTTACGTATGTGATATCTTGCCAACTCGTATCAACATGATGGATAGAACCAATTCTAGGTATATTTTTAGGAATATTTAATTGTTCAAATCCAAAATCACTCAGCACATGGATAACATCAACTTTGTTAGCTATAAATTCCCATTCATTAGCATGATATGTCAACATCTGCTGTGAGAAAAAATAGTATTCATGTACTTTTCCTGTTCTGACGATTTCCTTAGCCCAAGTGCCAAGAATCCAATTGAAATAATCTGG
>CAZZWA010000265.1:2427-8385 GCA_964657555.1 uncultured Microcoleus sp.
GGGGCTATTAATCGCAGACATATTAAGTATATCAATATGAATGGTATTGGTTTAATAGCTGTAGGCAGATTAAAGGAAATAGCTATACCTGGAAACGTAATTATTGCAGCCGTAAAACAGGGAATTAAGAACTTTGTCATTGGCCACTTAAGTGCTCGGCAACCAAGATACCACCAGAGGACTGTCCAACCAATCCCTAGCACCAGAGCAACCGCGATACTCACCCCAACAATTCCTCCATTCTGGGCTCCAATGATAAAGCCAATAACAGCAATTGGAGCAATATAGAGATTGACCTTAGCATTAACGCCTGGATAACCTTTGACGGACAGCATAGCGCTCAGCGGACTATTGATGACGCGAAAGTAGGCAAAAATGAGTAACCCAGGAAACACAGTGCAGATAGGTACCCAATTAGGGCCAAACGTTAGAGAAATGACCTGTTTATCAATGACTAGAAAAAATAGGGCATATATGGGAGTGGTTAGAAAAGCAATTTGCTCAACAACTTTCAAGAGTGAATCTTTCTGCTGTTGCTCATCTGACTGTTGAGCAAAAACTGGCATTCCTAAATCAAAAATCACTGAATTTAAAACTGTCGATAGTGCCATAGTTAACTGATAAGCAAGATTGTAGTACCCAAGGCTAGCCTTACCAAGCAACTTGCCAACAGTGAAGTTGTCAATATTTGCATTGACATAAAAGCCTAAATTGGAAGCAGTAATTTTTAGACAGTAGGATATAACTTCTGATCTGACTTCTGGATCGAGCTGTAGGCGAAGATGGTGGCCTGATTTGTAACGTAATAAGATACTACCTACTAGCCAGTTAGCAGTATCTCCAATCGCAAAAGACCAATAGCTACAACCAAGTAAGGCAGCTCCGATTGTAGATAACAGGCGAACCGTCGAGCCAATCATGCCTATGTTTGTCATTTCTCGATATTGCATCTGGCTCGTCATGATCCCAGCATAGACGTAGTTGACAGAAGACAATACGAGGTTAAAACCATATGGAACTAAGACCCAGCTTAAGCTTGGTTCACTAAAAAATTGAGCTATTAATGGTGCTGCGGCTATCAGTGCCAGCGCCAGAATCACTCCAACAATCAGACTGACCGTATAGGTTGTGTTTAAGTAACGCTTATCCTCAGTACCCTTGTAAACGATAAATCTCCCAGCCGTGTCTTGTGTAAACAGGGTAAAAAAAGACCAGAAAACGTAAGCGATAGCGATCACACCAAATTCTGACGGCTGTAGTAATCGTGCTAGAACTAAATTGCTTAGCAAAGCAAAAAAGCGTGTAGCAAAGTTGCTGAGAGTTATCCACAACCCACTTTTGAGCAGTGAGATTTGCTTCATAAGATTAGCGAAGTCCAGAGGGTTTTAAACACTTGGGTGTCAAAAGTCATTTCTGAGTAAAGGATGCTGAGCGCTCAGCAACCACAGTTTTTTATCTTGCGGTGGATTTTGCTGAACCAAGCGATCGCCTGATCATTAGCTTGGCAAGTGGGGCCAAACGCACAGCAGCTAGAGTCAGTAGCGATCGCGGGTCGCGATAAAAAATTGAGCGATCCGCAGCCAAAGCTTGGTCAATGAAATCACGGGCTTGTTCTGCATTACCAGATGTTAGGGACACTCGGGCTAGGTAGCGATACATGTAAGCGCGTGCTGTCGGAAGCATTGGCTCGACGACCTCCGGAGAGCGCTGGTAGGCAGATTCAATCACATGTTCGCAACAGCGCTGCATTTGCGCCACATTGAAGGACAGTCCAGACGGGCGAACCCGATAGCAACACAAAACTTGTGGCTCCCGATGAAAGCGCCAGCGCTGCGTTGTGGCAATCCTCAGCCAGAAATCTACATCCTCAGAGCTGCGTAACTCTTCATCAAACTCGCCCACTTCATCGACAAGACAACGGCGGAACACGCCATTAGAACCGTGGCCGATGAAGTTCTTGCATAATAAAGCCAGGAGCGGATCGGATGCGATCGGCTTACCACTCAAGTACATAAAGGTTCGACGCCCGTCGTCGCGAATTGCCCGCGAGGCGCTATAAACAACCCCTACCTCAGCAGCGCGATCAAGCAGCGCCACATGATTGCCTAGCTTATCTGGCTCATAGAGATCATCGCCATCCAATAGAGCGATGTATTCGGTGCAAGCATGGCGGATGCCATAGTTGCGGGCTGATGAGAGTCCTCCATTTTTTTTCTGTAGTAACTGAAAGCGTGAATCACGTTCTGCAAACACTTTAACCAGTTCAGCCGTATCATCGGTAGAACCATCATCAACCACAATCGCCTCAAATTCCTTGAAGGATTGACGTTCTAGAGAGAGCAGCGCATCCTCAATATAAGACCGAACGTTATAGGCAGGGATAACAACACTGACTTTGGGGACAACAAGCATAGAAAAACTCTACAACCTAGATATTTTCAAGTAGGGAAAATGATGATTTATTTTTCAATGTTCAACATCCTAATCTAGGACATGAAGCATGCTGTCTCATCAATTATTTAAATAATATTTGCATCTCTACTCAACTCAGAAGCAAATTGTAGAACTCTAGCATCTAAAAGGTCTAAAATCTGGCTATCTTGAGCTAAGTCAAATTTTCTGGCAAAGTGAGCATGACTCTGAACTATAGCTTGATAGTCTTTCGTTGTCAGAACGAGGGGGCTACCGTTACGAGTCTTAGAAAAATCAAAATAGCGCTTGCTGTCATTACACAGGTTAAACAATCGACTGTTAACCAGTATTGTTTGGATAAAAATTTCCTCTGGTATAGCTACATTCCTGTAGTAGTCAACCACATCAGGATTAAATTTTGAAAAATCATACAGATATTCAACACACTTTCGAGAAAGAGTGCAGTAGAAAGCCCCTCCGTAACAGATAAATTGCTCATTAAATGGAACTGGAGTTTTGACTCCTACTGTCAAGCCATAGGCAAAGTTAATCCGGAAAAATGGTTGAATGTAATTAACGGCTTTTAGAAAGCTTAGCAAGTTCTTTTGCCGTTCTGATAAGTTACAGGCAAATTGCTTATACCTGTAGCAATATCGAGTGTAACCCTCTCTAATACTCCATTGACTTTGTTTAGAGAAAACTTCAAAGTGCTCTATAAAGCCATCGTAACTTGTTTCAGTTAGAAACTCTTCAATTTGTGAGAGCGGTTGGGTTGGATAGTCTTGACCTGTGATGTTGATTAGCCAATCAAAGTCAATATTGTGGCTCAAAAGCCATTCTGTAGTATCCAAATATCTTTGAGTTGTACAAAAATCTCCTCTTCCTCCTTGACCGGGAAATACCACGACGCCTGATAGATTCTGGAGTGCTGATACATCCAACTTACAGTTAGAATAATCATGACTAACGATAACTAGAGAATCAGGGCTCGATTTCTTAATAATGCGAACCAGTCGATAAATTTGCTCTGGATTCTTGTAAGTTTGAATCTGGTAGCAGAATTTCATGGAAGTACTTCAGAGATTACAGAACTTGTCATGTTGGTTCAGAAAAACGCAATTAAACGCATGTTTTTTTTGCTACAAGAGTGTCTTATTTATGTAAAAACTCTCTTGATAGCAAAAAATAACTACCCAAAATCTGGGGTGAAGCCACCTCTAAACTAAAATGTAAGCAGCATTTGCCAGAGATGGATAGCTAATTGACCCCTATTGATTGAGCGGGTACCAAAAATAATTCTTTAGGCACAGCTCTCTCGCGATCAGGGAGAATCACGTTTTTTATTAAGTACTCAATTGTTTTTTGTTTGATCCATCCCTTTTGCACTAGAATTTCATCCAGACACATTCCTGTGACCTCTTGCTCAGATAACGCAGTTTCGAGGCGTGCCTGACTTAAAAGACCTGCTTCAACGAGATGCTCTCCGAGGTACTTGACACTGGTGTGAGCAGTTGTACGAATATTATTTTGCATTGCTGACTTTGATAACAAATCACCTTGGTCATCTTCAGCTACTAGGCTAGAGTGACTAAGTGATTGTATTTTCTCTACAGGCAATGGCGGTGCATAAAACTTTGCCAGAGCGATGTGAAGCGCAAACGCTGGATTGCCTAACAAATAGCGAACTGCCAAACGTTTAGGTTCGCGATACAGACGGTAAAACCACTCCAAACCCATATCTGCAATAAATCGCGGACAGTCTGAGACAACACCTGCTAGTCGGTCAATCACCGCACCGCCAGACAGTATTGCATTGACATTAAGAAGACTGCGATTGAGTCTAATCCAATCTTCTTGAATCGGCATCCCCATGCCTACGACTAAAATGTTAGGCTTTACGAGGTTGATTTGCTGAATCACTGCCTCATTCTGGTGAGGGTCTTCCTTGGCGAAATATCCATGGTGTCCGGCCAAACGAATATTTGGATACTGTTTTTTCAGGTTAACAAGCGCTGCTTCTAGATACTGAGGCTTTGATCCCAGCAGAAAAACTGATAAACCATGTCGGTGGCAATGTTCCAGTAACTTCGGCATTAAGAGTGTGTAGGATGCTCGATACTGTATGGGTAAGTCCAGCCCCATATAGCGAATTCCTTTTAAGATGCCCATACTGTCACAATTGGCGATTTCTGCACTTTGGAGAAAGTTGTAGAACCAGGGAAGTTGCATTGAAAGATTAAAACTGTGCACGTTGTAATTTGCCACAGTTATCTTTCTTTCTTCAACACAGGCTGTATGAATGGCTTCAACTAGAGCCGGAACGGTTATACACGTAATGCGTCGATTCAGCAGATGCACGTTGAGGATTGGTAGATTCTCTGTGTTGTAGGCGTCTGCTTGAAATTTCATCTTTTGGTTTACTCCCGTCGTGGCAATTAAGACCTATGTATGCTTAGTTGTCTGCCTGCGCTCATCCCATATGTAAGATGTGTTGTATTTGAACATCAGCCGGAGTTGTATTGAAGATGAGCATTTCTACAGCTACCCATTCCACCTTTTCCATGCTGGTGCTTAGCATGGTAACTTTCAGCTTGTTCTTGAGAGATGTTTGCGGTAGGTTTGGAAAAAACAGGAGCGATCGCACTCGTACACAAAGGCGAAAGAACCTACCTCAACCAAATGCACTGCACAATTGAGTTAAGCACAGCAATGCCGTTGGCGTTAGTGCTTACGTTAGTATTAGGGTTGGCGAAGCAATTAGCGATCGCACTAGTACGTATATGCTTGTATGGCTATAGTAGCTGTGACAGCAGCTTATTTGTGCGCAAGCGGCTATGTACGTATTGGGCAATTGCTCTTGAAAAATTAGTGCTAATAGAGGTGCATTCCTGTTGACGGTTATTGGTCAGAAAAATTTAAGTCACTTCTGGAGCCAAGTAGAGCCAAAAAACAGAATGACTGAGTGCATTCAGAGCGCTAAAATGTCTGCGGAAGCTGGCATTGTGATGGTCATTATAAATACCACCATAGAAACATGCCGCTCCCGTCAGGAGCAGAGAAATTTGCCCATGACTTACACTAGAAAGTGGGGGAATTTGCTGTAACTCTTTCTGAATGAAAAACGTCAGGACACCTGATACAAGTTCGGATGCACCGTTATGTTCAGATGACTCTACGTTGGCTTTGCTCTGATTGCTAAGTAGCCTCTAGTCTTTAAATTCTCACAGTAGAGATTGAAGAAGCCCCTGGTACTTTAGCTTCTAACCCTTAAATTATAACAGTGAAGATTGAATAAGACCCTGGTAATTTCACCGTTGTAACCTCAGTATATACGAAGAATCGTTAAGTGCAATAGCTTTCACTAAATTTTCATAAAAATTGCTCATTCAAACCTAGCTAAATCTATCTACGGGTAGAGATAAATATCTCGCCCTAGCGATTGAAAATTTAATTTTGTGGAAAATTCTAAGGCCTTTTGGCTTCCCCGATCACCTAGTCCCCAGTAATATTAATTCACTTTAAGGGGGAGCAGGGGGAGCGATTTGT
>CAZZWA010000266.1:0-1105 GCA_964657555.1 uncultured Microcoleus sp.
ATATATTAATGTGAGTAGGCTAGAGTACCATATTTAAGCTGACGCGCATCTAAATTTAACTTTTTGAAGCCTATAGTCCTTGCAGCAAGGCTCTCAGGTAAAAAAATCAATGAGTGACGGCTGATTGCTCTGTCTTATAGATTTGGATTTTTAACATATGAGCCGCTCAAATCGTACTAATACCCTGGAACGGTGTAAACGGTTTCTAGGTATAGCCAAGAATTCATTTACAGGCAAGTATCACCTCTACACTGGTGAAGAAATACACTGGCTTCAAGTCGTTCTCCGCCTTGAAAGGTCAGTTTTCCCAGTCATTCTTCCCTGGGTACTCTTTTGTGGTGTATATGGTTTTTTTATATCATTACTTTACTATTTGGGATATGCGATCGCATTACCCGAGAAAAGCGGTGTCACTACCAGTGCCATTTTGAGTTTCAATATCGGCTTGACATTACTATTGGTTTTCCGGACGAATACAGGTCACGAGCGGTTTTGGGAAGGCCGTAAACTATGGGGCTCTTTAGTCAATACGGTTCGTAACTTGGCTCGTGACATTTGGATAGTCGTTAAAGAGCAGGAACCGAAGGATAGAGTGGAAAAACAGGCAATTCTACGGCTAATTGTTGCTTTTGCTGTGGCGATGAAGTTACACCTAAGAGCAGAGCCTGTAAACAGTGAATTAGCATCATTGATGTCTGAAACCCAGTATTTAAAACTCAAAGATATCAATCATCCCCCCCTCCAAATTGCCTTTTGGATTGGGGATTATTTGCAATACCAGCATGAGCGTAATTGTCTAAATATCTATCAGTTAACTGCGTTACATAAGTTGGTGGATGACTTGGTAGATATTCTGGGTGGCTGCGAACGCATTCTAAAAACGCCATTGCCCTTGATATATCACCTTAAACTCAAACAACTGGTGGTAATTTATTGCCTAGTACTGCCTCTTGATATAGTTAATGATTTAATTTGGTGGACTGGCCCAGTAACAGCTTTTGTGAGTTTCACATTATTGAGTATTGAACAAATTGGCGCTGAAATAGAAGAGCCTTTCGGACACGATCCAAATGACCTACCATTAGATGTTATTTGCAATACAATA
>CAZZWA010000266.1:1205-8384 GCA_964657555.1 uncultured Microcoleus sp.
GCTAGTCCCAGTCCCAGTCCACCGTGCGATCGCGTGGTGCTGCTATTTTCCTGACGGAACTGGTCAAAGACATAGGGCAGAAACTCAGCACTGATGCCCTTGCCTGTGTCACTCACCTGGATTTGGGCAAAAGGAATTGGGGACTGGGAAGATAAGGGAGAGGAAGAAGCATCGCCAAATTCCTGTTGCCCCCCTGTCCCCTTGTCCCCCTGTCCCATTCCCCATTCCCGACACAGCCGCACTTGGACATGCCCTCCTGCTGGTGTGAACTTGATGGCATTAGCAACCAGATTCCACATCACTTGCTGCAAGCGGTTAAAGTCTCCGGCTACTGGTTCCAAGTCAGGCTCTAAGATGGCTTCTACTTCAACCGACTTTGTCTGGGCGGCTGGCAGCACTGTTTGAATAGCTGCGTCGATGACAGCAGATAAGTGAACAGGACGAACCTGTAGCTGGAGTTGGCCTCGAATCATCCGCGAGACATCCAGGATGTCTTCAATCAGTTGAGTCTGCAACTTGGCGTTGCGTTCGATGGTTTCTAGAGCTTGATTTGTCTTAGCAGCATCAAACTTCCGGTTACGTAGTAAAGTCGCCCAGCCTAACACCGCATTGATAGGAGTCCGCAGCTCGTGGGAGACTATCGCCAGGAACTCGTCCTTCATGCGATTCGCTTCCTGTGCCTCGCGATAAAGCCGCGCATTGTCAACAGCTAAGGCCGCACGACGGGCCAGTTCCTCAGCTAGCGCCAACTCATCTGCACCATAGGGGCGGCACGACTCTGTGATCACAAAAGTGAGCGTGCCCAGCGTCCGTTTATTGGCCAAGAGTGGTATAATTGCGTAAGCTTTAACACCTAGTTCGCGGAGCAGTCTGAGATGGTTGGCATCGCAGACAATAGCCTCTAAAAGTGATTCAGACGGAGCGAAAACGATACTTGACTTGCCTGTACGCATTACCTTTGCCACACCTTCGCTCTTACTCAAGTCAGGTGAGTATTGCCACAGTTCGCGCACCAAGTCTTTTTTCTCTGGGTTGGTATGGCTCGAACACAGACGACGGATCTGTCCTTTTGTCTCAAGTACATCAATGACACAGTAGTCAGCCAGGGAAGGCACTGCAAGGCTCACCAAGCTCTTGAGCGTGGTTTCGTAGTCTAGCGAGGTAGCCAGCAGCGTACTAGCTTCGGCAAGAAACCTCACTGCCTCCTCAGCCTGCTTTTGATCGTCTATGTCGGTGCAAGTCCCGAACCACTTGACGATTTTTCCATCCTTGTCCCGCAGCGGCAATGCCCTCCCCAAGTGCCAGCGGTAAACCCCATCCACCCTCTTGAAGCGGTATTCGATTTGGTAACTCTTGCCTGTCCTGACAGCCTCGTACCAGTAGTTGACACACATATCCAGATCCTCGGGATGCAAAACTGGCTGCCATCCCTCCGAGGCTAAGGACTGTTCTTCAGTGAATCCCGTGTATTCAAACCAGCGTTGGTTATAGTAATCTACATAACCATCAGGTCGTGCAGTCCACACGAGCTGTGGAATTGCTTCCGTCAGCAAGCGATAATACTGCTGCGCCGCTTGAGCCTCAGCTCTCGCCGCTTGCTCGCTCAGCAGTAGTTCATCCTTCAACCGATTGGCGGTTTCAAGTTGTGCTGTCCGTTCTATGACTCGTTGTTCAAGTTTGGCGTTCAGGATGTGAATTTGTTCCTCAGCCTGCTTGCGCTTTGTGATGTCCTCAACCAGAACCACGAAATAATCTACTGAGCTGTCGGCACGGCGGACACATTGCACGGCAATGCTGGCATGGATACAGGTACAATCTTGGCGGACAAACCGCTTTTCCATTAAATAGCCTTCGCTGTAACCAGCTAAGACGCGGTTGAACTGCTCGACGTCAGCTTCTAAATCATTGGGATGAGTTAACTCATCCCAAGACATTGACATCAGTTCTTGCCGGGAATAGCCAAAGATGTCACACAATTTGTCGTTGACTTCAAGCCAGCCTTTTTCGGGTGAGGTGATGGCGATGCCCACTAGCGGCAGTTCAAAGTAGCTGCGGAAGCGTTCTTCGCTCTGCCGCAGGAACTCCTCTGCTTGTTGGCGCTCAGCAATTTGCTGTTTGAGCAGTTCATTGGCTGTTTGTAGCTCAATTGTTCGTTGCTCAACCCGGCTTTCTAACTCTGCTGCTAGCTGTTGCAGTTCGCGATTGCGACTAGCAACCTCGTTTGCTAATGTGGCTAAGTCCTGATGAGTTGTACTCAATTCCTGCTGGAGGACTGTGCGGACACGCTTCATGGCGACTAGGTTTCCTACGCGGGCCCGCAGCTCTTCTGAAGAGCAGGGTTTCATCAGGTAATCTTGAGCACCATTGCGCAACATTTGGACACGCAGTTCATCATCTGCTTTGGCGCTTAGCAGCACGATCGGGATGGCATTGAGTTCAGGGCATTTCCTGATCTCCTGCACCAGTTGTTCGCCAGTCATCTGAGGCATCATGATATCGCTGAGAATTAAGTCGGGGCGCAACTGCATTGCTTTTTCCAAGCCTTCCCGGCCATTAAAAGCGGTGACTGTAGCGTACTCAGTTGCTAATGTCCGGGAAATAAACAGGTTCATTTCCCGATTGTCCTCTACTACTAACACTAGAGGCTTTGGCAGTTGGGAAGTGGCGATCAGTGATTGGCTATCTGCTTCCTCTTCACCCATAACCCATGAATCCTGGCTGGGCAAAGCCTCATCACTCAGTTCTGCCAGAACCTGAGCGGCAATTTCCTCTGTATAGTTCGTGTCAACTGCGTGCTGGAGCACTTTTGCTCCAGAGGGGGCAACAAGTGGCACAAAGATGCTGAAAAGTGCTCCTCCAGAAGGGGCATCGCCGACTGCGATCGTGCCGCCATGCAGTTCAACGAACTCCTTGACAATGGCCAGTCCCAAACCAGTCCCACCAAAATGGCGATTGTCAACGCCTTCCCCTTGCTGGAAGCGCTCGAAAATAGCTTCCCTCAACTCTGGCGGCACACCAGAACCACTGTCCTCAACGGTGATTTCCCATAGTGGATTTTGCTCTGGCTTTCTTAAATCCTTAAGGGCAAAACGGATGCTGCCGCCGTTGGGAGTGAATTTTAATGCATTAGAGAGCAGGTTGAAGCAAACACGCTGTATCTTCTCTGGATCGATTTGTGCAGGGAGGGATGGAGGTGTCTCGATAGAGAATGATGTTTGGCGCTCTTGAGCCAGTGGTTCAAAGTGAGCACCCGTGAGGCGTACAAGTTGGGCTAAGTCTACCTTAGTGTAGTTGAGTGCCATCTTGCCCGCTTCCAGTTTGGAAACATCAAGCAAATCGTTAACGCGCTTGAGCAGGATCAGAGCATTGCGGTGCACTACCTCCAAGTACTGATGCTGCCACGAACTAATTTGTCTAGATTCCAGCAGCCTTTCAGTTGGTTCTAGTATTAAAGCCAGTGGCGTCCGCAGTTCATGGCTGACGTTGGCAAAGAATTGGCTTTTTAGTTGATCGAGTTGCTTGAGCTTTTCATAAAGCGCCTCCAGCTCTGGGTTGGCAGTCTCCAGCTTTAATCTACGCTCTTCTGAGGTCTTAGCAGCTTCCAGCAGCGCCAGCACCTGAGGAACTAAAGGCGGCAGTGCCATAGCTGTAGTGATCGAGGCGACGGCGGTAATTAACTTAATGCTTCCCGATAGCCAATAAATAGGTGTCCAAAGCGTCCATATTTCTATAAAATGAGTTGAGCCACAAGCAATGATAAATAATCCAAAAGCCAAGAATACCCAGTGGAACGGTATGTCGTCACGAGTTTTGTATACTAAATAGGCAAGGGTGGCTGAAATAGAGACATAAGCAAGTCCGATCAAGGCGTCAGAGGCGACATGCAGCCACACCAGCTCTGGTTTCCACAGGTAGCAATGGCCGTGAGGTATAAAACCGCCAGATGATAAAAGATTTGTTAGTAAATCTGGCCAGAGCAGCAACACGAAGAGCGTAAACCCTACGATCGCTATGCTGTTACTAAGGTCATACAGACGTTTTTGCATATCTTGCTCAGGAAAGCCTTTCTCTATTGTGCTACGGTGAAGGCCAGAGCGGTGATTGTGGAATTGCACTGAATTCAATGCTGCTGATGGTGTGGCGATCGCTACTGAACTAAATTTCCCATTTGCTGAACAAGAGTTAAGTTGCTATTGTCTTAAGGGCATAGTTTTAGCTATTAGATCAGTAGATTGCTTTAAACTCATCCCACCGCATCCAGGATGCGATTGAAGAATTGGGGGTCACACCCCTTCATTAAGCCAAAAGGGACTTGACTCCTGAACTCACTTTTTCCAAATTACCAAGATTACCCCGCTGATAATCAGCCCCATACCAATATAAAGTCTGAGAGGAATGGATTCTTTGAAGACAAAGTGACCTACTAAAAGTGCAAAAACATAGCTTAGAGAGATCGCAGGGCCAGCAACGCTAAGATTCACCCGCGTCAGTACCAAAATGTACGCAACTGCCCCTACAGCATAACAAGAAAGACCAATCAGCAGCTCTGGCGTTTTGATGATATTGACAATCAGGCTAAAGGCATTAGCAACATTGACCTGTCCAAGCTTCAACGCCCCAGATTTCAGAAAAAATTGCCCAATGACGCTTGTTAGGAGCGAAAAAAGGAACAATGCAAACTCTGATAGGTTCACAGCAACATCCTGACTTTGCATAGTTCAGTTAAGCCGCCAAGAACGCGAACACTGTCCCCTAAGGGCAGCGTCAGCACAAATGGCGGGAGTATTTAAGGTGTAGCGCGTAAGCACTGCCATGGCCTAACGGCATGAACGCGCTAACGATGCCACCTAAATATCCAAATAGTCATCATAGCTTGGTATTAATCCTCTTTGTGACAAATTTTCCGATACGCGGTCAACACTATCTTAAGTTGCCATTGAAGAGGTGCAAAGCGCCACGGCAGCCAACTTGCTACGGAATACTGATGCTTTTAAGAGGGAGGAGCGAGACTAAACAATGCTTTGGGGTATACTTACATACAAGAAAACCTGGGAAGTTGCTAACGGAAGTTAAATAAGAATTAGTTAACTAAAAAACAAATCCCTATTTTTCCGGCGGCAACTCCAGGCCAAATTGTCATAGGTCCGATTACTGTCCTTGATAAACAGAATATCTGTCACTGTTCTGTGCTACTTCTTCCTAAGGAAGAGAGTGATGTTAACTTTGCCAGTGATTGTTAATACAAAAAGTCCCCAGCAATAGTAAGCTAGGGACTTGGAGGTTGTCTGTCAGCGTATCCCACGACAAGTTCCTTGCGCCAGGGATAACTTTCTCCAAATTTAGTTCTGTTACCATTTCTGTTCTTCCATCTCAAGGAAGGAAAATCGTTAAGTTTTTTTGTGATCTTATATACAAGAGCTGGCTCGTTAGAGACATACTTTCTAGGTCAACATTAAAATTAATGTAAAGATTTATAACAATCTAGGTGTCAACCTATTAAGGTTAGGTAAGAAGCATGGAAAGCTATGGAGCGTAATTTACGCTTTCCTTGATTAGACTACGGTAAGAGGGTGATATGAAAGTGGACACATTGGCTCAACATATAGAAGCCATGCACAAGCGTCTGGAGATTGTGTATCACAATCGCTCCTCAGTGCAGCCTTCCCTAGAAATGTTGCCAGTGGCTTTGATGGATCTAGGTACTATTTCCGAAGAACTACAGGTCGCGTCGGAGGAGTTACGCCAGCAGAGTAAAGCCCTGGCAGTCGCACAAGCGGAGGTAGAAGCGGAACGCCTGCACTACAAGGAGCTGTTCGATTTTGCACCTTACCCTTACTTAGTGACTGATGCACATGGAATCATCCAGGAAGCCAACCATGCTGCTGCCATGCTACTCAAGATCTCGCAGCAGTTCTTGATAGGCCAACCGCTGATCGGCTTTGTCGATGGCGAGCACCGAATTTTTCGTGACCAACTCAACCGCTTGCGCGATGCCAGTCGGGTTCATGATTGGGAAGTGCGCTTTTCTGTGCATGGCGGCGATCCTATTGATGTTGCTGTGACTGTAGCCGCAGTTCGCGACAAGTTAGGCAATTTGGTGACAATGCGCTGGCTGCTGCGCGATATCACCAAGCGCTTGCCCTTAGCGACAGTGAGAGAAGGTGATGAGTGCAACCCCATCCAGGATTACCCAAGGTGTGTTTATGCCAAGGGGGAGACTATATCTCTACAACCTCAAGCCCTTTGGCTAGTTTGTCAAGGTTTGGTAAAGCTGAGTACGCTCTCAGAAAACGGTGCTGAGGTGCTTGTAGGGTTGGCAGGGCCATCAATGGCCTTTGGCAGTGCTATAACTTCCTTGCCTGTCTACCAAGCCATCGCCTTCTCAAAGAATGTTGAGTTAGTATCTCTTTCGCTAACAGAGATCTTAGCCTGCCCTCGTCTAGCTCAGACTCTTTTACCTAAAATTAACCAACGGCTACGGCAGACAGAATCTCTTCTAGCCATTGCTGGACAGCGACGAGTGCAAGAGCGCTTATACCATTTCTTATTACTCCTGCAAGCAGAATTCGGTCAAGCTGTGGAAGAAGGAACGAGACTGAATGTTCGCCTGACTCATGAAGATCTCGCCCAAGCCTGCTGCACCACGAGGGTAACGATCACACGCCTACTCAACAAGTTACAGCAACAAGGGAAGATTACGTTTGACTCCAAGCACCACATTATCGTCAAAACTGAAGTTCTTGAAGTGGGAACTGCCCAACCTCAAGTACCAGTTTCTTCTTTGACATCCTCCCACTGCTAATCGCTTACACGATCTAGCAGGGGATTGCAAACTTCACAGTCTGATTTTTGCTAAATAAAGCTTGTATGCTTTTTTATCTGCTTTTAGCTATTTCGAGCTGATTGAGATCATTCTCAACAATTTACTAAGAGTGTTGCCTGAACACCAGAAAATTTCTTAAAGCGATCGCAAACCTGTGGAATGTGGGTTTAGACGTCTTTGTCGTTTAAATCTTAATGTTTTTCTAGACCAACAGCATCCGCAATAGAAGCCAATCCGTGCTCGTGCAACTTTTGCAACAGCCCGTCTAGAATGCGTCGCACCATCCAAGGGCCTTCATAAACCCAGCCTGTGTATACCTGAATTAGACTGGCACCAGCAACAATTTTCTCCCAAGC
>CAZZWA010000267.1:0-3610 GCA_964657555.1 uncultured Microcoleus sp.
CCACCGATCAGACGCTGTAGTTCGTCTGGTTTGCTAGTCTTGCCCATTGCTGCTTCAAAGGAGATTAAGCCTTTTTTGATTTGATCAGCTAAACACATTTCCATCGTATGCATCCCCAATTTAGCCCCGGTTTGGATAGCACCGTAAATTTGAGGTGTTTTACCTTCTCGAATTAGGTTAGCAATAGCAGGTGTCACCACCATAATTTCTTGAGCCATTACCCGACCATACTCACCAGGCTTCGGGTTTTTCTTGGGCACTAGGGTTTGACTGAAAACTGCTACTAAGGAGTTGGACAGTTGAGCTCGAATTTGGGGTTGTTGATTGGCGGGGAACACATCAAGCATCCGGTCTATAGTCTGCGCCGCCGAATTTGTGTGTAGTGTCCCAAATACCAAGTGACCAGTTTCTGCTGCCGAGACGGCTAGGCCAATCGTCTCCAGGTCGCGCATTTCTCCCACCAGAACCACATCAGGGTCTTCCCGTAGTGCAGCCCGCAACGCGTTGGAAAAGCTTTTGGTGTCTTCGCCCTTTTGACGTTGGTGAATCAGGCTCTTGATGTTCGAGAAAACATATTCTATTGGGTCTTCCACCGTGAGGATATGCTCCGCCCGCGTCCGATTGATCAAGTCAATCATGGCCGCCATTGTGGTGGTTTTACCAGAACCAGTTGGCCCTGTGACCAAAATCAATCCTTTGGGTCGATGGGTCATTTCCTTGACGATATCTGGCAGACCCAGCTGATCGAAGTTGGGGATTTTAGATGCCAAAGCTCTCAAGCAAGCAGCATAGTAACCCCGCTCTTTGTAAACATTGACGCGGAAGCGAGCTAAGCCCTTCACTCCATAGGAGCAATCGAGTTCCCAGTTCTGCTCTAAATCTTTGCGCTGGGTGTTGTTCAGCATACTAAAGATTAGTTTCTGGCACTCTTGGGGAGTCAGTGGATCTTCATTAATGGGGGTGAGTTTGCCGCTGATGCGGAAGTAGACGGGTGCACCAGCCTGGATGTGCATGTCCGAACCCCCCATTTCAATGAGTTGCTCCATCAAATCTTCAATCATCAATTCCATAGGGTTGTTTCCTTATTCGTTATTGGTCATTGGTCAAATGACTAGCTCGCTTTTAGTCAGCAAAACGAGGTGTCAAGCAGTAGGGACAATCAAACCATTCCTGTTTTGTTTCCGCCCCGCAACCGCGACATGTCAGAGAACTCTTGCGTTTGGCTTTGAGTTCGTCTTCGACGCCTGTATCTGTGAATGTCACCCGTTCCACTTCTTCTAGGGTCGTATAGCCCTGACGCACCAAGTCTAAACTATAGGCTAGCAGTGTCTTCATGCCCTCTTCTACTGCGGCCTCTTTAATCAGCGTGGTAGGGGCACCTTCGTTGATTAAAGTTTGCAGTCGCTCTGTAATCCGCATGACTTCATAGACGCCCACACGACCCTTGTAGCCAACACCGTTACATTTCTGGCAAAGGTGCCCTGCTGTTTTAGCAGCACTTATTTCCTCTGGTTGCAAGGTATTAGCTTTGTAGAAGATTAGATCGCCTTCATTGGTAGCAGATAAACCATATTGAGCAAGTTCCTCTTTGGTCGGCGAATAAGTGATGCGACACTCGCTGCAAACGCGCCGCATTAGACGCTGTGCTAAAACGCCAAGTAGGGCACCAGAAACCATGAATGGCTCAACTCCCATCTCGTCTAACCGAGCGATCGCACCAGCAGCGTCATTGGTGTGCAGCGTTGTTAGCACTAAGTGCCCTGTCAATGCAGCTTCTATAGCCGTTTTTGCAGTTTCTTTGTCTCTCGTCTCACCCACTAGAATCACATCTGGGTCTTGCCGCATGAAAGCCCGCAGAATTGAAGAAAAGTCCATGCCCTTTTCCCGAATCACTTGCACCTGCGTGATGCCCGGTAATGAATACTCAATCGGGTCTTCTGCCGTATTGATATTTATTCCTGGATCGTTCCGTTCTGCCAAGACTGAGTACAAGGTCGTAGATTTACCAGATCCAGTTGGTCCTGTTACCAAAATCAGTCCGAAGGGACGACTGGCCATCTCTCGAACAGTCTGTAGCGTTTCTTCATCCGTAATCAACTTATCCAAGCCCAGCTGGGTGGATGTGTTATCCAAGATCCGCATAACCACCTTCTCCCCGTAGCGGCTGGGGATGGTGCTGACGCGGAAATCTACCTTGCGTCCTTCATATATCTTGCGTATGCGACCATCTTGCGGCATCCGGCGTTCCGCAATATCTAGATCCGCAATAATTTTGAAGCGGGCTGTGACCGCAGGCATGATTTTTTTGGGCAGGGGCTCGAAAGCTTGCTGTAGCACCCCATCCTTGCGAAAGCGAACGCGTAAAAATTCTTCTTGCGGTTCTATGTGAATGTCAGAAACCTTCTCTTGCAGCGCCTTGATCAGGATTTTATTGACGAGGTTAATTATGGGGGCTCCCTGGGCATCCTCTGCCCCTATGTCCTCCCCTGTCTCATCGTCCGCTTCCACGAGGTCAAGATTTTCTATCCCCTCAAGATCCGAGTCGATGTTTGTCTTCTCGGCGACTTTCAGGGCTTCCTCCGCTTTAGCTTGAGCATCCAGGTATTGACCAATCAGCCGCTCATAGTCTTCCCTGGTGATCACCATTCTTTGTAACCCGACTCCCTGAGGCCGCAGAATCCGGTTCAGATCGTCTTGGGCACCTAGATTATCTGGATCGACCATAGCAACCAACACTGTTGGTTGCTGAGTTTCACTCCTCGATATGGGTATTAGTTTATGGCGACGACATACATCAATAGGAATCAGTGTCTCAATCAGTTGCCCCATGTGAGTAGTGGTAATTTGACTGAGTTCCGGATCTAGAGATTCAACGCCGTAAAGAATTTTGAGTTCAAACAGTTGCTGCTTTTTGTATTGGCGCAGCAAATCAGGAGGCAGACTGCGTCCAGTTAGCCCTTCAATAACTTCTGTTATCGGTCTTCCTGTCTTGCGGCTTTCAATCAGCGCCTGCTGCATCTGTTCTATATTGACGATTCCCGCCTGAATGACCTTATTGCCAAAGGGCGAGAAATCATTGCGGACGACGAGGGCGCGGCGTTGTGATGAGGACTGAGTCATAGATTTATCAACATATCTCCTAATAAAGTATTCCCAAAAGCATGAGGCTGAGTTGCGCTTGGAGTAAGGAAAAGACGGGTAAAGTCTTGGGTAGGGTCAACTATACTGCGCTTGGTCATAATCTGAGCTTCTATCTAATTGATGGGGAGGTGGATAGCATTGCCGAGTCCCTCTGATCTCCCCATCAGCCAAAAAGCTCCATCTGTGCCCGTGCGAAGTCTATCCAGATACCTGTTTGACGGATGACAAAAGACATTATCTTGGTGTCCCTTAAGCTGGATGGCACTCCTAGGGCAAAGCTTTTTTTCTCTCAAAAAGCAAAAGTGCCTGCCATGGGGTTACAAATATCCTTTACTTAAGGATGATTCTTACTTTAAGATAATCTAGGTCTGAGAGGACTCACGAAACGCTCTGGCTCTGAATAAAAGGGGAATATACATGATGATAGCCTCTACCAAGCGGGAAAGCAGGTACAGTAGTAATATATATT
>CAZZWA010000267.1:3710-8384 GCA_964657555.1 uncultured Microcoleus sp.
AGTGAGAGGTGGCGCTAGTGGGGAAGCACGAACAAGCAAGATCGCGATTTGCAGGCAGTCTCTTAATTGGAATGGGTACACGATGATCGAAGAAAAGCAATCTCTAGATACTTCACAATCTAACGATGGCGAGGTAGTGGCTAGTGAAGCGCCGCAGGAGATATCTTCCCAGGAGAAGGTGGACATGAGTGAAGAGCTAGATTTAGAGCATCATTTTTCTTCTCAAGACCAAATAAATGATGCGTCACCAGTTGGCACTGGGTCAGAGGTGGCAGCAGAAGTTGCTACGGCTGTAGTAGACGAAAAAACAGTGGAAGATTTAAGACAGCAGGTGGAGACGCTGAAAGCGCAGCTAGACGCTAGCAACAATCAGTGTGAGTCATTTAAAACTCAGTCAATGCGTATAGCAGCAGATTTTGACAACTTCCGTAAGCGCACAAGCAAAGAAAAGGAAGACTTGGAACAGCAGGTGAAGTGTTCTACCCTAAGTGAGTTACTGCCCGTAGTGGATAACTTTGAGCGGGCGCGAGCAGCAATTAAGCCGAAAACAGAGGCAGAACAAAATATCCAGAAAAGTTACCAAAGCGTATACAAGCAGCTGGTTGAAAGCTTGAAGCGCATAGGTGTGTCTCCCATGCGTCCAGAAGGGCAAGAATTTGACCCCAATCTCCATGAAGCGGTGATGAGGCAACCAACAAACGAACACCCAGAAGGTACGGTGATTGAAGAGTTGGTGCGGGGGTATTACTTGGGTGATCGCGTACTGCGTCACGCAATGGTTAAAGTTGCTGCGCCTCCCGAGGAAACTAGTGAAGATGCTGGTGATGCTCCCACATCATCTTCTGTGTGAACGCTAATATAGCTATAGAGGATGGAGAATGGTCAAAGTGGCTGCGGCTCATGTGCCAGTGGTAACTTCAAAGGAAGGCAAGCTATGATACTACGAAAGTGAATGGTCTTTTAGCATCGGTATCGACGACCTAGGGTATCACTGTCTAGAATCAAGTAGAGGAACATTAAATCAGGGTAGAGTTAAGTCTAGGAAGTTAATTCCTAGAAATACTCAACAAATCTTGCAAACATTTAGAGCCGCCTAGCTATGGGAAAAGTGATTGGCATCGACCTGGGCACGACCAATAGTTGCGTCGCTGTTTTAGAAGGGGGTCAACCCATCGTTATACCGAACTCAGAAGGCGGTCGCACCACGCCAAGTATAGTAGGATTTGGCAAAAGTGGTGAGCGGTTGGTGGGTCAACTAGCGAAGCGGCAGGCCGTAACGAATGCTGAGAATACAGTCTATAGCATTAAGCGCTTTATCGGTCGGCGCTGGGATGACACAGACATGGAGCGATCGCGGGTACCGTACAACTGTGTGAGAGGCAGAGACGATACCGTAGACGTCCAGATTCGCGATCGCAAATACACGCCTCAGGAAGTATCTGCTATGATCCTGCAAAAGCTGAAGCAGGATGCCGAAAATTTCTTGGGCGAACCAGTAGAACAAGCAGTTATCACTGTACCAGCTTACTTTACAGACGCCCAAAGGCAAGCGACCAAAGACGCAGGCACTATTGCCGGACTGGAAGTCCTGCGGATTATCAACGAACCTACATCTGCCTCTCTAGCTTACGGCTTGGACAAGCAAGACCAAGAGCAACGCATTCTAGTATTTGATTTGGGTGGGGGTACCTTCGATGTATCTGTACTGCAATTAGGTGACGGTGTCTTCGAGGTCAAAGCCACGTCAGGTAACAATCACTTGGGTGGAGATGACTTTGACAACTGTGTCGTGCTGTGGATGATAGACAATTTCAAAAATCAAGAGGGCATTGACCTATCAACAGATAAAATGGCCCTCCAGCGTCTACGGGAAGCAGCAGAGAAGGCGAAGATTGAACTCTCTAGCATGATAGCCACTTCAATTAACTTACCGTTCATCACCGCCGATGAAACAGGGCCAAAACACTTAGAAATGCAACTCACCAGAGCCAAATTTGAAGAACTTGTTGGTCATCTGGTGGAAAGTACAATTGAACCTGTGACTCAGGCACTCAAAGACTGCGAACTGAAACCAGATGGGGTAGACAGAATTATCTTAGTTGGTGGTTCGACCAGAATACCAGCAGTTCAAGAAGCAATTCGGAAGTTTTTTAGTGGCAGGGCACCAGACCGCTCAGTTAATCCAGATGAGGCAGTGGCCCTGGGAGCGGCGATTCAAGGTGGCGTGTTGAGCGGTGAGGTCGAAGATCTGCTGCTGTTGGATGTGGCACCTCTGAGCTTGGGTATTGAAACCCTGGGAGAGGTAGTCACGAAAATTATTGAACGCAACACCACTATTCCCACTAGTAAGTCGCAGGTATTTTCCACAGCTACAGATGGACAGACATCTGTAGAAATCCACGTACTACAGGGTGAGCGGGCAATGGCTAGGGACAATAAAAGTCTCGGTAAATTTCTGCTGACTGGTATTCCCCCAGCGCCTAGAGGTGTCCCGCAAATAGAAGTATCCTTTGAAATCGGCGTCGATGGAATTCTGAAAGTAGCAGCACAAGACAAAGGCACTGGTCGAGAGCAGAGCATCCGCATTACCAATACAGGTGGATTGAGTTCTACGGAAGTTGAACGCATGCGGCAAGAGGCAGAAACTTTTGCTGACGAAGACAAGCGCCGCATACAGGTAGTTGAGCTGAAAAATCAGTTGGATAGCCTGTTGTACAGTTATGAATCGACCAAAAATGACAATGGCGACTTGATTAGAGAAGACCTCAAGGTACAGGCAGATCAACAGTTAGAAGAGCTGAAAACGGCAATTGCTAGCTCCTCAGTCAGTCCTGAGGAGATCAAACAAGGGCTGGATAGCTTTCAACAGACCCTGTTTGCCATTGGTACTGGAATATACGAAGCTAGCAACAAAAATGCCAAAGTAGAGGAGTTGGAAGCAACTGATAGCACAACCACTAGTGCTACAGATATTAACCAACAACAGAGCCCAACACAAGAAGAAATCGATTTTATTAATTTCGATGAGGATGCCGAAACTGTAACGGCAGACTATGAACCAGTTGATTAGTTAGCTGTTTGTTTTGGACCAAAAGTCTATTGCCCCTGATTTTTGAGCCAAAACAAAGGAATGCTTGAAGATTAACCACCGACCACTAACCATTAAAAAAAAGCAGCGCTCTATGGCCCGCGACTACTATGAAATTCTCGGTGTATCTCGCGACACCGACAAAGAAGAAATCAAGCGCGCCTACCGTCGTCTCGCCCGGAAATACCACCCGGACGTCAATAAAGAACCAGGTGCTGAAGAGCGCTTTAAAGAAATTAATCGAGCTTACGAAGTCCTTTCAGAACCGGAAACCCGCGCACGGTATGACCGCTTTGGCGAAGCTGGAGTAGCTTCAGGTGCCGCTGGTTCTGGATTCCAGGACTTCGGCGACATAAATAACATTGCTGATATCTTTGAAAGCTTCTTCAACGGGTTTGGTGGTACCGGAATGGGTCAGACCGCAAGAAGACGCGGCGGTCCTGTCCGGGGTGACGACCTGCGCTTAGACTTGAAGCTGGAATTTCGGGAAGCAGTATTTGGCGGCGAAAAGGAAATCCGCATTCCTCATCTAGAAAACTGTAATGCGTGTAATGGGACAGGAGCAAAGCCAGGAAGCAGACCTCGAAACTGCACGACCTGCGGCGGGACAGGCCAAGTAAGGAGAGCTACGAGGACGCCTTTTGGCAGTTTCACTCAGGTCTCTGTTTGTCCTACCTGTAATGGTGAGGGACAGGTGATCGAGGACAAGTGCGAAGTTTGTGGTGGCAATGGTCGCAAACAAGAGACCAAGAAACTGAAAATTACTATCCCGCCAGGGGTGGATAACGGGACAAGGCTACGTGTCTCCAAAGAAGGAGATGCCGGTCAGCGTGGGGGACCGCCAGGAGACCTATATGTCTATTTGTTTATAGAGGAAGACCAAGAGTTTCATCGGGATGGAATTAACATCCTGTCGGAAATAAAAATTAGCTACTTGCAGGCCATTTTAGGATGCCGATTGGAAGTTAATACGGTTGACGGCCCGGTAGAGACGACGATTCCGCCAGGAACTCAACCAAATACGGTACTGACGCTGGAAAACCACGGTGTGCCTCGCTTGGGGAACCCGGTCAGCCGAGGAGATCATTTGATCACGATTTTAATTGACATTCCTACTCGCATCACGGCTGAGGAACGGGAACTGTTGGAGAAGCTGGCCAAAATAAAGGGCGATCGCACCGGCAAAGGTGGAATAGACGGATTCTTGGGAGGGTTATTCCGAGGATGAGCCACCCACCAGCCTCTACCACTCCTAAGACACCAGATGCTCAGCTAGATTTGCGCGGTACCCCTTGTCCAATTAACTTTGTTCGGACTAAACTGCATCTGGAGCAAATGGCACCTGGTGCTTTATTAGAAGTATGGCTCGATCCGGGAGAGCCGATAGAGCAGGTACCGGATAGTTTAGCTATGGAAGGCTATAAGATTGAGCATATAGAAGACCGTGTAGATTTTTTTGCCCTGCAAGTGCAACGTCCAACTGCATCTCCATGAATTCCGCACTCCTAGGTGTCCAGGAGTCTAGAGGCTCTTTGCCGCTACTGGGTACAGTACTAGCTGTGCAGGCAAATTACTACCAAGTACAA
>CAZZWA010000268.1:0-8342 GCA_964657555.1 uncultured Microcoleus sp.
ACTCCCATCACCCATTTCGCTACTCTTCAAAGTTGCCTTGGCGGACTACTAGTAGGTGCATTTGAAAAAATTAGGATCAGGAGTTTGATACCATGGTGAAACCAAAATTATTTACTCAAATTTTGAGCGGGACAGCACTCGCTCTAGGCGCTACTGCCACTATGGCTCAGCCCAGCTATGCTGAAAGTAAGTTCTATTGCGATACAAGTAATGATGTACCAGTGACTATGGTAAGTACGTCACGGGGAAACGAACCCATGATTCGCTGGGTTTCGCAGGATTTCATTTCTTCAGGCTACACACCAGAGCAGCGTTGCCAAGAGGTTTCCAATAGATTCCAAAGATCCTACGAAAATCAGACGCTCAGGTACATCCGCACAGGAACTATTAACAATTATCCAGTGTTATGCATTGCTCGTCGCGAAGGTGAAGCTTGTTCTAAAAGCCGATTGATAGTCACCTTCAAGCAGGATACTAACCCTGAGGTGATCCTGCAACAACTGCGTGATTTCCGGACTCGCGTGACAGGGAGACCATTGGAACTGAGCAAGAGGAATGGAACTAGCGGTTTTTTCGCCTTTAAAGGCGAAACCTACGTCAATATGCACGAGATTTTAGTAGAAACGGATAGTCGCTGGTAAATGTGAGGGAATCACCAAAGCCAGTTTGGATGAACAGGCAGGCACAAATGCTGGTTGTCTGTATTGGTGGAGTGGCAATGGCTGCGATCGCGTCTCGCTTCGCTACGGCTTGGCCGGAACAAGCACCACTTTCTCCCCCATGTCCGCAAGTTAGTTGCTTAGTAGCTGGGCCGCAGGAACTGCCAACCCAACTTTCCTTAGAACAGTTACGCTCTAAGGCGCAAGCAATCACCGTTAAGGTATTCTCAAAAGAGTTTTTGGGATCTGGGATTTTGATTCACAGGCAAGGGCAAGTTTATACAATTGTCACCAATGCTCATGTCCTTAGAGCTGGAAACCCCCCTTACCAAATTCAAACTCCAGATCAGCGCCTGTACCAGGCGATGGAGATGTTGCCGATTAAGTCATTACAGGGGAATGATTTGGCCATCTTGCAATTTCGTAGCATCGGTACGATCTACACACAGGCAACTGTAGAAGATTCATCTACCTTGAAAGTAGGAGATCAGGTATTTGCGGCGGGGTTTCCTTTTTCTTCTGAGAGCAAGTCCTCTCTCCACCCTCAAGGGGACGGAGTATCGCTTTGCGGAAGTAGGGGCGGAGTAACCCAGTCCCTACATAGTTCGTTATTCGTAGTTCATGGCAATCAACAAGGCGGTGATAGCGACTCTCTGTTGGAAAGGTGCGTAGCGAAGCGCGTCCTCTTAGGACAGGGACTTAGGCAAAGCCTGCGTCTTTTTTTATTCGCACTTTTGGCTCCCTCATACCCATCAACAGATGTAGCATCCCCGTCGCCTTCAGGAGAGCAAGATGGGTTTGTCTTCACAACTGGACGAGTATCGCTGATGCTAGACAAAGCCTTAGAGGGGGGCTATAAAATCGGTTATACCAATGACATTAGAAAAGGGATGAGTGGGGGACCAGTGCTCAATAGTCAAGGTGAGGTGGTGGGCATTAATGGCAGACACGCCGATCCTATATGGGATGCTCCCGACTTATATCAGGATGGTTCTCATCTTGATAAGTCATTACAGGACATAATTAACCACTTCAGTTGGGCAGTGCCGATGGAAACTGTGGTGCATCGCTTAGGCCCATTGGCCATGCTCAAAAATTCTCAATCTCAACCTCAGGCTGTATCTAAGTTAGCTGCATTCCATAAGAGTAACGATTCAGTTGCAGGTAGAAATGTTCTCCATCAGCAACAGGTAGAGACGTGGCCTGCAACGTCTCTACACTTATAAATCGGGAGAGCGCGAGCGGGGTGACTGCTAGCCCCGGCTTCAGGCATGGGGAGGATTCAGTTATTTTCTGTGTATGTTGGAGGTGAAAACGATGAATTTTTCCTATAGGCTCCCCCTGGCTTTGTTTAGTGCGTCTGTATTATTTGTGATGCCTCAAGCATCTGTGGCGTTACCAAGTACAGAGGTTGGCGCTATTGCAGAACAAATTACGGTGCGCATTGATGGGCCGGATAGCGGCTCTGGGGTAATTATTGACCGCCAAGAAAACATTTACACTGTCGTCACCAACTGTCATGTGGTTGAATTAGCGGGAACTTATACAGTTCAGACTCAAGATAAGCAACAACATTTTATTAACAACAACCAAATTAAATGTCTGGGTGATCAGGTGGACTTAGCCGTTTTGCGGTTCGCCAGTTCTCAACATTACAACGTTGCTAAATTAGGCAATTCAGGTGGACTCAGGCAAGGTACAAGGGTCTATGTTGCTGGCTGGACGATCGCTAACTCTAACGCAGAGCGGGAGTTGAGATTTACAGATGGGCAGATTTCTGGGCTATCTGCACCAAAGCAAGGGTATTCTTTGATCTACAGCAATCTTGCTCAACCGGGAATGAGTGGTGGCCCCGTATTGGATGAGAAGGGGCGCGTGGTGGGGATTAATGGACGCGCCATACCTATTCCGGCAACGGGTGGGGTAGAGTTTTCTGGGATTCCCAGTAATACACTAGTAGAGGAAGCTGTAAATGAGGGCATCTCTTTGCAACTAGTGTTAAAAGAAGAGCCCAGTCAAATTCCCCTTTCTATGAGTACCAGTTCACTAAATACAACACCTTCTCAAACGCTTGAAAATCCCTATGGCTTCACCTTCAATACTCCAGGGGCATATGCTGACTGCTTGCAGGATATCCTGCTGCTCTATGAAGATCAGAAAAAATTTAAACGGCAGCGAAGGCAGAGTAATTGTCTACCGCAAATCTTTGAGAAATATGCAGATCTAGGATTATCTTGGACGCTGGCTCAAAGACTGATAGAAGCAGCTAACAGTTACGCCACAAATCCACCCCTAAGCGTCAAATTGTTTCCTCCCGGAGGTTTGCGATCGCGCATCTATGATATTTTTGGTCTCATATATGAGGTAGATGTAGATGCAACAGGGGGGAAAGTCAAAAGTCAAAAACTTTTTTCGAGCCTATACTATATCCCATCTAAACGATAAACTTCTAGTGATTCACTTCCTTAATTTCAAATGAATTAATTATTGCTTCTACAGGTTTTAAAAAGTTATTATACATATTTGGGGAAGCTTTATATGTAATGTAGTATGCTTGATTATGCCTAATCGTACCAATTTCCATGACTTGTAGACTACATTTACGCTCTTGGCGGGTATAAGCTAATTTGTAAGCACTAGAATTTGACAGCATAGCTGAAGCCGACTGATCGGCAATCTTAGTATTTGGGTTAAGAGCAGTAATTTTTTGCATAATTGAATTCTTATATTCCTCTATTGATGGGGGATTCTCTGCAAAATTATCAACGGCAATTGTTAAAGCTGCTTGACACTCATCTGTTGTTTTTTGGGGAGGGAGTAATATAGCTAAATCACCAGTAAAGGTAGGGTCTTGCTTGTCCTGTATTTCCCATTTATCAGGATATTTTATTTTGATACCATAGTTGGGACTTTCATAACTTTGTGATAGTTCTATCCGAGATTTTAAAATAGGAGTTAGCATGAAATAGAGAGCAAAAATGACAGAAATTGTGGGGATTCCCAAGACCAATAAAAGCTGCCAAATTTCTGGGGAAGTCGCTCTTCGTGGTAAATTTACCGCGTTACCTGACAACACGGTTGGCTGAAGCAGTCTCTTAACAAAATGATTTGGAATCATTGCCTCCCGTGGCTTACCACAAATCTGACAGTGCGAACCATAGTTTTCGTAAGGTTTATGGGGTCTGTACACACCCGGATATTGCTTGCTGTTTTTGGAAACACCATCGCAGAGCCAGCTTGTTCGGGAACTCATCTTTTTTTTTCTCCCCAGTAAAACCTTTTCGCTGTTATTCCTATAAAGAATTTTTCTCTTCTGCTCTTTGGCTTTCCATACAAGCTCATTGACAAGTTAGTATAACCTTGGTTGCTATTGATTGCTACTAATTATTCGGGGCTGATTATAACATAGAATTTGACTTGGTGCTATAACTAAATCCTTACAAGTTAGTTTACAGTGATTGTTGATCTCAATTTTGGCACAGAATTTAAGTTAGTTCTGTAACAGATCCCTATAAGCTAGTTCACGGTGAGAGATGAAGCTGAGTTTCTGCATGATTGTCAAAAACGAAGAGGCATCCCTGCCCACTTGTTTGGGCAGTGTCAAGGATGTGGTGGATGAAATGGTAGTACTGGATACCGGCTCAACTGATCGCACTAAGGAAATTGCCAGAGAGTTTGGGGCAAAGGTTTTTCACTTTAAGTGGTGCAATGACTTTGCTGCTGCCCGGAATGAATCGCTAAAATATGTGCAAGGTGACTGGATTCTCGTTTTAGATGCCGATGAAGTGCTAGTGCCAGAAATTGTCCAACCGATGAAGCGGGCAATTCAAAGCCAAAATTACCTAGTCATTAACCTAGTGCGGCAAGAAGTTGGTGCGGTACAATCTCCCTACTCTCTAGTTTCGCGTCTGTTTCGCAATCACTCGGAAATTCGCTTTGATCGTCCTTACCATGCATTAGTAGATGATAGCGTGCAAGTACTTATGGAGCGAGAACCTGATTGGCAAGTCGGGTATTTGCCAGAGGTGGCAATTCTGCACTATGGCTATCAACCAGAGGCGATCGCCTCCCGTGGCAAACTCAATCAAGCTAAAGCTGCTATGGAAGGTTTTCTCTCAACTCATCCTACTGATGCATAT
The DNA here is from genome assembly GCA_964657555.1 of uncultured Microcoleus sp. GTDB lineage: Bacteria > Cyanobacteriota > Cyanobacteriia > Cyanobacteriales > FACHB-T130 > CAZZWA01. Next base: position 4,799 of record CAZZWA010000268.1, read on the forward strand.
GCATGCAGCAAATTGGGAGCACTCTATGTTCAAATGGGCGATCTGAAAAGAGGAATTGAATTACTGGAACGCGGCTTGAAGTCAAATGAGATGGATGACGGGGTTGTGTATGAACTGTACTACCATCTAGGCAACGCCTATACTCGTCTGGCAAATTTTGCTCAAGCTGCAAAGCACTATCAATTGGCAATCCAACAGCCGATTCTGCCCAAGCTAAAACTAGGTGCTTATAACAATTTGGGCAATTTATTGTTGGCATCTAGGGATTTAGCAAAAGCAAGAAAAACCTATGAAACCACATTACAAATTGATCCCAGTTTTGCCATTGGTTACTACAATCTGGGTATGGTCTTGAAGGCAATGGGACTGTTTACAGATGCGATCGCTGCTTATCAGCAAGCTCTCAGCCTCGATCCCAAATATCCAGAAGCTTATCAAAATCTGGGGGTTGTCCTACTAAAGATTGGCAATGTACCGGCGAGTTTAGAGGCTTTTAGAAAGGCGATCGCTCTTCACGAGCAGCATAATCCAGATGAAGCGCGGCGGCTACGCGAAGGACTCAGAGAACTAGACTTCTATGTTTAACTTACGCGGTTTTGTGCCAGAGGCTGCTCCTAATTCAGTTAATCTACTATCTTACACCTTATCCACCCGCCTAGGAACCTTTCTTTAGCTATAACTTATAAAATGTGGCAGAGCCGCGCCCTGTTCGTGGGGTTAGCATTGGGCTGGATAGCGTTAAAAACAGGGAACTAGCGCTTCACGCCACTTCGCTAACAAGTCACCTATTTTTACAGTTAATTTTTGATGGATACAAAAATAAATTATAAGCTAAGATAATCGTAATAATATTGCTTTTACAAATTTAAGGAGGTGAAATAATTGAAGCGCAGCAAAGATACATTAAAGCTGAATTGTCAGTATCGAATTGTGCTGACTTATTTTCAGACTGCCATCCTTAAATACAGGCTAACGCGCCTGTGCAAGAATCACAATTTGATGCTGAATGAAAGGTTCCAGTGGTGGGGAAATAACCGCTATCCTAGCAATGCGTGTTTAATTGTTTCATCGCCTTTGCCAAATGGAAGGACTTTTGATAGATACTAGAGTGCAGCGATCAAAATCAAGAGAATAGAGCTGGGCATGTTTTCTAGTATAAAGCGCCGGAAAGACCGAGGAATTTTAAATTTGTCAGTCCTAGGTGGCCAAGAAAGTCAGCTCTGTATCCTTTAAGAGATTAGCGCTTGGAGGATGTTACATAGGAGTTCGATAATTGGGAAATTTGGACTCTAAAATCCAAAATTGAAAGTTATAGTGTGGATAACCTTTACCGGCTCGACCAGATCCAATCTACTGATCGCCCTCTAGTGGGTGAAAAAGCCTTTTACTTGAGCGCTCTGTTGCAGCAAGGCTATCCTATTGTCAACGGTTTTGTCATTCCAGCGCCCAGCTTTCAGGAATTTTTGGAAACCATGAACTGGTCAGAGCCACTTGGCTTAGACTTGCCTTATTCTTCCCTGTATCTGGACGTTGATAATCCTCGTCAATTACAGCAGGTATCCCAGAAAATTCGCCAGGAAATTATTGCCGCAGCTCTACCAGAATCATGGGTATCCCAGTTACTCTGGGCAGTAGAAGCAGTTTTTGAGCGCCAGTTGTTAGCACACAGCGCCAACATGGCTACAGATCCAGAACAGTCCATGACAACTGCACTACTGCAATTTTCCCCCTCTATAGCTTTGCGCGAGCAAGCAGTAAGCAGTCTTACCCTACCTAACCCTCCGAGATCTCCCAACCCTTCTCTAGAAAGGGGAGGCAACGAAATGTTTCCCCTATTAGGCGAGCAACACGAGGGGATAGGAGAGCTCTTGCTCCTCACCCCTAGCTTCTTATTTTTAGATGGACTCTACGAAACGCACATTTGCCCGCGAGCATTGAAACCACTGACTCTGAGTTTGAAGCAAACCTGGGCAGAGTTGTTTCGCGCCAGAAGCCTGTTTTACTGGCAGCGTGTCGGGATTGAACTGCAACAACTGAACCTAGCCATTTTAGTGCAACCGATTTGGCAGTGCGTAGCTTCTGGTACTCTTCAGTCCGACACCACCAGTTTTTCGATTCAAGCAACCTGGGGGCTGTCTCACACGCTGTCTAAAGGTCAGGTGATTCCAGACTCCTTCAAGGTGCATCCAGAAACTGGTGTGGTGTACTCCCAGCAACTAGGTAGTAAAACCCTTGCCTATACCCTCGCGGGACTAAACAGCACTCATTATTCATCTCAGGCGTTACCTTACCCTATGGGTTATGGAAATGCCCTTAGCGGGCGCGCCCGCTACAGCCCTAATGAGAATGTACGCGATCGCCGCAACTCAGGATTCATAGTTCATAGTTCGGGGCAAACATCTAATGGCAACGAACCATCAGCAACGAACAATGAACAAAATTTTATCCTGAATGATTACCTACAAGCATATCTTTTAAGCGAACAGCAACAGCAAAAGTACGCCCTAGAAGAAGAATATCTCAAGCAACTAATTGAGTTAGCTCAGCGGTTCAGAAGTGAAGTGGGTGCAGTTTTTTCCCTGGAGTGGACTCTCTCTCTAACGGAGTCAAATTCAGAGCCTAGTCTGTATTTGACGCAAATCACAGTAGGGACAGTGCCACCGTACCTGCTCCCAAGTCGAGGCAGTGCCTGGGCGATCGCTTCTCAGGCAGGAGGCAGTCTTCCCTCCCCTATTTCCTCCACCTCGGACACCAAGTTGCATTCATATAAAGCAGGCGAGGCAGAGGCAGCAGAGACAGTAGCGGAGAATTCTCCACCCCTGCTAGTGGCAATCAGAGGACTGGCAGCGTCAGCAGGACAAGCGATGGCCAAAGCTCAAGTAATATCAGGTTTTAGCAAGAACGTGGCGGCTATTTCCAGTGGTAGGATTTTAGTCACCAAAAGCATTACTCCTGACTGGTTGCCTCTGCTTAAGAGAGCAGCCGGTATCGTGGCTGAACAAGGAGGGATGACCTGCCATGCCTCAATTATGGCCAGAGAACTGGGCATTCCTGCTGTTGTTGGTGCTGTCGGTGCCACTCAGTTGATTAAAACCGACGAGTATGTAGTAGTAGATGGTGACCAAGGAACCATCTCTCTTGTCAGTAGTCCTTCGTCACTTACTGTTCGTCAAGAGTCTTTAGAGGCGAAGCCTTTGGGTAATAATCGCCCCATCTCAACGGAGATTTCAGATCCAAATACTTCGCCCCTGCTCAATCGAGAACCAATGACTAATGACCAAAGACTAAGGATTAAGGACAAACACCCCATTGCCACTCAGTTGTTAGTCAACCTGAGTCAGCCAGAGTTAATCGAGCATGCCGCCGCTTTGCCAGTGGATGGGTTGGGGTTATTGCGCTCAGAAATGATGGTGCTGGGAGTGCTAGAAAATCGGCACCCCAACTGGTGGGTGCAACAGGAGCGACAAAGAGAGTTGGTGCAAACTCTGAGTGAGTATATTTGTCAGTTTGCCAAAGCCTTTTCGCCACGACCAGTATTTTATCG
>CAZZWA010000269.1:0-6230 GCA_964657555.1 uncultured Microcoleus sp.
TCGGTAAGTTGCCACACCCGCCCGGAGTTTAAACTCCGGGCTAATATCTCAAGTCCACTTTAGTGGACTGAAATCTTTATACAGTAGGCATTTAGTCCTCTTCAGAGGACTTTCGCTATTAGCCAGGGAATTAATTCCCTCGCGGGTCATCGGGTAGGTGCAAGATCTCAGTAGAGTTACTTTCATAGGGTTGTACAAACTATTGACCCGAAAGCGCCAACTCAGCTCTAAGGAAGTCAACAAACTGTCGTGCTGTGCGCCCAGAACGTCCATTGTGGCGTGTTGCCCACTGCAAAGCGCGATACTCTAAATCTTCTTGGCTGAGAGTGATTCTAGCTGACGCTGCCAGATGCCGGATAATGTTTAGGTAGGTTTTCTGATCGGCAGGCTCAAAGGTGAGAGTCAGGCCAAAGCGATCGCTAAACGAAAGCTTTTCCTGAACGGTATCCCAGGCATGAACTTCTTCATTATCTCTAGGACGGGGTCTATCTTCAAAAAACTCTCGAATTAAGTGACGTCGGTTTGATGTGGCATAAACCGCTACGTTTTGAGGTCGTGCGGTGACGTTGCCTTCCAACACCACTTTCAGCGCTTTGAAAGCATCATCATCTTCTTCAAAGGAGAGGTCATCCACAAAGATGATGAATTTTTGGGGAACATCCCGCAACTGCTCTACGATAGTAGGCAAGTCTTTGAGATCGGATTTCCCAACTTCGATGAGACGGAGGTTGCGCTCGGCATACGCGCTCAACAATCCTTTCACTAAAGAAGATTTACCGGAGCCACGACTACCATATAGTAGGATGTGTAGCGCTGGGTAACCTTCTAGAAGAAATTCCGTGTTCTTCAGCAAGGTATCTCGCTGAGACTCATAGCCTACTAGCTGTGTCAGCTGCACGGGATCGGGATATGCAATGCCCACTAGCTGCCCAGACTGCCAGCGCAAAGCCCGATACTCGGCAAATAACCCCGTGCCAAATTTCCGGTAGTAAGCTGCCAGTTCCTCTATAGCGTCAGCCCAATCTTCTAGATGTTGTAGCTTTGCTTGTAACTCACAGGTTGTGATATCAGTGCTGGCTGTATCTGGTTCCTGATACCAGACAACTGGTGAAATGGGCCTCTGGGCTACATTTTGCACCCACTCGCTCAGCACAGCACAGCTACATTCATAGAGACTCTGCAAAGCTTGTAAGTCTTGCTGGGCAGCTGCGATTAGCGCTGGTGGCAAAGTGGCAAATTCTTGCTGTTGTGCAAGCCTGGTAAAAGGATTATCAGCTCTGAGAATTTGAGCGATTAGATAGTCCTCCCAATTTTGATTTCTCGCAGCTAAGGCTTGAAACCAACTCCCGTAAGCCCGCAGGCAATCCAATCCATCACCTTTGCTGTAACGCAGAGCTTGCAACAGTTCTAGAAAGGCGCGACCAACTTCTTTGCTAAGAACGGATTGATAAAGCAACAGGGATGCTGCTTGGCGTTGGAGAGATTGAAGTAAGACGATCGCTTGACTATCCATCAGTAAACTAGGTGATATATCTTAAGTTATGTTAAATTTTCTGCCGACGCTTGAAGCCAAACTTTTTCTGTAGAGTAAGTACTGCGTGCATGACTAGCATTCTCGCTAGATGAACCAGCAGCCTTTGCCCTACCCACTGTACATATACCATCAGTTCAGCAATTAGGTTTTCAGTCATGAATCTAGGTATTATCGCTGCGATCGCATATGGCTTCTTAGCTGTTGTAGGTGGCATCCTTGGATACACTCAAGCTCAGAGCCAAGCCTCACTGATTTCTGGTGGCATTAGCGGCTTATTACTGATTCTTGGCGGAGTGGTACAACTCCAAGGGCAAACTTGGGGGCTGACTCTAGCAGCAGTCGTCACGGCTGTTCTAGTATTTGTTTTTACTGTCAGACTGGCTAAAACTCGCAAGTTTATGCCTGCGGGATTGATGACTGTCTTAGGTGTGGCGGCACTAGCAGTGATGCTAAACCAAATATTTGCTGTGAGGTAGCGCTCCGCTTTTGCCTTTTGTAATACTCTCAACTGTAAAGATTACGATCAGGTAAAAAGCCTAAAATAGCACTAAGTAGGTGGGGACAAATAAACGTTGGTGAAGATTGAAGGATGGCTAATGGTAGTCAGGCAATTATCATCCTTCCACCCCCACCAGTTACGTTGATTTCCGTCCATCTCATCTATTTAGAAGAGCTGAATGCTATTACCAACCCCAGGTTCCTGCCTCGCCTTTGAATGGCCCAACAATATCACTTGTGATCCAGCCACCGTAGAAACCTCCGGGCTGCGGCTGCACTTTTTCGCCATTCACATAGCAAGCATCCATCATTTGCGGATAGAAAGCTAAATAATCTTTAATTGGCGCAAAGCTGGGTGTGGGGTCTGGATAAGACCAAGCGGCGTTAGGTGCCTGTTGATCGCCAACTGTTACTATGTAGTATACAGCCCATCCCTTCCACTCGCAAAACGATCCTTGGGTGGCTAGCACCAAGTGTTCCATTTTGATATCACTGGGAGGAATGTAGTAAACGGGTGGGTGACTGGTTTCCAGGACGCGCTGGGCTTGCTGAGTATCTGCGATCGCCACGCCGTTGAAAATAATCTGGATGTGCTTGGGCGATTCCTCAAGGCGCGGTGGTCGGGGATAATCCCATACTGACTCTTGACCAGGGCCGGGTGCAATACGACTGCTGTTCACGCTATTGGGTTCTCCTGCAAAACGACACTCCTGACAATAATTGTAGATGTGCTGCGACCAGCCTAGCTGCTGCCGCGAGCGCTTCACCTGCTGTTTTAGCCTACTGGTATTTATGTTGCTACGACAAAAGATGGCATTTTACTTGGAAGACATGGAATCGCCAGTTGGTAAGGTCTTCAATCTGATGATTACAGGATTAGTTCTACTGTCTTCAGCAGTTTTTGTCGCAGAAACATACCCAATACCACATTATGTACGAGTCGATCTCGAAATATTAGATTTTTGTATATTACTGATTTTTGCTTGGGAGTATTTGCTACGTTTGTGGTGTGCAGATGATCGGCTAAAGTTTATTTTTAGCTTTTATTCGTTGGTTGACTTAATAGCAATTTTGCCATTTTTTCTCGGTTTATTCAATATTAGCTTTATCCGCATATTTCGCTGGTTCCGGATTTTACGGTTAATCCGATTTATAGAAGGTAGAAGATTGTTTGGTCGGTTTATTTCTGAAGATAGTACGATTTCTGCCAGGATACTGTTTACTTTATTTGCCATTATCTTTGTTTATTCGGGATTGATATATCAAGTTGAGCACCCAATCAACCCTAAAGCTTTTGGGACTTTTTTGGATGCTTTCTATTTCTCTATTGTGACTATGACAACTGTCGGATTTGGGGATGTTACTCCAACTTCAGTGGAAGGCCGTCTGATGACAGTCTTTATGATTTTGACGGGGATTGCTCTCATCCCATGGCAACTGGGCGATTTGATTAAGCGACTAGTCAAAAGTGCCAATCAGGTTGAAGCACTCTGTCCTGGTTGCGGTTTGTCAGCTCATGATGCAGACGCTAGGTTCTGTAAAAGCTGTGGTACTAAGCTGGAGAAATTGGCTAGTGCCGCGCCGCAGAAGTCACCTATCACCTAAATGCCTCATCTGCCTCAGAACTGCCAGAAAATTTCTGTTGCCTAGCACTAACTGCTCCATAACCGCTTCGTTTAAAATGACAACTTTGGGAGTGCCACGTTGGTAGAGGATGTTTGTAAAGTTTTATGTAGATTTGACAGACTGGGCTTTTGTCTTATGGGCAACGTCTTGCTCCAAGTTTTCACCAGAAACAACCTGGTTTTTGTTCTACATCATGGAGTTAATCAAGAAGAATTAAGTATAAAAGTTGACTTTTTAGAGATATCCTGATCAAGTACTTTAGCAAATGCCGGATAAACTGTATGCTGGGTTGAGGATGCTTTCTATACAGATAGATAACTTATCATTTCTTTACAGACTCTTCATAAATGCTTTACAAAGGGTTTATACTTAATCAGTAAAAGCCGAAGTACGGTTGTTAATATCAACTATATACGTACCTAACGCATGGCGATCACAGGCAACCTAGCAGAATTCTCCTTGCCAGCAATCTTTCAGTTCCTTGAACACCAGCAGGGGACTGGCCTACTGTTGATTCATGCACCATCAGATTCGCCAACTCAGGAGAAACAAAGGAATTATATCTGGCTGCACAGAGGAAGTATCGTAGCCGTTGCCGATTCCCTTGACAACAAGGGATTGACCTCTCTAATCAGCCAAAGGGGCTGGCTCAAGTTTGAAGAAATCCCCCGGATGATTAGCAGATGCCCTTACTCTCGTTACACCCCTATCGGCATCTGCCTGAGGGATCAGGGAGCACTCTCGTCGGAGCAACTGAAACTGCTATTCTACGTATCTGTGCTATTGCGAGTTTGTGCCTTGTTTAAGCTCAAAGATGGTCAGTTTGTGTTTGATACCACAGCGGCTTTACCAAGGGCAGAAATGACAGGTATGAGCCTGTCAGCTGCAGAAGCAATACTCTGGGGATTGCGGGTTTTGCGCGATTGGACATCATTAGCAACCAAGCTGCCTGCTCCTGAATCTGTACTCACTAAAGCCATGTCTCGACAACCACATGTGCGGCTAGACTCCCTGGAAAGGCAGATTTGGCAGTTGGTGAATGGTAAGGCATCGGTAAAGGCGATCGCAGAGCACCTCCACCTCTCTATAGAAACGGTTCAGCAAATTACCTGCCGCTTGAGTATGGTGGGTTTGCTAGAAGAGGTGGCGATCATAACTTCTTCCCAGCAGAGAGAGCACGACGTAGTAGACGTTGAGTATGGAACAGCAAACTTAGCTAAAAAAGTCTATAAAGGCGAGAAAACCTCAGTGCAAAACTGCTCACAATCTTTTGGGCATTCACAAACCTCGCCATATCAGCCATCTGGTGTCAGGAATACGCAGCAGTCTAATAGTTTAGGGATTGGTCACTTCTCTCCACCAGTTGTAGTTGGCTCTTTTTGAATCAGTGTTGAACAGACTTTTAGTGTCTTCGCCATAATTGATTCAGCTGGCTCGTGGAACAGCAACTCCACAGCTTGCTGATATCAAAAAATATCGAGAAGACAGGAAAACTACCATCGTCGTCACTAGTAAAGTTAGTTTACACTTGCCGAATAATTAAGAATTTAAAATGCCAAATTCTCATTTCCGAAAATCTGCTTAAAGTTTACAAGTCTCGACGCCACAGCAGGGACAGAACCAATCTGCCTGTAGACGGGACAAGTAGTCTGGGGAATAAAGACAGAAATTTCCAGATATCCTGGTAAACCTACGGAGTGTGGAATGTACTTCACTGTAGTTATATATATGTTATACAATTTCTGTTGCTATGTATAACTTTACTATTTTTTCATAGTTTTATCGTAAATTCTTCATTTATTCTTGATAACTAATTGTAAAAACCGAGGTAAGGTTAGATTAGTAATCCCTATATATAGACAATTATGACGATCAGAGGAACTTTAGGAGAGTTTTCCTTACCAGAAATTTTTCAGTTCCTTGATCGTCAGCAAGGTACTGGCTTACTTCTGATTCATGCACCATCTGGTTCCCCAAACCAAGAGGAGAAGGGCCGAGGAACTTATGTCTGGCTACGACATGGACGCATTGTCGCGGTTGCCGAGCGACCGGATAACCAAGGCTTAATTTCTCTAATCAGTCAAAGGGGCTGGCTCAAGTCGGAAGAACTCCACCTAATTATTAACAATTGCTCTTGCTCTGTAGATATCCCCATCGGCGTCTGCTTAACAAATAAGGGGGTGCTGACCGTAGAGCAGCTGAAACTGTTATTCTATGTCTCTGTGCTGCTGCGAGTATGTGCCCTGTTTAAGCTTAAAGATGGCCAGTTTATGTTTGATACCACAGCAACTTTGCCTAGAGAAGAGATGACTGGTTTGTCGCTGTCAGCAACAGAGGTGACACTATTGGGATTGAGAGTTTTGCGTGACTGGTCATCACTAGCAACCAAGCTACCCGCTCCTAGCTCCGTGCTGTGTAAGGCGGTTTCTGGCAAGCCCCCTTTACAATTAGACTCCCAAGAGAGGCAATTTTGGCAGTTAGTGGACGGCAAGCTGTCAGTACGCGGGATCGCACAAAAACTGGAATTACCTCTAACAACAATTCAGCAGATTGCCTGCCGCTTGAGCATGGT
>CAZZWA010000269.1:6330-8333 GCA_964657555.1 uncultured Microcoleus sp.
AAAGCGTCTTCTGTTGGGGGTTTCACAACCTTTGGCTCTCCTTGTTGACGGCGGGCTTGCCATTCGGCATATAAAAAGAGAATTGCCAGCAAAATGTAGCCAACAGCCCAAGCAGTTCCAGTCCCAAAGCCTAAATTAATCACAGTATCTGATACGCTCCAACGGTAGCTATGCATCAAGCCCACCCAGGAGAGTAAAGCCGCGCCTAAAGACCAATAAGCTGCTTTGCGGAAGTCTCGCTCAATAATGTAAACTGTGATGCCAGCCAAAATCATGGCTGAAAAAATAAACCCCTGTTCTAGAGCAAAAGCACCATCAATATATGTGTCGCTCAGCTTAAACTGCTGAATCAGGGTTGGGGTGAAAGGTTTTTCCGGCGTGCCTAGACCTGCTGCCCGTAGTGCATTTTTCGCAATTAACGCCCCCCAGCCAGCGATGCCGGGTAACAAACCTACAACAACAGCAGGGGCATGGTGAGATGGGGTTGCAGTAAAGCTTTGAGCCACAATCACGATGCCAATCCACAACACAATTGCCATTCCGGCTTCAATGGGGACAAAGTAAGCGAGTAGAGCAACGGTTCCAGTCAGGCAAAGAAAACCCATAATAATCCCATTTAGAAGTGAGTAGCCCACTCTTGCCCCCAAAGCTTTCCACCCAGGATGACCGATATAAATTGTGGTCGGGAAACAGGAGCCACAAATAGCCGCGATAATTGTGCCAATACCGTTGGCCGCCAGACAAGGGGCAGCAGGATAAGTATCCCCCGCAGCTTCAGCACTCTCTAGATTCTGGAGGCTACCAATGAGGGTAAATAGTCCCATCGGTAGAATGATGCTGAGGTATTCTACTAATACTGAGCGACCGTTCCACAATTCTCCCAACCACAGCCGTGGTAAGTAAACGCCAATCGGTCGCAGTGCAGCAAGGAACTTGGTGTTGTCCCAACTGACCAAACCTGTTCCCCAAGCGAGGCCAATACCCAGAAGAACTGCTAGCACTCCACCAGGAATGGCAAATCGAACTCGCCCAAAGTAAGTGATCAGAATGACTCCTAAGGGAACCAAACCCACTACAGGATTGGCAAAGGTGCGGAACAGAAAGCCGATGGCAATAAAAGTGATGGCAATGCCACCCAAGGTTGACAGCAGCGCCGCACGGGGAGCGAGGCGGCGGAGAGGATTTCCAATCCAAGCTCCTGCCAGTTCAATCAAACCTGAGCCAAAGCAAGCTACCAAACCTGCCTGCCAAGCTAGTTCAGCAGCCTGCTCTGAAGATGCCCCTTGAGCGATCGCTGCTAACCGGACGGGCAACATCACCAGAAAAACATAGGCAAACAGGCTCACGGTGTTGATACCGTAGGGCAAAGCAGTGATATCGTCTCGCTGCTCTCGTTGACCTTGCTTGTAGGCTAGCCAACTGTAGTAGAAGTTGCCAACCATCAAACTTAATGCCACCCCCGGCAAGATCCGCCCATAGACTAACACGGCAGGGAAGCCAAGCACTCCCTGGCACAAACTGACAATCAACAAAATTTGGATAAAGTTATCAAGAGCTAACCCAAAGAAACCATCAATGTCTGTGCGAACAAACCATCGAGGAGTCTTAAGTGTGGCGATTTCCATCGTTTTTCTTGTCGTAGTCCCTGCCGCATCAAGCATATCAGCAAGAGGTCTGCGCTACAGATAATATACTTACAAAATCAAATATTCTAGAAATCATCCAGCTTCACACCACAGAGCCGTCATGCCCTCACCCTTTCCTGGAATGAATCCTTATCTGGAACAACCAGAGATTTGGTCGCAAGTTCACAAGTGGCTGATTATTCTCATTGCCCAAACTTTGAACCCGCAACTCCGTCCTAAGTATCGAGTTGTGGTTGAGGAGAGAGTCTACGAAGCCAAGGGTGATGATTCTCTGCTAGTAGGCATACCTGATGATGTGGTGGTGCAAACTCAAACAACTGACAAAACAAATTTAGCTCATATTGCCGTTGCAACTCC
>CAZZWA010000270.1:0-8330 GCA_964657555.1 uncultured Microcoleus sp.
ATTTACTCACAGCGGAACAACTCTTTGACCTGATTCAACCTTTGCCTGACTGTATACAGGACTTTGATAAAGGTTTAATTTCTGTTTTAGAATCAACCAAACAAAAGGAATACCTGCGACTAAATATCTTTTCCACAGTCGTCTGGGTTCGTGTATCAATCTATGTAACCACTCGATTCCTAACTCACTCATCCATTTAGGACATCTTTTTTTGTTACCAGATTCAAAGTCAATAGTCGCACCTATTGCCAAAAAAACCTTAATATTTGTTAGTTGATCTTTATATTTTAGAATCCATTTCTCTTGTTTAGGTGCCCCTACTCCTATTGCTAATACTGTTGCTTTAGAACTATTGATAAGATCAACTATTTTTTGGCACTCAGTTTCATTCTTTTCAAAACCAAAAGAAGGCGAATGAGCAGCGACAACAATATCTCGGCCCACTCTGTTATTGATATTTTCTTGAGCTTTCTTAGCCACACCTTCGGCAGCTCCTAACAAAAATATTTTCACTGATTCATTGTTTTTGTTATACATATAAAAAGCCGGAAAAAAATCAGAACCAGAAATCTTCTCTTTAAGAGGTCGGTTCAAAAACTTGGAAGCATATATCAAGACTTGGCTATCACACACTCGGTAGTTAGAAATATTGTAAGCCTCGTAAAAAGCCTGGTCGTTTTGTAAATTAGTCAGGTGATCTACATTGGGCGTGAATACAATACCACCATTTTGCTCGAGATTCTGCAATAACTCAGTCTTTGTCAAGTTGTCAATGAGCAAATTAAGTAAGCGAACTCTTTCCACTTTTTCTCCTTGTGAGGACATCTTTTTGGTATAAACTTGCACTAACGGTTACGCCCTCTCCCACTTGGCTGGCAAATCGATAGAGGACTTATTTATAAGGTTCCCCAGAATCCGCACAAAGTAACAGTCTTAACCAGAACCAGCACAATTCACTTAAAAAGCTGGCTAGACGGAAGTTTGAGGATATTTTGTCAGTAATTAGCCTTTCTCACTGTGCTTGGTTCCCAATCCCCTCTTTTCGAGCTGGAGTTGCGCACTCACTCTATAAATAAATTTGGGGAATTGGATGAATAAAGACGCCCTGTATCTCGTACTGCATATCTCTACAGAGTTTTTTCTCCCTTTTTTCCTGTCTAAATCCAGATTACACAACTGAGGTTTGCTTTCCGGATATTTCTGGACAAGGAACAAGGATTACAGCAACCTTAGATGAGTTTCAGCGTTAAAAATTTTTTCCTTTTCTATCACTCTCTATAGAGAATATAGGCAATCTTTATTCCTTAGCTCTTAGTCACTAGTTAATCAGGCTTATCAGGAATAATGCTTGTAGTAAAAAAAACTAATGACTAATGATAACTTCATTAATACTTACAAATATTCTCTAGAGAAAGTGACAAAAGAAGGTTATACTATTTGTTAGATATATGAGCTACAAATTACCTGATGACTTGTGCAATCACTGTGCGATGGCGGGGGCTGTTAGCAATAATAGTCGGTGCAGTAAAACCTGCCTCTTCTATTGCTTGCTCAATGTCTAAAGTGAAATACTCATCTAAGTATGGCTCGGTACTCTTAAGCAAAGTTAGGATGTATGGTGGCATTTTGGCATAAATGTCGGATTGAGGATTCATGTCCATAATTGCCAATTGTCCACCGGGACGTAGCAAACGCCGTGCTTCGTGAAAAATCTGCATCGTTGCTGACTGGGGTAATTCGTGACATACCAGGAACATAGAGACTAAATCAAACGATGCGTCTGGTAATCCAGTAGATTCAGCTGCTGCATTTATCCATTTGATGGAATTTTTTCTGGCAGAGACGGAATGAATTTTGGCTTTACCATCTGATTTATGGTGAGCAACTGCTAAAAAGTAGGGAGACAAGTCTAACCCCGTCACCTGCGCTTGCGGATACACTGCTTGAAGGGCAAAGGTACTTAGACCCACACTGCACCCCAGATCTAAGATATATTGGGGCTGGGAGGCAACTTGAGCTTTGAGGATGTCATGGTAACTTTGGCGGAGTTTAGCATCTCCTTGGGCACCCGCACCTGGCCAAATGTGCGCGTGGACGGTATAGGCGGCACATTCTAGTTCCCAAGCTGCTTCCCAGTTCAAGTTACCATTGTCATAGGCATGGAATGGCCGCAAATAGTATTCTGGGTAGGTCAGCTCAAGGTTTTGCACCTCTGTCAGATCAGCTTCCCAGTCTCGCTCTCTGAGGGCTTGCACTTCTTTGGTCCAAGGCACGCCAATCTTCTCGGCTCGCTTGATGATCATCTGACGCGCTTGGTGCTTGGCTAGCTTTGCCAGAGGCTTGATGGCAAGAACTCCATTAATCAAACGTGAAGTGAATCTAGGTGCAGTATTTACGGCAGATGTCATCTGAGTTATTAGTCCTTAGTCTTTAGTTATTAGTCTATTGTCTGTTATCCTCACAAAGTTTGTTGACAACAATGCAAGAGTGAATTAAAACTTAGATTTTGCACCTAATACCGACGAGACGGGCAAGATGCAGCTCCGGCAAGGAAAACCAATCTCTTGGGGGATGAGTGTCTCGTTATAGCTGTGCATTAGTGCAAGATCTGAGTTTTAAGGAACTTGAGTGGTAATTCTAGCGATGGTGGTATTATTTTTGTCATTACGAGGAATTTTAAAGCTTCATCGGGGGCGTCTATTGGTGCAACTACCCCTACCAATAGCACGGAGAGCTAGAGGCAACGGGGAAAACATGGAAATCTCGGTAAGAGCTTTCGTAAGTGAGTTGTATTGGAACTACCACAGAGGGTGCATCAGCCAAGCCATATCTTAACAGACGTCATAAAGCCGTCTAGTTGAAATTTACGTAACATCTGTGACTACAGATACTCGCTCCTAGGCGCTAATCTGAAAAGAATCATCACACACACCCTCTTCTAAAAGCCCTAAAGGCCCATTCTCCCGATGTCGCACTCCTATTTTGATTCGGAAAATAACGGTCATAAATCCTTCGAATTACCCGGTGCCCGTCCTCACTACAACCCGGATAGGCCAGGACAAGTCGAACACATTTTCTTGGACTTAGCTCTCGATATTCCCAGACAGTCTTTTTACGGAACTTGCACTATTCATCTGACACCAGTACAGAGTGGAATTAACCACTTGACTCTAGATGCTGTCAATCAGAATATTCAATCTGTATGGATCGATGGGATACTTCAATCCTTCGACTATGATGGTGAACATCTGTACATCCAGATGCAGACCCCCACTCAGAGTGAGACACTTATAAAAATAGCGATCGCCTACGAGGTAGAAAAACCTCAGCGTGGCCTATATTTTATTGCTCCCGATCAGCATTACCCCGAAAAACCAACCCAAGTCTGGACTCAGGGAGAAGATGAAGACTCTCGCTTTTGGTTTCCTTGCTTTGATTATCCAGGTCAACTGGCAACCTCCGAGATTCGGGTTAAAGTTCCCAAACCCTTGATCGCCATTTCCAATGGGAAACTGATCAAAACAGAAGAAGCTGGTGAAGACAAAATTTATCACTGGTTACAGCAGCAAGTGCATCCCACTTACCTGATGACTTTAGCAGTAGGTGACTTTGCCGAGATTCAGGATGAGTGGCTTGGTTTACCCGTCACCTACTATGTGGAAAAGGGTAGGGAAGAAGACGCCCATCGCAGCATGGGCAAAACGCCGCGCATGATCGAGTTTTTCAGCGACAAATTTGGCTACCCCTATCCCTATCCCAAATATGCCCAAGTCTGTGTCGATGACTTCATCTTTGGCGGCATGGAGAATACCTCCACCACCCTGTTAACTGACCGTTGCCTGCTTGATGCTCGCGCTGCCTTGGATAATCGGGGCACGGAAAGCTTAGTTGCTCACGAATTGGCTCATCAGTGGTTTGGAGATTTAGTCGTCATCAAACACTGGTCTCATGCGTGGCTCAAAGAGGGCATGGCATCTTATGCGGAAGTCCTGTGGACGCAACAGGAGTATGGTGCCCAAGAGGCTGCCTACTATATGTTGAATGAAGCACGTAACTATTTAGCAGAAGATAGCAGCCGCTACCGTCGCCCCATTGTTACCCATGTCTACCGGGAAGCGATTGAACTGTATGACCGACACCTTTACGAAAAGGGAGCCTGTGTTTACCACATGATTCGGGCTCAGTTGGGAGAGAAACTTTTTAGAAAGGCGATCCACACGTTTGTTCAAGACAATGCGCATCGAACAGTAGAAACGATTGATCTCTTACGAGCAATTGAAAAAGCTACTGGTCACAATCTCATGTTTTTGTTTGACCAGTACGTGTATCGCGGTGGCCATCCAGATTTTAAGGTTGCTTATGCTTGGGACGCAGATAGCAAGCTGGCTAAGGTGACAATCACTCAAACTCAGGTTCGTGATAAAAACGGTAGCACTAGCGATGTCTTCGATCTGAAAATCCCCATTGCTTTCGGTTATACTCAGCGGCTAGGGACTGAGGAAGAGCAGAACATAGCTGCTTTTTCTTCTCCTCAATCCCCAAAACTAAAAACTTTCACAGTCCGGGTGCACGAACGGGAACAGAGCTTTTACTTCCCTTTGGAGGAAAAGCCCCAATTCATCAGCTTTGATGCCAGTAATTACACTTTGAAAACTGTGTCTTTGGAGTATCCCCTGTCGGAACTCAAGGCGCAACTGGAATTTGACCCCGACCCCGTCTCTCGAATCTATGCAGCTGAGGCGCTAGCCAAGAAAGGGGGTTTAGAGGCCCTGAAGGCTCTTTCCTCTGCGCTCCAAAATGAACCCTTCTGGGGTGTGAGAGTGGAAGTCGCCAAACAGATTGCTGGGGTGAAACTCGACCAAGCAATGCTTGAGTTGGTTGGGGGTCTGAAAGATCAAGAGGCCCGTGTGCGGCGGTCGGTGGTAGAAGGGTTGGGCAAAATCAAGACTCTAAAAAGCTACGAAGCCTTGAAACCTTTAGTGGAACAAGGAGATCCTAGTTACTACGTTGAGGCAACTGCTGCCCGAGTGCTGGGGGGGCTCGCAGCGTCGCCTAATCTCAAAGGCAAGGAGGATGAAATTCTCCATCTGCTCAGCTGTCTCCTCAAAGAAAGGGCTGGCTGGAATGAAGTTGTGCGTGCAGGCGCGATCGCTGGTCTCAGCTTGCTGAAAACCTCAGCAGCAGCACTGGCTATGATTTTAGAATATACGACACCAAGTGTCCCCCAACCCCTACGTTTAGCCGCAATTCGCGCTTTGGGAGCCATTTCCACTGGTCAAACGTCTCATAACCAGGAATGGATTTTAGCGCAATTGCAGGAACTTTCTAGAGAATCTTTCTTCCTGACTCAAGTAGCAGTGGTCTCTGCTCTGGGGCAAATGGAAACGTTTAAGGCTATTCCCCTTCTGCGATCGCTGGCTGACCAGACACCAGACGGGCGGGTTCGTCGCATTGCTGAGGAAGCAATTCAAAAGGTGCAGAAAAATTCTGGTTCCGAGCAAGCCGTTAGACAACTGCGGGAAGAACTCGACCAACTCAAGAAAGAAAATCAGGAACTCAAAAGTCGCTTGGAAAATCTGGAGGCTAAGTCAAAACAGTAAATTTGTATGGGGCAAAGGGTAGGGTAAATACCTTATACAGCAAGCAGTTTGGTTGATTAATCAATTTTGCCGCTCTCACCGAAAATCGGCAAAGAAGGAATACTAATGCCCCATGCTCTTTGCTCTCTACTCACGAAAGTCTGCCAAGCTGCACTCAATGTGGAAAAGTAAATTTCGTAGCTATTGATTGAATTTATCGAGTAGTTAAGTTTTGTTAATTGAGTATATATACTTTTGTAGTTTTATATACTATAGTTAAGAAAACAATAAAAATAAACGCGAACAGAGCAAAGAAACTAGATTGCGGCAGAGCTTTTACCAAAACCCCTACGGGTGATGGATTAGTGATCCCTTCAGTCGAAAGCGCTGGAATGGCAAAAGGCTAGATAGCCTTTTGAGAAAAGTTTATAGTTATGAAGAGGCAAAAAGAAGGCGTGAGTCAGCATCAACTCGCTCAGTTGAGGCGCTATGATTACAAGGCGATCGCGCAGTACTACAACCACCGTCCCTGGTTAGGCATTTGGCGAACCTTGACAGTCATCTGGATGTTTGCAGGGTTCATTTTGGGATTGAAGTGGGATGAATGGCACAATGAAGAGGCGCGATATGTTGCCTCTAAACGAGCAATTCAGCTCAGGCAAGTGCTGACTCGACTCGGCACTACATTCATCAAGGTTGGTCAAGCCCTCTCCACGCGACCCGACCTAATACGCAAAGACTTCTTAGAAGAGCTAGTGAAGTTACAAGACCAATTGCCAGCCTTCGATAATGCGAGTGCCTTTAGGATTATAGAGTCTCAGCTAGACAGGTCTATTGAAGAAATCTACAGCCAGATATCGCCCGAGCCAGTTGCTGCTGCCAGCCTCGGTCAAGTTTATCGAGCACGTCTTCATACAGGGGAAGATGTTGCCGTTAAGGTGCAACGCCCAAATTTGCTACCGACAATTACCCTAGACCTATACCTGATGCGGTGGGCTGCCAGCTGGATGTCTCCCTGGTTGCCCTTAAATTTAGGGCATGACTTAACGCTGATTGTAGATGAATTCGGCACCAAGTTATTTGAGGAGATTGATTACCTCAACGAGGGGAGGAACGCCGAGAAATTTGCTGCCAACTTCATCAACGATCCCCAAGTTAAAGTTCCAGCCATCTACTGGCGCTACACTAGCTCCCGCGTTCTCACTCTAGAGTGGATTAACGGCGGCAAGCTGACAGATACCGAACGCCTTAAAGCTGCTGGTCTCGACACAGATACGCTGATTCAGATTGGCGTGAGTGCAGGGTTGAAACAGCTCCTAGAATACGGCTTTTTTCATGCTGACCCCCATCCAGGTAATCTGTTTGCCCTCCCTGATGGCCGCATGGCATATATTGACTTCGGCATGATGGATCAGCTAGATCAGGAGACTAAAGAGACCCTCGTTAGTGCCGTAGTTCACCTAATTAACAAAGACTATGTCGAGTTAGCTGAAGATTTTGTCAAACTGGGATTTTTAACAGCCGACACAGATATCATACCAATAGTCCCGGCCCTAGAAGCTGTATTGGGTAACGCTATAGACGAGAGCGTGGGGAATTTTAACTTCAAGACGATCACAGACCAGTTCTCAGAGCTGATGTATGAATATCCCTTCCGCGTCCCGGCTAAGTTTGCCCTGATTATTCGTTCTTTGGTGACCCAGGAAGGCTTGGCACTCAGCCTCAATCCCAATTTCAAAATTGTCGAAGTCGCCTATCCTTATGTAGCGCGGCGTCTCCTTACAGGAGAAACTCCGGAACTACGACGGCGGCTAATTGAGGTATTGTTCAAAG
This sequence comes from uncultured Microcoleus sp., assembly GCA_964657555.1. Lineage (GTDB taxonomy): Bacteria > Cyanobacteriota > Cyanobacteriia > Cyanobacteriales > FACHB-T130 > CAZZWA01. Next base: position 7,413 of record CAZZWA010000270.1, read on the forward strand.
ATGGCAAATTTCAGTGGCATCGGCTGGAGAACATGATTGCGATCGCCCGCACAGATAGTAACTTTGACTTACTACCCACAGCGGGGTTGGGTTTGCAGTATCTCCTATCTGACGAAGGTCAGTTTTTGCGACGCCAGTTACTGCTAGCTTTGACAGAAGATGACCGTCTCCACATGGAGGAAGTCGGACGCCTCTGGGACTTAGTTAAAGATGACCTGAAACCAGGCCATCTGTTTAATGTGGCACTGGGAGCCCTAGCTGAACTCTCGACGGAAGGCGTCGCGGCTCTGTTACCATCCAGCAGACAATAGAAGAGTCTTTAGTCATTGATCGCTCATCCTTAGTTTGTTGTCCGTTGCAACTGGTAACTAACAACTGATAACGGGCGACTAACAACTGACCAACGTCTACTTAGGAGTTTTTGTGTACTACTTTCCCGATCCTCCTTATTTTTTACTCTTTGCCGGTCTGTTCGCTGGAATCGCTTCTGGTCTGGCTTTTCAAGCCACTCTCAAACAACAAGTGCAGGAATGGGCGAAAAACCGTTCTACCCGTACCCTAGCTCAAATGAGAGGGACGCAATTACAAGTACCGTTTCTGGGAATTGCCATTGGTATTTGCGTGTTTCTTGCAGCTGGGTTGGAAACTTTTGGATTCCCCACCAAGATAGCTTATGCAGTTTCTGTTCCGCTCACAATCGGGACTAGTTTCCTTGTTTGGTTCCAGCTTGGCAAGCTTTTAGTTCAGCTGGAAAAAGGTGGTTCGCGAGCTATCGATTTGGATGCTTGGTAGTAGAGATTTTTGACTTCTATAGGAACTTGATACTTCCACCTCTTAGAGGGGTGGTTTTTTTCATTCCTCTGACACAAAATCCGCATCTGTAAACCTCTTTTCCCTTCCAGTTGTAGAGATGTTCCG
>CAZZWA010000271.1:0-8321 GCA_964657555.1 uncultured Microcoleus sp.
TGGCACGGTTCGTTAAAAGCAAATTCTCCGCTACTACACCTCTCCCCAATTAGAGACGTTTTGATACCTGGTACAGGTGCCTCTGACCCGCTCTGCGTGCCTAACGCTGGCGGGTCATTTCATAACTTGGGAAGATTGCAGTCCTAATGTTAATAGCGCGGCAGCTTTTTTAAGCATTGCTATGTAGGAAAAAGAGGGGCTAGCGGCAAGCATTGCCGACTAAGACCTTAGGCCAACAGTACACTTTTACTGTCTTCCAGCGTCCAGTCTGCTACTGCTAACTGGCCCCACTTGCTGATCCTTAGTGAGAGGAGAACACTGAAACTAAGTGTAGACTTAATGAAAATGAATGTCAATAATGATAAGAATATTTTGCAATAGACAAAGATAATTCAGCATAGATCCTGGGGCAGGTACATATGAAAAGAATCGGAAAGCAGTATGATTAGTCAGGGTTTTGAGCTACTATCCTCAGTGCTTTCGTGACTATGACTTTGCAACTGCGTGTTTATGTTCCCCCCCATCCCCTGATTAAGCACTGGCTGGCTGTAGCTCGTAATGCTGCCACGCCGCCGACACTGTTTAAAAGCGCCATGACGGAACTGGGACGCTGGCTGACTTATGAGGCGGTTCGGGACTGGTTGCCTACTATAGAGACGACGGTGGAAACACCCCTGACAACCTGTCCGGCTACCTTCATCAATCCAGAAGTGCCAGTGGTTGTAGTGCCGATTCTACGAGCAGGCTTGGCGCTGTTGGAAGGGGCACAGACCTTATTACCATTGGCTTCGATTTACCATCTTGGTTTGGTACGGAATGAGGAAACTTTGCAAGTCAGCTGTTACCTGAATAAATTGCCCTCGCAGTTTGACCCAGAAACACGGTTGTTAATCACTGAACCAATGCTGGCAACTGGTGGGACGATTATGACAGCTATGACAGAACTGACCCAGCGAGGAATCGAGCCAGCTTTAGTACGGATTATTTCTGTAGTCGCAGCACCACCAGCACTGCAAAAACTAGGAACGGCATATCCCAGTTTGAACATTTACACAGCAATGATTGATGAAGGAGTCAACAGTCATGGGTTTATAGTGCCTGGATTGGGAGATGCAGGCGATCGCGCCTTCGGCACTTAGTGGTTTGTCACAGTGATTTTGACAACGTTGCTCCCAGCTATGACCCTGGATCTAGGCAGGTGTGTCAACCAACAGTTAATCTGAAGATGGTGACAAAAAATCACGATGGTAGTTCCACAGGTCAATGACCTGCGACTAAAACGCGACTTTTAGTTGATGGTTGATCAGACTCAGCCAAGATGGCTACGCTATCAGTAAGAGTTAAATCCTGAGTTTTTTATGAATCAGCGTGATGGTTTTACAAGCGGATTTCTGATAGGGACTTTAGTAGGCGGAGTAGTCGGGGCAGTTGTTGGGGCGGTAGTTGCCGCTGGACGGACAACAGATACTGATGGGGCATCTTTACTCAATTCTGGCACATCAGAAACCAAGGCAGGCAAGGCTAACAAGCGTCAACTAAAAGATTCAGACTCTATAGAAGTGGCTCGCCGCAGCCTAGAAGATAAAATTGCCCAACTGAATGCGGCAATTGACGAAGTGCGGACTCAGCTAGGCACTGTTAACGGAAATGCACTGGAGACAGAGAGAGAGCGATCGCTAGAACCTTAAACTAGAAATCCCATGCATCTATCAAGAGGCATCCGCACTGCTTGACTGCTCCGAAGCGGGGCAATATCCGTTAAACTATATCTTCAAGACCACCAATCATTAAGAATTGATCGGGACGCTATGGACTCCTCTGCAACTCTATTACTAACCAGAAGTATTGCCAGCTTTCTCAACATCTACATGATTTTGCTGATTGTTAGGATTCTGTTAACTTGGTTTCAAACAGTTAGCTGGATGAACCAGCTAGCATCCGTTTTGAGTCCCATAACAGATCCTTACCTCAATATCTTCCGTTCATTCATTCCCCCTCTGGGTGGATTGGATCTATCGCCCATGTTAGCAATTTTTGTGCTGCAACTTGTGGCTCAGCTGTTCGTGCAGCTATCAGCGTCACCAGGGTTCTAAACAGTTGGGATACAAGGATTTCGACACAGAAGACAGGAAATCCACTAACTTCGGCGAACCATACCGCTAAAGCCAGCTGCTTTGAACTGTTTGAGCTGTAGTGGCGTTGGTTGACTAGCAGGAACAGAAATCCTGATTTCAAAATCACTTACACCTGGTGGCACTTCATTGATTGAACCCAGCCGGGTGCGATTTTGCATCACGGAGTCTCCATTAGCGTCGTAGATGCGACCAAAAACATCGGCATCGTAAACTGGTTTGTTAGAGTCGTTCTGAGTCTTACCAGTGACAATGAAGCAATTAGCGGCTCTGCTAGCACCAGTACTGGTGACTGCCCCTTTAGCTAGCTCTGGTGGGCAGTCATGGTAGGAAATATCGTACAGTTTAATCTGCGTCAAGGCCAGAGCCGGGGGAGTAAACAGCAGGGTAAAGAGTCCGATCAGGCAGGACACCACGACAACAGATAAAGCTGGAAATTTCATAGGTAGCATAATGAATTAACGTTTGCCGATAATTTCAACCCTCAGCTTACCGCGAATAAAGACCAAAGAAGCCCACCTGTGTTTATCCTTCTAGGGTACAAGGGACTTACAGCTTTAGGCTCGCTACAATTTGGAAAAGCGTTTTTTGTGAATCCTTGTGTAGATGGCCATCCCCGTTAGCCGCCATGACTTTACCTAAGATTGAAACAGTTCTACAAGCAGCATTTGCTGAATGTGATGCAGCTTTTTGTTCTCTTACCCAGAAGCAGAAACAGATTTTGTTGCGAGTTGTTTTGGAGGAAATGACTCAAAACCTGTTAAATAACCAGGTGATAACTGAAGAGGATGACGGAACGGAAAATCCTTTGGACGCCCTGACTCCCGAGCAACGCGTAGCACTGCTTGAGTTTGTCAAAGAACAAGAAAGACAAGATCGTCCCTGGAAAATTCAACTCCTCAACGATTGGCTGGAAAACCGTGATTCAGGAGCAGTGCAATTTATTCGCGATCACTATGGTCCGCAGTGGCTTAATCGCATCAAGCAGGTACACCTAGCTGAGTATTATGAACGAGAGGACGAGTCAGGGCTAAAGCTCAAAGTAGGCGATCGCATTGAAGTCGCCAATAACCTGTGGGAGTGGGTGCAAGAAACTGGTCCCTGCACCCGCGAGTGGTTCCCCTGCACTGTCGTTGAGATTTACGAAACAGAGCTAAGTGAGGATTTCTATACCAACTGCGTTATCCGCTTTAGTAATGGTACTGAGTACGAGATTCAAGGCATTTACCAATGGAATTCATATAACTGGCGCTGGTCTCAAGTGTAATATTGCCTCTAGTTGATTGCTACTGTTTGAATAGGAAGGGAGACAAAGGGGAAGAGTTTTTTATGATATATATTCAACAGTATCCAGTACATTTGCCATATAAGGCAAAGTGATAGTGAATGTAGTTCCTACACCAACTTCACTGTCAACAGCAATTTGACCGTTGTGCAAATCCACACACTTTTTGACAATTGATAATCCCAATCCACTACCAGGAATAGTGCCAACATTACTGGCACGGCTGAAGGACTTAAACAAGTGGGGTTGGTCTTCAATTGGGATACCAATTCCTTCATCCTGAACCTGAAAAATAACTTTGTTGTCCTCGCAAGTTAGCCTCACCTGGACTGTGCTACCGAAGGGAGAATACTTAATCGCGTTGGAGACAAGATTGGTAAATATCTGCCTTAACAGCTTGGCATCCAGTTGGGCAGAGATGCTAGTGGCCTCCACACAATCACAAAGCGGAGTGAAAATCACGTTATGCCGCTCATCTGCTATGGATTGCAGCTCCGCAATCAATTCCTGAAAAAAGGGCAGTAAATCTAGCACAGTTGGATTGAAAAGAGTTTTTTCAAATTCAGCCTTGTTAAGGAATAGCACGTCCTCAACCAAATCTGTTAAGTGGTTGACAGCCGTTTGGATACGCTGAAAATGTACGAGTTGCTTGTTGTCATCCCATCTATGGCGGTAGCTTTCCAAGAGTCCTGCCGATGAGGCAATCGTCATCAACGGTGTGCGATATTCGTGGGATATTGTGGTGATAATCCGAGATTTTAGCTCGTTAAGTTCTTTTTCTTGAGCCAGTGCTTCGCGCAAATCGTCTTCCAATCGCAATAGATGCTGATTCGCTTGTTGTAACTGTTGCTCCCTCTGATAGAGAAGTTGCAGTACCTTTGTCCGTTCAATGGCGTAGCGAATGGCACGAACCAATGAATCACCATCAAATTTTCCTTTAACTAGATAGTCTTGGGCTCCTTCATGAACAGCTTTAATGGCCACAGATTCGTCCTCTAAACCACTGAGGACGATAATTGGCACTGTTGGCATTTGAGAGTACACAGACTTGACAGTCGCTAAGCCCTGACTGTCTGGAAGAGACAAATCCAGCAATACCACATCAAATCTTTCTTGAGATAGATGCAAGAGCGCCTCAGATAAGCGAACGCTCTGAGACACTTGGAAACTAGATTGCGGCACCAACTCCAGCAATTCGCAGAGTAAGTCTGCGTCATCGAAATCGTCTTCAATCAACAGAATTCTTGTTGGAGAATTGCTCATCTGTCTCTCCTAGAAGGAAGTTTGACGATGGTGAACCAGAAGTTTTCTAGCGCTCTAACAATCTGGGCAAATTCCTCTAAACCCAAAGGTTTACTCACATAGCAGTTAGCCCCCAAGGTATAAGATTTCATGATGTCTTCTTCTGTGTCCGAGGTAGTCAAGACAATAACGGGAATGTGTCTCAGATTCTCATCGCTTTTGATATCCTGTAGCAACTCTCGACCCCCTTTGCGCGGGAGGTTGAGATCGAGCAAAATCAAATCAGGGCAAACGGTATTCGCATACTTGCCTTCTTTACGCAGGTAGGCCAGCGCTTCAACACCATCTGGCACAACGTTAAGGTGAATCTGCAATTTAGACTCTGCCAACGCTTCTTGAGTGAGGTCAACATCTCCTGCATCATCTTCAACCAAGAGAATCTCTACCATTTTTATAGCCACGGCAATATTGAGCTGAGAGCTACCTAAGTCAACGAATCGAGAGAGAACTCACTTATTAAGATTCCCTAGCATTATCACAAAGTAACAGCCTTAATGAGAATCAACATAGTTTATCTAAAAGGCTGGCTTTACCATAGTTTGAGAAGTTTTGCCAATAAAAAATAAACTTTATGCAAAGCCATTAACCAGCTTTGCTATCAATCCCTGGCAGTCTACATAGGACGACGTCCATTACCATGAATGAATTTTTACCCTGCTGCCCTTGCTGATTTTCAAGTCAGACGCCATGAGCTGCACTCACAACGAACAGATGAAAATCTCTTGTCTTCCCCCTCTGCCTACCGGGAAAAACAGGGTAGTATGTCAACTCTTCATCTATTTTCAGGTGAGAGCCGGAAGCGTGAAAGAGAAAGTCGTGCCTCTGCCAAGCTCGGAATCAACCCAAATCTGTCCATCGTGGCGTTCCACAACTTTCTTACAAACAGCAAGTCCAATGCCTGTTCCTGAATACTCCTCTCTGGTATGCAGGCGCTGAAAAATAACAAAAATGCGCTCGGCATATTGTGGTTCAATACCAATACCATTGTCTTGAACAGAAACTGTCCATAATTGGTCATGCAGCGATGCTTTGATATCAATTTCAGGTGGTTGCTCACCGCGAAACTTGATAGCATTGGCAAGCAAATTTTGTAGCAACTGTCCCATCTGCCAGGGGTTAGCATTGATGGTTGGCAGGGATTCGCTCTGAATAACTGCATGACTTTCTTGAATAATTGTACTTAAATTGGTTAAGGTTTGATTCAATACTAACCCTAGGTCAGTCGGTTCTTTGATTAGCTCTCCTCTGCCTACCCGTGAGTAGGTTAGTAGGTCTGTAATCAAAGCCTGCATCCTTTCTGTACCATCTGTGATGTAGGCTATGTATTTATCGGCTTTTTCATCAAGTTGTCCAGAGTAGCGCTTGACTAGCAAGTCTGTATAACTCTTGATTTTACGCAGTGGTTCTCTCAGATCGTGGGAAGCAACATAGGCAAAGTGTTCTAGCTCTTGGTTAGAGCGGTCGAGTTCGGCGATCGCCGCTTTAAGTTTTTGCTCTGCCTGCTTGCGCTCGGTAATGACTTCGGTGAACATGACGATGCCGCCAACTTCACCCGCACTGTTGCGCCAAGGATGAATCTCCCAGCGTATCCATTCCTGGCTGCCGTTAGGGAGAACGAAGTCATCTTCTTCACACTTCTGGACTGCTCCGGCAAGACAATTCTGGTGAATTGCCTTCCATCGCTCAGGAAGGTTCGGAAAGATATCGTAATGGCAGCAACCGATAATGTTCTGTCCCTCAAAGCCATAACTGGTCAGCCAGACTTGACTCATTGCCAGATAGCGCAGATCGCGGTCAAACATAGCGATCGCCAGTGGTGTATTTTCAATGAACAGGCGCAAGAGTTCTTCTCTTTGAGTGAGTGCGGCATTGGCTTTTACCAGTTCTGCCGTCCGCGCCTGTATCCGCCTCTCCAATATCTCGTTGGCCTGAGTGAGAACCTCTTGAGTTTGCTTAAGCCCAGTGATATCTTTAGCGAAGCCCACTAAACCCTGAATGTTGCCCTCAGCATCGCGGTAGACACTTTTGGCGGTGAAGAACGTCCGCCACTCCCCATGAATGCTTACAGTTTCCTCAAAGGTTTCGCAGTTGCCAGACATCATGATCCTACGGTCGTGTGCTTGAGTTCTCACACTTATCTCCGGTGAGAACAGCACTGAATCATCTTGCCCAAGGATTTCTTGGGGCGATTTGTTGAACAGTGCTGCTCCGGAAGAGTTAATTAACTGGTAGTAACCCTGTAAGTTCTTGATGAATATGGGATCTGGGGTGGTGTCGATCACGGTTTGCAGAAGGTTGTAACTTTTTAGCAATGCTGCCTCTGCCTGTTGGCGCTCGCTAATTTCGTTTTGTAATTGCTCGTTGGTTTGCCTGAGCTGGATTGTGCGCTCTTCAACTCTGCGTTCTAGCTCTTCGTTTGTCTGCAAGAGCGCTGCTTCAGCATGAGAGCGCCGACAATCGATGGTGCCGAGGGCGCGAGCATTCCACCAAATTAGCACCACAAAAGCAATCACATTCAAAATACTCAACAGGCATAGGGCCAATTCAGCAGTGTAGACCTGATGTTGATAACCGACTAAAATTAGCCAAGACACAATTGGTGGGATGACAATCGCAGCCGGTAACAGCCGTCTCGCCATGATGCCGCCTGCATTAGGGCTGGTGACAACAGCCATTAACCCCAGATCTGGACGGGCAAACAGAATGCCCAAGCTTAGCAAAATAAATGCAACTGATGTGTGTAGGGCAATTGATGTTAGGGAGCCAAGTTTATAGAAATAGGCGTTGCTATAGACGTAGCCCAACAGACCTAGAAAAGCGATCCAGAATGTGACTAATGCACAAAACTGGGCGATTCGATACTTAGCATGATGGATGCTTAACAACAGTAGGCTCAAGCCAAGCAAAAAGAAGTTAACAGCAGTATGCACTGCCATTCTCCCAGGGGCAGTATCATTCAACGGGTCGATACTGGTCTTGAACAAGATTTGGTCGATGCCGAGGTCTAAGTTAAAACCATACTCTATTAGTGTCAACAGACCAATCAGGATGACAAGGACGGCACATACTTTTCCCGCAAAGTACGTCATCCTTGTTTTTGGTTGCCGATGCCATAGCCACAGAGATCCGCCCCCCAAGATCAAGCAAATAGCTGTGTTGGCTTTCATCATTACCAGTCCCGGCAAAACGCTCTTGAGGACTGCAATGTTACATATCCAACCTAAGATGACGATACAGCCAATTAAAGCTACTGCAATGCTGGCTTTTCTAGAAAAAGACTGGAACCAAATGAGCAAAGTGAGAGACTGCCGACTTTCCCGGATGTTATGAATATCCATAGTCACATACTTCAACACCAACTGAGTACAGTATCGTCTATGCATCTGGGCGACTCCGGCTATTACTTGGGACGTTCTTTCGGGTGCGCTTCCTATGTGGAAATAAATTTCCGCATAGGAAGCGTCACTCTATTTCTTATATCGCCTGTATGACTTAATTCCTTCTCACCCCTCAAAAGCGAACGGACAGTCTTTTGTGTAAAAATTATGTTTTACAGCGCTTTTCATCTAAGTGAAGTACACTACCCCACCCGCCCTATCGGG